>CALCHR010000225.1 GCA_937901185.1 uncultured Bacteroidales bacterium
TACTAAGAAAAATTTGTAGTTTACTAAGTTTTCCTAGAAAGCTACTAAGAAAACACCGGAGATGCAGGGGCGCAAAAAGAGGCTTACAGAAAATCTGTAAGCCTCTACTAAAGGTGTCTCTGCATGCCCCGAATGGGCTGTTTAGCTAAACTCGACCACCGTGATGCCGGCTCCGCCAAACTGCACATGCTCGTCGTGGAAACGGGCTACGCCTTCCACTCCGGTGAGATAGGCTCTGACAAGTTCGCGCAGGGCTCCGGTACCCGTACCGTGCAGGATGCGGACGTTGGGGGCGCTGAGCGTGATGGCGTCGTCAATGAAATAGGCCAATGCAGTGTGGGCTTCGGCGGCTCGCATGCCGCGCAGGTCGAGCTGGGGCTTAAAGTGGAGTTTCTTCTCGTAGATGGCATCGCGCGTGGCTGTGCTGACAAACGTGGCGGCCACGGGGGCTGTGTTTACCTCTTTGGCGGCCTCCAGTCGCTCTGCGGGGAGGTTTCGGCTAAGCACGGCACCAAAGCGCACCGTGACGCCTCGCGGCGATACTTGCTCTACACGCCCCACGGCGGTCTGCCCTTTCAGGCGCACTGTGTCGCCCACAGCAAATGCTTTCTTGGGGGTGCTTGCCTGCACGGGGGAGTCTGGCACGACGGCGGTTTCTCTTTGTTCCGGTGCTCGGCGCTCGGCACCATTGCCTTCCGCCTTGCGGCGCTGGCGGCGCATGGCTTTCTCCATCTGTCGGCGGATGCGTGCTGCCGTTTCGTCTTCCGCTCTGGGCGCGGCGTCGCTCTCTTCGGTGAGCCCGGCCCGATAGTCGGAAAGGCGTTGGCGCGCCTGGCGGGTGCGCTCTTTGTCGGCCTGCGTTTCGCGGATGGTACGGATGGTGCTTTCGATGCGGGCGTTCGATTCGCTGAGTATCTCTTCGGCTCGCACCTTGGCTTCTGCTATCACGGCACGCTCGCGGCGATGGAGGGCTGCAGTTTCTTCTTCGTAGCGCTGCGCCACGGCTTCAAGTTGCTGCTCGCGCTTGCGGATATTTTGGCGCTTGGTTTCCCAGTAGCGCTTGTCGCGCACGATGTCTTGCAAGTATTTATCGCTCATCACGTAGCCCTCGCCCACTATGTTTGTGGCTTGCTGGATGACGCTTTCGGGAATGCCAATCTTGCGGGCTATCTCAATGGCAAAAGAACTGCCGGGATTGCCTACCTGGAGTACGAAGAGGGGCGAGAGGCGGGCGCGGTCGTAGAGCATGGCGCCGTTGACCACCAGAGAGCTGCGCTCGGCGTAGTGTTTCAAGTTAGGGTAATGGGTGGTGATGATGCCCATGGTGTGGGTCTCTGCCAGGTGGTGGAGGATGGCTTCGGCAAGGGCTCCGCCAATTTGCGGTTCGGTGCCGGTTCCAAACTCATCTATAAGCAGCAACGTGTCGGGGGCGGCATGGCGCATCATGTACTTCATGGAGAGCAGATGGCTGCTATAGGTGCTGAGTTCGTCTTCCAGGCTCTGCTCGTCGCCTATATCTATAAATATACCTCGGAAGATGCCGCAGACGGTGGCTTCGCCTACGGGAATGGGCATGCCACACTGTAGCATATACTGGAGCAGGCCCACCGTCTTGAGGGCTACGCTCTTGCCACCGGCGTTGGGGCCGGAAATGAGCAGGATGCGGGCATCGCCACGCAAAGCTATATCAAGCGGAGTCATGGCGCCGCCATGGCGCATAAGGCTCTGATGAAGCAAAGGGTGGACGGCCTGCATCATACGGAGCATCGGCTCATCTTTTATCTCGGGCACAATGCTTTCAAAGCTACGGCTGAGGGCTGACAAGGCTCGCAGATAGTCTACATGAGCCAAAAACTGCATAGAGGCAAGTATGGCGGGTACATGGGGACGCACCTCGGCCGTGAGCGCACTAAGAATACGAATCACTTCGCGCTTCTCGGCGGCACGCAACTCGCGCACTCTATTGTTGGCCTCTACTACGGCTGCCGGCTCAATGAAGACGGTTTTTCCGGAGGCTGACTCGTCGTGGATGATACCTTTTATCTTGCGCTTCAAGGCAGGGGCTACGGGGATGACAAGACGACCGTCACGCAACGTAGGACTGACGTCTCTGTCTATATAGCCATCGCTCTGCGCTTGGGCTACTATGGTGCGCAGAGTATGAGAGATGCTGCGCGAGGTGACCTCCAGTTGGTGGCGCAGAGAGAGCAGTTCGGAAGATGCGGTATCTTTTACTTTGCCATATCGGTTGAGCGTGTCGTTGATGCTGCGCACAATGGCAGGGAAAGCTGTCACTCCTCCGGCCATACGCGACAATGCCGGATAAGGAACTGCGGCATCTTCGGGTGCATCATCTGCATCTTCCTCTGAGGGACGTGTCAGAAATTGGACCAAAGAACAGACAGAGGAGAGTGTGCGCCCTAATTCAAAGAGCTCAACTTCTTCCATATAGGTGCGCTCCGGACGGATGCGTAACAAGGAGGGACGCACGTCGTAAAAATTCTCTTCGCAGACCTCGGGCTCGGCATCAAGAAGTGCAGCAAACTCCTGGGCCTGTGCCAAAGCCTCTACAACATCGGCATAGGAGTTCATAAAGACAACCTTATTGTCTACCCACTCCGTACCGAGAGAGGAAAGACAGCGCCCCTTTAAGAGGGTACGAATCTCTGTAAATCCTATTTTCTGTTCAAAACTATCGGGATAGGTCATACACACTTTTACTTAGAAAGATGAATGCAGGATTTACTTCGCACTGTATTTCTTAATATATGTCTCCGAATCTGTATCACCCAATTCGGCTGCACGGCGAAGATGCTCTAAGGCCTCACTCTTACGGGCCAACTCGCCATAAGCTATGCCTAATATTTTATGAGCAGCTGAATTTTCCGGCTCTAACTTCAAAGCCTCTTTGGCAGCAGTGCATGCCTCTTCATAGAGCGCCACACGCAGAAGAAGATAGGCCTCTTCCAAGCGATAGAGAAGCTCGCCGGGCTTGAGACTCACTGCGCGACGAATGTCATCTAAGGCTTGCTGATACATGCGAGCCGAGAGTTCCATCTGATGTCTCATATAATAGAAATGAGCCGGCAAGCGAGTGGCTCCCACAGCCTTCTCATAGTCATTAAGGTCCAGAACGGCATCCCGATAACGCTCTACAGCTGCCAACCTATTGGCTCGCTCCAAAACGTAGCGGGCTAAAGTGGCATTGAGAGGACGAGGCAAACGGGTTATAGTGCTATCCAGCAGAGCTATCACTTGCAGAGAATCGCCACCAGAGAGTTCCAAAGAACGCGCAGCACGATAGTACATCTCCGGAGTGGAAATCCATCCCTTGGCCAATTCCAAGTAAGCCGCATGAGCCTCTGCATATCGTTTATCTGCAAAAAGACAATCAGCTCGCTGCACCTTGTAAAGACTATGCGTATCAACAGCGCAAGCAAGTTCGGCCTCCTCCAAAGCACGAGCCATAGTCCAGTTAGCGGACTGATGTGAAGAAGCCTGAGAAGCGAAGATGGTCTTACTAAAATTATAATGGACCTCAGCAGCTTTTTCTTTCTGACCATTCTTATCACAAAGGGCCAAAGCAGCCTTATAATCTTTCTCTGCAGCAACGTAGTCTGCTCGAGATGCATAGAACACGGCACGCTCTATATATATGTCAACATTCTCTGGAAAAGCTTCTATAAAATCGGCCATGGCAGTAGCCACCACCAAAGAATCTGTGCGACCAAGCATATACAAATATGCCAACGCCTCTTTTTCATCTGCGGGAATTGCCTTGGGTATAAAAATCTTACGCAAATCGGCATTCAAAGCACTGACTGACGTAATTTTCAAATCGGCCGCAAAGCGAGCATCAATAGCACATGCCGTAGAGGCATTATCCAAAAGATTTTTCTGCACAACTGCTACGACACTGCCATCTCTACCCAAGAGTGGGCAACCTACGAACTTTTCTTCATTGGCTACAGCCAAGTCATAATACTTATAGCCATCATAATCGGAAGTCTGCTGCACAGAAGTAGAGAGAGGCTTATCCTTTTTGTTGGTAGTATAATATGGCAAAGAAAGTTCTTCGCCTGTTGCTGCACCTGAAACTGAAAGAGGTAAGTACTCTATCTTTTTAGCCGGCGCGACAGAAAACTTTACCAAATCGTAAGTACTATTAGCTCCCAAGATACGAAGAACCGGATATTCTTTACCTTTTCCATCTACAGCCACAGCACGAGCAGCACCCTTAAACAAGTTGAACGAGGCCACAGCCTGTCCATCCGCTGAAATATAGAACCCATAACCAGAACGTAAAAGAGTACCATCCGGAGCATAAGTTACCAAATTGAGTACAGCCTTATTACCAACCTCTTTTGAAGAGGCGAAGCCCAAGGAGAAAATTCCAAGAGCCAGAAATAAAAACAATATTTTTTTCATAATCTATCTATTCATATTTTAATAAAGACTTGGCATTATTGATAGCAGCCTCCGTCATATTTTCTCCACTTAACATATTGGCAATCTCCAATACTCGTTCCTCCTTAGAGAGACAATCAATTCTACTTGTGGTACCATGTTCTCCTTCTGTTTTTGATACACGAAAATGCCAACAACCAAGAGCTGCGATTTGAGGTAAGTGGGTAATACATAACACTTGACAGTTCTTTGCCATATCCTGCATCACAAGGGCCATCTTCTCCGCCATCGTTCCAGAAACTCCTGTATCAATCTCATCAAAGACAATGGTGGGCAGATGCCTAATATGGGAAATCATAGACTTCAAAGCTAACATCAAACGAGCTATCTCTCCTCCAGAAGCAATCTTAGCAACATCTTGCATCGGCACTTGCTTGTTGGCACTAAACAAGAATATCACCTTATCAAATCCACTATCATCCGGGGATGGTCTCTGAGAAAAATCAATCGCCACAGTTGCATTCGGCATACCTAAAGATTGAAGACGCACAAGCAACTCTTGCTCGACCTTCTTTGCTGCATCTTTACGAAGCTTAGTAAGTTTTTTACCACAAGTTTGCATCTGAGCATACAGATTTCTGACCTCCTTCTCCTTCTTACAAAGATGTTCTTCTATATTTTCTATATTATCTACTCGACATCTTAAGCTTTCTGCTATCTGTAATAAATCAGAGAGTTGCTGTACACCATGCTTCCTCTCAAGAGAATATAAAAGGTTCAAACGCTCGTCTACAAACTCTTGACGACACGGGTCAAACTCTACTTGGTCTAGAGAGTTTTCCAGCTCACAAGCAATATCTTCTAACTCTATCAACACAATATCCAAGCGCTCTAGCCATTGATTAGAGGGAGGATATACAGAGCTTATCTTACGCAAAGCTTGTTGGGCACTACGAAGGAACGAGAGAGGAGTATCACCATCTGCACTAAAGCCTGAATGCACACTATACAAAGCCTGCTTTATATCTTCGGCATGACTGAGTAATTCAGACTCCTGCTCTAAAGATTCCTGCTCACCTTCTTGAAAATTGGCCTCGTCCAACTGCCGCAATTGATATTGCAGATACTCAAAATCCAATCTATCTTTTTCTGCTTGCACCTTGAGTTGCTCTAGTTCTTTCTGAGCAACACGCCACTCTGAAAAGGCCTTAACATATGCTGCCTTATTTTCTGCATCTCCAGACACAGCATCAAGAACTTCTAACAGAAAAGCCTCATCCCCCATTAAAAGATTTTGATGCTGCGAATGAACATCTATAATCTTAGACGTAACTTCTTTCAGTTTCTGAATAGTTACAGGAGTATCATTTACAAAGGCCCGGCTCTTTCCGGCAGATGTTACTTCTCTCCGTATAATCAATTCTCTACCATCATGGTCTATATCATATTCTTCAAAGAAAGATTCTAAGTGAAGTTCTGAAATATCAAAAAGTGCCTCCACACAACATTTCACAGCACCCGACTTTATCACTTTTGCATCTGCCCGTGTACCTAACAACAAGCCTAATGCACCCATGATAATACTTTTTCCGGCACCAGTTTCTCCTGTGATAACAGAGAAGCCTTCAGAGAAATCAATATCCAAAAAATCAATCAGAGCATAATTGCTAATATGTAGATTACGTAGCATATCTTACTTCATTTGATTCCAATATGAACTCTGCGAAGCATTGATGCTCATCAACAACTCATATAAAGACTCCTTCTCTGTAGAAGTACCTTTTCCTTTATATATATTGACAAGTTCATCACGCTTATATTCTGTAAAAATTTGTGGTAACATACTCATGGGCTTATTCTCTTTAGCCTGTTTCAGCAAATCCATGGCAGCTGTAACTCCAGCTCTTCCTCGCTCTGAATTTTCAGCCATCACATCCAGACCTTCTCTATAATATTTATATTGCATTTGTCTGAATACATCCATTCCACTATCCATATAATCATTGATAATAGCATAACGATTTTTACTATCCTCAAAAGCTTTCCAACCCTTTGATGCTAGATTCTGAGCATTGTTAGTAATAGTCAAAACAGTCTGCAGCACTTCTGTTCCACCATTAGGAGACATCGTATCCAAATCTAATCCAATAAGCAGATAAACATAATAGCCTATCATTGCGGTCAAATCATTGTCTATCACATCTGGTCTAAAATCTAGTTTATCAAATTCCTGATAGGTGAAATTAAAATTAGGATCTTTGATACTAAATACCGTCGTTGTATAGGTCGAATTAAAAACCGGTCTACTACTTTGAATATATAGGGAGCACTCAAATTTATTCTCTGCTTCTATGTACTTTGAGACAGTAATATTAAAATTACAACTAATACGTTCCGATGGTTTATATTGCATATTTGTCCACTGACGCTCATTGATAAATTCCATCAATGAGGTTTCCAAGTTTTCAAACACACTTGTACTTGTACCCTGTACCTGCTGATGATTTATAGAGACACGTGCATCTAATTCTTGTGCATGTAGAGAAAGACTTGCTCCACCTATCACCAGAAAGATTATAAATTGCCAATACTTTCGCATAACTTTTCTATTATATCACACGCCACTTCCCTTTTAGCTTTAAGGGGAAAGGATTGTTCTTCTGTAGCAGACAAAATAGTAACCTTATTCGTATCATAAGAAAAACCGGCTCCAGCATCCTTTAGGGAATTAAGAACTATAAAATCCAGATTTTTCTTCTTCATCTTCTGCTTTGCATTTTCTTTTTCGTTGGTTGTTTCCAAAGCAAAGCCAACAAGCTTTTGATTGCAACGCTTCAAGCGACCCAATTCTGCAGCAATATCTTTTGTCGGAACAAGGCTTAGGTGCAGTTCGTCTCCCTTCCGCTTTATTTTTTCTGCTGCTACATGATCCAAGGTAAAATCTGCCACAGCAGCACAAAGAATAGCGGCATCCATTTGAGGAAAGAGGTTAACTGCAGCTACATACATTTCTTCAGCGCTCTGAACATTTGTTCTACGAATATTCGGATGAGATACAGAAAGGCTTACCGGACCTGTAACAAGTTCTACCTCTGCACCATATTCTGCACATACTTCAGCCAAGGCGAAGCCCATTTTTCCTGTAGAATGATTTCCTATAAAGCGCACAGGATCTATTTTTTCATAAGTAGGCCCCGCTGTTATCAACACCTTTTTCCCCTTCAACTTGTCTCGTGTCGAAAAAAAAGCCTTGACTACCTCAAAAATATTCTCTGGCTCTTCCATACGTCCTTTACCCACCAAACCACTTGCGAGTTCACCGGATGAAGGTTCTATAATAATATTACCATAGGAGGATAAACGACTCAAATTTTCTTGCGTAGAGAGATGACGATACATATCTAAGTCCATAGCCGGGGCTATCATCACCGGAGCTTTCATAGATAGATAAGTTGTTATCAACATATTATCAGCTACGCCATTAGCCATTTTAGCAATAGTAGAAGCTGTAGCCGGAGCGATTATCATAAGGTCTGCCCATTGTCCTAAATCCACATGACTATGCCAAGAGCCATCTCTCTGAGAAAAGAATTCACTAACTACTGGCTTTGAAGTTAATGCTGAAAGCGTAATAGGAGTGATAAACTCTTTTCCGGAAGGTGTAATTACCACCTGTACTTCTGCACCGGCTTTTACCAACAAACGGATTAACGAGCAAGCCTTATAAGCTGCAATACTGCCACTAATACCCAATACAATATGTTTGCCTCGCATCTCTTTAGTTTTTTAATCTTAAAACTTTTCCCTCAGGCGTATTTTCATAAACACCTGTTTCGTATTCTGCGTAAAATCACCCTGCATTATCCAATTAAAATATCCGGGCTCTTTACGCAACACTTCAGCCACTGGGTGTCCTTTATGTTTACCAAAATTTATAATCTCCACACCTTCTTCATTGTAAACCACTCGACCGGCCAAATCTACATTGTTATTACGGCGAGAGAATACTGATAAGAATGATACATTATTTTCAAGCTGACCATCATATTTATCCAACTGCGCTTGTAGTACCTCATAAGTTGCTTTTGTATCAGCCAATGCTGTATGAGCTGCTTCCAAATCCTTGTTACAATAGAACTTATATGCAGCAGACAGATTGCGTTTTTCCATTTTGTGATAGATATTTTGCACATCCACGAACTGACAATCTGAGATATTAAAATCTACGCCAGCACGGATAAATTCTTCTACCAGCATTGGTATATCAAAGTAGTTGGAGTTGAAACCTCCGATGTCACAGCCCTTAAATTTTTCTGCAATATCCTTAGCTTTCTCTTTGAATCTAGGAGACTGAGCTACGTCTTCATCCTTGATTCCATTTACAGCAGAAGCTTCTTCTGAAATATGAATACCCGGATTGAAACGTTGGGTCAATGTTTCTTCACTCCCATCCGGATATACCTTCAACAAGCAAAGCTCCACGATGCGGTCCGTACTTACATTTAATCCTGTTGCCTCTATATCAAAAAAAACAATTGGCCTGGTCAATGATAATTTCATACTTCTTTCTTAAAAATAAGTAGGCAAGAACATCAGATGAATGCCTCGCCTACTTTTGATATGAGTATCTATATACTAGTCGTTTAACATCATTGGCATCAAAAGCATCAAGACATGCTCACCCTCGTGTTGCTGGGCCGGCACCATCACGCCAGCTCTACTTCCATCTGAGAGTTGCATCACAACTTCTTCTCCTTCCAAGTTGTTCAATAGTTCTGTCAAGAATGTTCCTTTGAAACCAATGCTCATAGGCATACCGGAATAGTCACACAGTAAAGATTCCTCAGCCGACATAGAGAAATCTATATCTTGACTGGAGATTGTCATCTTACTTGCAGCCAACTGAATCTTTATCAGTGCACTGGTTGCACTAGAGAATATCAGCACACGGCGCAAGGCACTCAGCAAAGCTCCTCTGTTTACTGTTACACAATTAGGATTATTCTGAGGAATCACACTATTATAATTTGGGTATCTACCTTCAATTAAGCGGCAAGACACCACATAATTTTCTGTAGATACTACAGCATTGCGTTCTGTAAATCGAACAACTGATTCACCCTGTTCTTTTGCTAAAATATTTCGGAGCAAGCCTGCGGGCTTTTTAGGCAAGATAAAAGTACCCGGACGCGAAGCCTTTGCTCCATACACTCGTCCACAAGCCAATTTGTGGCCATCACTAGCCACCACAGCCAAGTTTTCATCCGAAGCATCAAAGTAGATACCATTCATTACCGGACGCAGAGCATCATCGGCTGTAGCAAAGAGTGCACGGTTAATGCTATTCAGCAACACACTGCTAGACAAACAAAGCGACACATTGTCTTCTTCCATTGCGGGGGGCAAAGGATATTCGTCTGCAGCCTGTCCCATAAAATTGTATTTACCATTCTGGTACTCCACAGTAATCTCCATACTATTCGGATTCACAAAGAAATCCAGAGGCTGTTCAGGAATCTCTTTAATGGCATCTTGTACAGTTTTAGCATTCACAGCAAAGCGAATGTCGGCATCACTCTCTACAAGATCCACCACCGTAGTCAGAGTAGTTTCATTGTCAGAAGCTGTCAGAGTAAGTTTATTATCTCGGATGTCAAACAAGAAACTATCCAAGATAGGTAAATTGTTTTTAGGAGCTATCACACGGCCCACAATTTGTAGGCGAGAAGATAGCGTAGCACTGGAAATTACAAATTTCATATCTTTATTTTTATTATTGTACCTAGATGTTTACTTGGAATGGCAAAGTTATAAAAAAATAAATCTTCAAGAGGGCTTGCAAATGTTTTTTTCAAAGTTTTTTTAGAGTAGATAAAAAGAAAGTTGTAATTTCGCTTCCAAATTTTCAGACAACAAATAAAATTTAATAGAAATGGAAATCTCAGGTAAGATTATTGCAGCATTAGAGCCGCGCGGTGGCGTATCATCACGCACCGGTAACAATTGGAAGATGCAAGAATTTGTAATTGAAACACAAGAACAATATCCTCGTAAGTGTATGTTCAGTGTGTTTGGCGAGGACAGACTTCGCGAAATGAACATCCAGGTTGGCGAAGAACTGATTGTATCTTTTGATGTCGATGCCCGCGAATACAACGGCCGTTGGTACAACGACATCCGCGCCTGGAAAGTGGAGCGCAAGGCTGCAACTCCCGCTCCCGCAGCTCCTGCACCTGCAGTAGGCAATGACATCCCGGCCCCCTCTGCTCCCTTCTCTCCAAATGAAGGCGAAGGCTTGAGCGACGACCTGCCGTTCTAATCGTTTTACATTTTTATCTACACCAGCGAATTTGCAAACAGCCACAGATATGTAGCTTTGCAGATTCGCTGTTTTTACAGATAGACAGCTATGTTTATTCTAAGAATCCTAAAGTGGTGCATCATTTTTTTCTTCGCCTCTACCATTCTCTCCGTGCTCATCTACAAATGGACACCTGTAGCCTTTACGCCTCTAATGGGCATCCACTACACGGAGCAATTATACAGAGGTGAACGTCCGGTCTTAGAGCACCAATGGATTCCGCTTGACAGCATGCCACGCTATCTGCCATTGGCTGTCATCGCCTCAGAAGATCAGACATTTATGCAGCATGATGGATTTGACTTTAAGGCCATCAAGACGGCTATGGACGAATATAAATCCGGCAAGCGCAAACGAGGCGGAAGCACCATCAGCCAACAAACGGCCAAGAATGTTTTTCTTTGGCCTTCGGCATCCTGGTTTCGCAAAGGACTTGAAGTCTATTTCACCATACTCATAGAAACTTTTTGGTCCAAAGAAAGAATCATGGAGGTCTATCTAAACAGCATTGAGATGGGGCCGGGAATCTACGGCATAAAAGCAACTGCCGAAAATCATTTCAACCGCAAGCCCCACAAGTTGCAGCGCGCTGATTGCGCACTCATCGCAGCTACTCTTCCGGCTCCGCTCCGCTTCAGTTCCAAACATCCCGGACCTTATATGCGCAAGCGCCAGAAGAAGATTCTTATAGAAATGCGCAACATAGAATCTACCTGCGGCTGGAAGATGGATAAATAAAGCCCGGAGTGCACTCCGGGCTTTGATGTATGATAGAAGAAAAAGCTGTATCCTCTATTAGATTTTCTCCATCGTCATTATTTTAGTGGGGCAAGCCTTTACACAACGGCCACACTTGATACAGTCGGGATGTAAATATCCGCGTTCATCTCCCCTTGAATCATACGGGGTAAGTTGCATCGGGCACACCTTTGCACATCGTTTACACTTCATTTGGCAAGCCGCAGATACAGCCACATAAGAAAAACCGTTCTTATGTTTTTGAGGAGACACCCATGCTGAAAGTGTACCCATCGGGCAAAATGTACACCAGGTACGAGGAGCATAAATAACAGCCAGCACAATCCCCACAATCGTAGTAATCAATATAATATTCCAAAACGTACGCCCCACTCCGGCCAAGGTTAGCCCATTAGTATAAAGTTGTACACCAAACATCCCAAAGATAAAACACAACATAAAGATACGAAAGCCCTTGCTACGCACAAACTTTGGAATAGGACGATGAGGAGAAATTCTACCAATCACTTTATCATAAAGGCTTCCTCTTGGACAAAAATGCCCACACCAATATCTACCCTTTCGCACAGCCATAGCAACAGGCCCCACCATGCAGATAAGCGCTATCACTCCTACCTCCGGAACAAAGTAGGCTACCACTAAATAAAGAAATAAAATCCAGTACATAAAATCTTCCTTCTATAGGATAATATTCGCAATTCCACAAACTATTTTTAGCCCCGATAGGAACAGCGTGAAAATCAGATTTTCTCGCCGCAAGCACTGTCTTTGAAAAACTCGCCAAACAGCTGCATTGCCAGATTTAAGTTCTCGCGGTTGATGCAATACTTCACTTTGGGAGGGTCTACCTCTCCTTGTACCAACCCCACACTCTTAAGCTCCTTAAGATGCTGAGAAACGGTGGCCTTAGCTATCGGAAGTTCCTCATGGATACCTCCAAAACAACATTCTTGCTGCTTAGCTAGAAATTGCAGTATAGCAATTCTCGCCGGGTGACCCATGGCTTTTGCAAAACGGGCCAAAAGTTCTTGTCGGATGGTGTAATCTTTATTCTGCATACTATTTACCATTTAGCATTCGCAAAAATACAAATTATTTTCCATGCCACAAAACAATGCATCAAGGTATAGAGCAATCTTCCACAGCCGAACAAAGTTTCAAGCCCTTATAGCATAAAATTTTCGCAGTCTTTTTCTACCCTCATAAGTATCTGAAAATCAAGGGGCATTTTTTAGCTTTTCTTCGGTAACTACTAGGAAAAACTAGGTAACTACTAGGAAAATTTCGGTAACTACTAAGAACGCGAAAGTAACTACTAAGAAAAAGGAGTAGCTTAAGCAGAAAATCCTATGCTCCAAAATCCGCCTTTCGGCCACCTGAACACTTCGCCGTCTCAAGGTTTTTTAGTATGTTTGCAGAGACATTTTCCCAACAAGCTATGAGCAAGAAAAGAGTAGAGGAAATAGATTTCTTAAAATGCGTATTGATTGTGCTGATGGTTGCATTCCATTTGGCATTCTTCGCCGACCAGCACCCCTATGCAAAGGATTTTGTCTACACATTTCACATGCCTGGATTTCTGATCGTGTCGGGTTTTCTTGCTCCCACATGGAACCGCAGCAACCCACGCAATTTTTTCTCCGGAAAAATCTTATGGATATTAGTTCCCTACCTAATAATGGAAACTGCCTATGCCGGTGCTTCGGCGTTTCTCCCGGTACGCGATGGAATTGGAGAACTGAGTCTTAAGACTTTAAGCGAGGCCATATTTCTCCACCCCGTTGGCCCCTATTGGTATCTGCATACATTGATGGTGTGTAGCTGCATCTATTTCGCAGCAAGCAAATGGGAAAAGTGGAACGGACTTATGCCTTTTATCATCTGCGGTGCAATTTTTACTTTGCTCTCTTCCACAGAAATACGCATCATAGCCCTCTCCAGCGGTCTCTATTTTTTAATTGGAGCCGCAGCAAAGCGCTACACCGACAATTTTTTCAGCATATTCCATCCTCGCTGGTGGATGGTCTTCCCTTTAATAGGCCTGACTGCTTTTCCTGCTTGCTTTGACAGATTCAGTTTGGGTGGAATGGCCATCGTTTATGCAGCCGTGTGTTGCATCATGGGATGCTACACATTTATTATATATAAGGGAGCCAAAGACGCCTTGCTTTTTGTAGGGCGCAACTCTTTATTAGTGTTGCTTTTCTCTCCGCTGTTTACGATGGCTGCCAAATGGGCCATTCCCCTATTCAGTTTCGACCCTTCCGGCACTTGTTTTATGCTGATTGCCACCCCCCTTAGCATAATCGGAAGTTTTGCAGTGGCCAAATGCATTGAATGGGTAAAGCTATCCCCGCTCTTCTTCGGGCGAGAGAAAGTTTTCCTATAAGAATATCACAGCGCAAACACTTTTCCCGTAAACCAATACGAGAATGGGGAGAACCAATCGGCCTCCCCATTCTCGTTTTTATTATCCAGAAATCAGCTACACAGCCCCAAAGGCCGGCAGTGCTTAGTATTTCAAAATTTGTCCGGGACGAATCTTGCTTGTCTTTGCAAGGCGATTAAGGCTACAAAGCTGATTGACCGTCACCCCTAAGCGTTTTGCTATCACATAAAGGCTGTCGCCCTTACGCACTTTATAATATTGTCCCCGAGCAGCAGATGCTGAAGATTTAGACTTGCCTGATTGCAACTTATTAGCTTTGGCCAACAAGGTTGTGTTGGCATTTGAGCGGCGGTTATTATTTACATAAACATAATAATCACCAGTCACATCCTGATTAGCAAAGTCAAAGAGGAAAGCGGGGTTTATAGGCTGGCCGAGCAATCTTGTCTCAAAGTGCAAGTGAGAACCATAAGAGCGGCCAGTGTTTCCACCCAAGCCTATAGGCTGACCTGCCTTCACTTCATCATCCACAGCCACCAAGTGTTTAGACATATGAGCATAGATAGTCTCCAAGCCATTATTATGGCGTATAACAACATACTTTCCATATCCACGAGCATCGTACTTCACGATACGCACCTTGCCATCAAAAGCTGCGCTGATGGTATCGCCGGTGTAGACTTTCACATCAATACCATAGTGCATACGACGGAAAGAACGACGATAGCCATAGTTGCTAGTAACCTTACGACTAGTAGTAGGCATATGGAAACCACGAAGGTCTATTTTGAAACTATCGGGTACTTCATTTGCGGCATAGCAATGCGGATTTTCTGTATTCCAAGAAGTGTACAGACTTTCTATCTCGTCTACCTCTTCCATCTGAATCAACTTCTGCAAAGCAACAGAGTCTACAGATTTCAGTTTACGATCAATCGGGGCTTGACGAGCAATCAAGTCCTGTCCATAAACAGAAAAACTTCCGACAAAAGCCAAAAGTCCGAGGGCGAAGCCTCTCATTTTTTTGAATTCCATTGGTTAGAAAGTGTGTTTTGACGGCGCAAAAGTACAAATTATTATTCAGACAGCCAAACATTTAGTAACAATAGATAGCTTAAAAAAATATAAAAATAAAATAGGCTGTATGCGTTTTCCTATAAGAGTTTCATTCTGTATATTTGCATCCACTTATCCGAACCACACTAACAAGTATTGACAAACACTATATGCACAACAGACAAGAGACCCTTGATGCGTTTGGCAAACTGCTAGACGTACTTGACGAACTAAGAGAAAAATGCCCTTGGGACAAGAAACAAACCAATGAAAGCCTACGCCCCAACACCATAGAAGAAACCTACGAACTATGCGATGCTCTTATCAGAGATGACCAGCAAGAAATCTGCAAAGAACTGGGAGACGTATTGCTCCATGTAGCTTTCTATGCTAAAATCGGCTCCGAGAAAAAAGAATTTGACATGTATGATGTCTGCAACAGGCTATGCAACAAACTTATTTTTAGACACCCACATGTATTTCCACCCGCAGAAAGCACTCCACAGGAAGGAAACGTAGAGACAGCACAGCAGGTATCAGAGCAATGGGAAAAACTCAAGCAGAAAGAGAAGGGCGGCAACAAGTCTGTCTTAAGCGGAGTGCCCAACGCACTACCAGCCCTTATCAAAGCCTACCGCATCCAAGAGAAAGCCAGAAATGTGGGATTCGACTGGGAAGAGCGCTCACAGGTTTGGAACAAAGTCAAAGAAGAGATAGGCGAATTTGAAACAGAGGTAGAGCACATGGATAAGGCCAAAGCAGAGGCGGAGTTTGGAGACCTTCTCTTCAGCCTTATAAATGCTGCACGCCTGTATAAAATCAATCCGGACAACGCCTTGGAACTAACAAACCAAAAGTTTATCAGAAGATTCAACTATCTTGAGGCCCAAACTATCAAGAAGGGAAAAGACCTCAGTAGCCTCTCCCTGGAGGAGATGGACAAAATATGGGAAGAAGCAAAACTCCAGGAGTAAAAAAAAATCACCAACCCATACATATATTTCTCTTAAAAATAAAATAGCAGCACTACCCTATTTTCCGAAAATATTGTCTATCTTTGCAAAAAATATAGAAATAGGACATGAAGCAATTGGAACAATTCCAACATGACAATAAGAAAAGGTGGCGTTTTACCACCCCAAAAGAACTATTTGTTTCTTGTCTTGTTCCTCATTTTCAAACAATAGCAGAGACCACCTCCGGAAGTTAAACCCCGGTAGCGTGGTCTTTATTTTTCAATCAGCTACAAGAAGATAATAATTAACTACAACCACTCCTTAAAATTATGCGAAACGTAACATTGGTTCTGAACAACGGCTTTAAGATACAAGGTAAATCTTTTGGCTATGAAAAATCAGTAATGGGCGAAGTGGTATTTAACTCCGCAATGACCGGATACCCGGAAGCATTAACCGACCCCACTTTTGCTGGGCAAATTATGGTAATGACATACCCCATAGTGGGAAATTATGGAGTTCCACCACTCGAACAACGTACAAACGGCCTTGCTGATTTCTTTGAAAGCGACCACATACAGCCTTGTGCCGTTATTATGAGCGACTATAGCGAAGCCTATTGTCACTGGAATGCAAAAGAAAGTTTAGGAGAATGGTTGAAGCGCGAAAAAGTGCCTGCCATCACAGGTGTTGATACTCGCGAGTTAACAAAAATGCTACGCGACAACGGAGTGATGACCGGTAAACTCATTTTTGAGGACCAACCTTTGGAAGAAGAAGTTGCTCCTTATGGAGAACAAAATCTTGCAGCCAAGGTTTCTTGTAAAGAAGTAATCCGATACAACGAAGGTGCTTCCAAAAAAGTGGTTCTTGTAGACTGCGGAGTGAAGAACAACATTATCAGAAGTCTGATTCGTAGAGACATCGAAGTGGTGCGCGTTCCTTGGGACTACGATTTCAATCAGCTAGAGTTTGACGGCTTATTCTTAAGTTCAGGTCCTGGCAACCCAGACACATGCGAAGCTACCGTAGAGCACATAAAGACATTCTTACAATCAGAGCAAATAAAGCCCTGCATGGGTGTCGGTATGGGAAATCTTCTGTTGGCAAAGGCAGCAGGAGCCAAAACCTACAAGTTGAAATACGGTCACCGCACTCACAACCAGCCGGTACGTCTGGTCGGTTCTGAAAGTTGCTTTATCACTACACAGACCCACGGATATGCAGTAGACGCAACTACCCTACCCGCTGATTGGCATCAACTCTATGTAAACATGAACGACGACACCAACGAAGGTATCCGCCACAACAACAATCCTTGGTTCGCTGTACAGTTCCAACCCGAGTCCTGCCATGCTCCAGTCGTGAACGACCCCTTATACGATGAATTCAAATCTCTTTTATAACAGATAAAGAACCAGTATTATGAAAAAAATAAATAAAGTTTTATTATTAGGATCTGGAGCCCTAAAGATTGGAGAGGCTGGCGAATTTGACTACTCAGGAAGTCAAGCTCTCAAGGCTTTGAAAGAAGAAGGTATAGAAACCATCCTTATCAACCCCAACATTGCAACCGTACAGACCAGCGAAGGAGTAGCCGATAAAATCTACTTTCTCCCCGTCACTCCGTTCTTCGTAGAAAAAGTAATTCAGAAAGAGCGTCCGCAAGGTATTATGTTGGCTTTCGGCGGACAGACAGCTCTCAACTGCGGAGTTGAACTCTACCAAAAGGGTATTCTTGAAAAATATGATTTGCAAGTGCTCGGCACTCCGGTGCAAGCCATCATGGATACCGAAGACCGCGACCTCTTTGTGCAGAAGTTGAATGAGATAAATGTAGAAACTATCAAGAGCGAGGCCTGCCAAGATATAGAAAGCGCCAAGCGTGCTGCAGCAGAACTTGGCTACCCCGTAATCATTCGCGCCGCTTATGCGCTCGGCGGATTAGGATCCGGTTTCTGCGACAACGAGAGCGAGCTTATCAAGTTGGCAGAAAAAGCCTTTTCATTCTCACCTCAGGTGTTGGTAGAAAAGAGCCTCAAGGGCTGGAAAGAAATAGAGTTTGAAGTGGTGCGCGACCGTTTTGACAACTGTATAACAGTCTGCAACATGGAAAACTTCGACCCTCTGGGTATCCACACCGGCGAAAGTATCGTAATCGCCCCCTGCCAAACTCTCAACAACAACGAAGCACAAAAACTCCGCGAGTTGGCCATTCGCATCGTACGCCATATTGGTATTGTCGGCGAGTGTAATGTGCAATATGCTTTCGACCCCTTCTCTGAAGACTACCGCGTCATTGAAGTCAATGCCCGCTTGAGCCGCTCTTCAGCTTTGGCCTCAAAAGCCACAGGCTATCCTCTTGCATTTGTGGCAGCAAAGCTCGGTTTGGGTTATGGTCTCTTCGATTTGAAAAACTCTGTAACTAAAACCACCACCGCCTACTTTGAACCGACGCTCGACTATGTAGTAGGTAAATTCCCACGCTGGGACTTGGGCAAATTTAGAGGTGTAGACCGTGAGATTGGTTCATCCATGAAGAGCGTGGGCGAGGTTATGTCTATCGGCCGCACCTTTGAAGAAGTGATTCAGAAAGGTCTCCGTATGATCGGCCAAGGCATGCACGGATTTGTAGACAAC
Organism: uncultured Bacteroidales bacterium; assembly: GCA_937901185.1. Classification (GTDB taxonomy): domain Bacteria; phylum Bacteroidota; class Bacteroidia; order Bacteroidales; family Bacteroidaceae; genus Alloprevotella. The sequence goes on from CALCHR010000225.1 coordinate 18,569, forward strand.
AAAGAATTGAAGATAGACAATGTAGACGCCGCCCTTCGCGAGCCGACAGACAAGCGTATCTTCGTTATCGAAAAAGCTTTCGACCAAGACTATACCGTAGAGCAAATCTACGAACTCACCAAGATCGACAAATGGTTCCTCCAGAAGCTTAAAGGCATTCACGACACCGACCAGGAACTGCGTGCCGTTGGCAACATCAATCGTCTAGACAACGAGTTGCTCAAGAAAGCAAAGGTACAAGGATTTACCGACTTCCAGATAGCCCGAGCCTTAGGACTTGAGAAAGAGATGGAGTCTGAAAAAGCAGCGATGCTCGTACGTGGACGTCGTAAGCAGAGTGGCATCCTGCCCTATGTAAAGCAGATTGACACACTCGCAGCCGAATATCCTGCTCAAGCCAACTACCTATATCTCACCTACCTCGGCGCAGCCCACGATATCCACTTTGAGAACGATAAGCGCAGTGTGGTAGTATTGGGTTCCGGAGCCTATCGAATCGGTTCCTCTGTAGAGTTCGACTGGTGCGGCGTACAAGCCCTCAACACCATTCGTAAAGAAGGCTACCGCTCCATCATGATCAACTACAACCCCGAGACAGTATCCACCGACTACGACATGTGCGACCGTCTCTATTTCGACGAGTTGACCTTTGAGCGCGTAATGGACATACTTGACCTCGAGTGCCCCTACGGAGTTATCGTTTCTACCGGCGGACAAATCCCCAACAACCTCGCCGTACGTCTCGACGAACAAAACGTGCCCCTACTCGGCACACAGGCACAATATATAGATAATGCCGAAGACCGCGACAAGTTCTCTGCCCTGCTCGACCGCATCGGAGTAGACCAGCCCGAATGGAGCGCCCTAACTTCAATGGACGACATCAATGTCTTCATAGAAAAAGTGGGCTATCCCGTACTCGTGCGCCCCAGCTACGTACTCTCCGGAGCTGCAATGAACGTCTGCTCCAACAGAGAAGAGCTCGACCGTTTCCTCCGCTTGGCCGCCGACGTCAGCAAGAAGCACCCCGTCGTGGTGAGCCGTTTCTTGCAGCACGCCAAGGAAGTAGAAATGGACGCCGTGGCTCGCGACGGAGAAATCATCGCTTACGCCATCAGCGAACACGTAGAATATGCCGGCGTACACTCTGGCGACGCCACCATCCAGTTCCCGCCACAGAAACTCTATGTAGAGACCGCCCGCCGTATCAAGAAAATATCTAAACAGATAGCCAAAGAGCTGCACATCAGCGGTCCCTTCAACATTCAGTTCCTGGCCAAGGAAAACGACATCAAGGTCATCGAGTGTAACCTACGCGCCAGCCGTTCATTCCCCTTTGTCAGCAAGGTGCTAAAGATTAACCTCATCGAATTGGCCACACGCATCATGCTCGGTCTCCCCGTAGAGAAGCCCTCCAGCAACTTGTTTGACCTCGACTACGTCGGCGTGAAAGCCTCCATGTTCTCCTTCAACCGTTTGCAGAAAGCCGACCCCGTGCTTGGCGTAGACATGGCCTCCACAGGCGAAGTAGGCTGTCTCGGCGAAGACACCCGCGCAGCCCTCTTAAAGAGTATGCTCTCCGTGGGCCATCGCATCCCCGAAAAGTCCGTGCTCCTCTCTACCGGCGACGGTAAGCAGAAAGCAGAGATGCTGGAAGCAGCCCAAACCCTTGAGAAGAATGGTTACAAACTCTATGCCACCGGAGGAACCAGCCGCTATCTCACCGAAAACGGAGTGGAAAACACCTTGGTATACTGGCCCAGTGAAGAAGGAACTCCCCAAGCGCTCGACCTGCTCCACAACAAGGAGATAGACATGGTGGTCAACATTCCTAAAAACCTCACCACCGGCGAGCTGACCAATGGATACAAAATTCGCCGTGCTGCAGTAGACCTCAACGTGCCCCTCATCACCAACGCACGCTTGGCATCGGCCTACATCAACGCCTTCTGCAGCATCAAGATAGATGATTTAGAAATCAAGAGCTGGCAAGAATATTAAGCCACCTTTGTTACAGAAGAGAGGGACAGCCATTTGGTTGTCCCTCTCTTTTATCTAAGAATTGTAACACGGCTCGGAAACCGAAACCATGTAAAGCAGAGTAAAAAACGATATAGTTTTTTCCTTCGATGTGAGACGAGCGTCAGCAGCCCCATAATGATTATCTGGCGGCAAAGAAACTCACCCCATTTTCCCCATAAGATAAGCCTTTGTACGCTCGTCTTTAGGAGTAGAGAACATGGTTGCAGTGGAGCCATATTCCACCAATTCACCGAGATACATAAACATCGATTGGGAGGAGATGCGCATGGCTTGCCCCATGTTGTGAGTAACAATCAGGATGGTGACATCCTTTTGCAGCTCCAGCATCAGTTCCTCGATGTGGGCAGTGGCTATTGGGTCGAGCGCAGAAGTGGGTTCGTCCATCAAAAGGACATCGGGCTGCATAGCCAAGGCACGAGCAATACAAAGTCGCTGCTGCTGACCGCCCGATAGGAACGTTCCCTTCTTGTTCAGAACGTCTTTTACCTCGTCCCACAAAGCTACACTACGTAGACAGCGTTCCACCTTCTCGTCCTTCTCCATCCTTGAAAGACGGATGCCATTGAGAGAAAAGCCAGAAAGCACATTGTCGTAGATGCTCATTGTGGGAAACGGTGCAGGGCGCTGAAAGACCATACCCACACGGCGCCTCACGTCGATAGGTTCCATCGAGAGGATATTTTCATTATTGAGTAAAATCTCGCCATCCACACGAATATTGGGATAAAGATGGTGCATCAGGTTGGCGGCCCGCAATAGTGTACTCTTGCCACATCCTGAGGGGCCCATAATGGCCGTGATGGTGTTTCGCTCGAGAGCAGCTGAGACATATTTTACCGCCATCGTTTGCGGAGAATACGACACACAAGTATTCTTAAATTCGAGTATAGGTGTTATTGATTCCATTTCTTTGCAAGATACTTAGCAATAAGGTTTAATGTGAGAACAAATAAAAGCAGAAAGAGCGATGCCCCCCAAATCAAGTCCTGAAGGTTGGGGTCATTAAAGAATTCCCATATAAGCAGAGGCACTGCGGAAATAGGTTTGTCAATAGAAAAGCGGATGAGAGAGCAACCCAAAGCCGTAAACATCAGCGGTGCGGTTTCGCCAATCACTCTTGAGATAGCAAGCAACACCCCCGTAAAGATACCACCAAATGCTGCAGGCAACTGCACCTTGAGCATCACACTCGCCTTGCTACCACCGAGAGCTAATCCGGCCTCTTTCAAAGACGCCGGAAGAATCTTTAGCGTCTCTTCTGTAGAGCGGATAATCAAAGGGAGCATCATCACGAACAACGCCACACTACCCGCAATGGCAGAATATCCTTTCATCGGGACAACCACCCATATATATATGACGATACCAATGATAACAGACGGCGTTCCTTGCAATAAGTCTGTGAGATAGCTTACTATCTGAGCAAAGAGGCTTTTAGCATTTTCTGCCAAAAAAGCACCACACATTATGCCGACAGGAACAGCAAACAAACCCGCCATGCCAAGCATCAAGAGAGTACCAACAATGCCGTTGGCTATACCGCCAGGAATAGGTTCGCCCGCTTCAATGGCCTTCATAGCCTTGTAGGCCGTAGGCGTAGGTTCTGTAAAAAACGACCAAGAAAGCTGGTCGTAGCCCCGTAACAATACTTCGCACAAAATGGCCAGCAAAGGCACAGCCGTGAGAGCAGCCAACAAACAGACGCCCCACAACATCAGACGGTCTTTTGTCAAACGATTTTTCGATCTGATAGTATTCATAAGTCAAGCGATTCTGGCGCGTTTAATCATAATCTTACCAATCATATTTATGATGGCCGTAATAAGAAACAAGATAAGCCCAATGGCAATCAGCGAAGAGAGCCTAAGGTCGTCGGCCTCGCCAAACTGATTGGCTATAACAGAAGCCATAGAGTTGCCGGTGGAGGTAACAGACTCCGGAATGTTGTTAGTATTGCCAATCAACATGGTCACCGTCATCGTTTCGCCCAAAGCACGACCTACGGCCAAAACATAAGAAGAGAAAATGCCGGCCCCCGCCACAGGAAAGACAACCTTTCGGATCACCTCTGCACGAGTAGCCCCAAGGCTATACGCCCCCTCCTTCAAATCGCCCGGCACCATCTTGATAAACTCCGCACTCAGCGACGCAGCATAGGGCACAATCATAACGGCCAGCACCAGCGAGGCAGTCAATACGCCCGACCCCTGCGGCGAAATGTCGAGCGACACAATCAAGGGGCGCAGCGTATAAAATCCCCAAAGGCCATAAATAATAGAAGGAATGCCAGCCAGCAAGTCCGTAACCGTGCTCAGCACAGCTGCAATGCGCGAGCCTTTGAAATACTCGCCAACAAAGAGCGCCACCGGCAGAGAGAAAGGAACACAAAACAGGAGCGCCAAGAGCGTGGTCAGCAGCGTCCCCGCGATAAAGGGCAGCGCGCCATAGGCCTCCGCCCCTGAGGTGTAGCTCCACTCTGAGGAAGCGAGGAAATTAAAGAAGCCAAAATATTCGAAAGCCTCGTATGCGTCAGTGACGAGGGCATAAACTATGCCCCCGCACACTATCGGCATTACTACAGCTGCTACGAACAATAGGACTTTATATAGTTTATCGTTCATGTGCTATCTCGTTATTTCAATATGGCCTCGCCATTATAAGTCACAGTTTTGAGATTCATCAAGCTCAATTCCTTTGCCTTTGCAGGAAGCGGAGCATAGTGTACTTCTGAAGTGATTTGTTGAGCCTCGTCTGAAAGGATATAATTCAGCAAATCAAGAGTAGCTTCTGCTTGTTCATGGCTGCGATCTGAATAATTCTGCTCCTTATAGACAATTATCCAAGTGAAAGTTGAAATAGGGTAAGCACCTGCGGCATCTGCATTGGTAATTGAGGTGCGAGTGTCTGCCGGAATCTCCCCGGAAGCAGCAGCAGAAATAGTTTCAGCTGAAGGTTCTACAAACTCACCTCGCAGATTTTGTATCTGAGCGTAAGGAATCTTTTGAGCAAAGGCATACTCAGAACCCACATAGCCAATCGTATTCTTCGTTTGCTTAACCACACCGGCGACACCCGGATTTCCCTTTGCGGCTTGACCTACAGGAAAGTTGACCGACTTACCAACTCCGAATTTTTCTTTCCACATTGGACTCACCTTGGTAAGGTAATCAGTAAACACAAATGTTGTACCAGAACCATCTGAACGATACACAGGCATAATGGGTTCAGCTGGAAGTTTAACATCAGGGTTTAATTCCTGCAAGCGTTCATCGTTCCACATTTTCACTTCACCAGCAAAAATTTCTGCAACAAGTTCGCCTGTAAGTTTCAATTGTTCCACGCCGTCAAGATTGTAAGCAACAACCACAGCACCCATACATGTAGGAATGTGTATGACAGGAGGCATCTCTGACATTTCCTTATCTGACAGGAAGGCGTCGCTACCGGCAAAGTCTACAATCTTGTCGCGCAAGTTGCGCACACCACCGCCAGAGCCGATGCCACCATAAGCCACAGCATCACCATTCTCTTGAGCAAATTTCTCAAAAACCACATTATAGAAAGGAAGGGGGAATGTGGCACCGGCACCAGAAAGTTCTTGTGACGCACGATTTTCATTCTTTGTACCACCACATGCTACAATTGTAAGAGCTAGGGCAAGAGTCATAACTGAGAAAAGAATCTTTTTCATAATCTATTAAATATTTATGTATTAGACATTTGTTTAATTATATTCCAAAATAGCAACTTACATAAGCCGAATATTTATTATCAGCACCATCAGCTTTAGGGATGCTCATTCTAAAGTTGGGAGAAACCTTTACATACTTACCTAATTTGAATTGTGCACCAATAACTGCTGCAGATTCATCCTTAGCTTTATTCCAATCATCTTTAGAGTATAGGTCATCGTATCGAGCATAGAGGTCTGCCCAATTTGCCAATTCGACTGATCCAAAAACCGAATAGCCATATTGGTCCGCATCTTTCTTGTTAGAAGTATTCCACATATGATTGTACTCTGCACCAATCGTAAATTTCTCATGCTTGTATCCGGCAAATACAGCAAGGTTACCTATATCTGTCTTTCCCTCTACACCGCTTTCATTCAAGCCGCCATACATACGAAGTTGGAGACCCTCTACGGGCGTTAGCGTCATACCCAAACCATAGTTCAAGCCATCGCTCTTCTGGATTTTCTTATAACCTTCGCCATTCACAATAATAGCATCGGCAGAAATCCAATCTGCAAACTTATAACTGGCAGAAAGACCTAAATCGGCACTGCTACCAAACTTATACTGATCTTGGAAAGACTTCATCACATAGCGATAACCCCAGAATTTCTCTTGAAAGTTAAACTGCGTTGTGGAGATAAGACCTCCGTTGAGCGTTAAACCTCCTTTTTTCCAAGACACCATAGCATTTTTAATATAAGCAATGCGATGATAGTCATTCACGTCCGAAGATTTACCAATATCCATTACGCCCTTCACAGAGAGCCCTTTTCCCATCTTGTATTCGTAACCCACATAGCTACGATCCAGGTCAAATCCTCTGTCGTCATGCTGCGCTCCAAAAGCAGTATGAAAGTTTCCAAATACTTGTACGATAGCCTTACCCTTAGGCTCTGCAGTCTTGATTTCTTGAGCCTGAGAAGCGATGCTTAATCCAGCAAAAACACTTAGCAAAAAAATTTTCTTCTTCATAGATTTTCAATGTGTCATTTTTTAATTGTTAGACTTTTTCGTTTTCTCTATCTGATCAGATTCTGTCATCTTTTTTTAGACACTGCAAAAGTATGGGCAGAATATTTCAAAAATATTACAAAACGATGTAGCTTTGATTAAATGCTGGAGGGGATGGTGAAAATGTTACATTTTTATTAAATCTTACAGTAGCTATTACAAGGCTCAGAAAAACACTATAATTTTGCACCATAATTATATATATATTATGGAAACAAAACGCATTTTGATAGTAGACGATGAGGAAACTTTATGCGAAGTTCTAAAGCTCAATCTGGAAAATGAAGGTTACGATGTAGACATCGCACTAAGCGCAGAAGAAGCCCTGACCTACAATCTGCAAACTTATTCGCTGATTCTCTTAGATATAATGATGAGCGGAATCAGCGGAGTTAAAATGGCAAAAATATTAAAATCAGACATCAGCACAGCAGAAATCCCCATTATCTTCTGTACCGCCAGAGATTCTGAAGACGACATGATTATGGGGCTAAATCTCGGGGCAGACGACTACATTATGAAACCCTATACCATACGCAATGTTATAGCCCGCATCAAGAGCGTATTACGCCGCACAGCCGGACACAAGCACAGCCCCCTCCCCTTAGAAACCACAAACCAGCTGAAGGTAGAAAATCTATGCCTCGACTTAGATTTCAAACGTTGCACAATAGACGGCAAGGAGGTCAAGTTGGCAAGAAAAGAGTTTGAGCTACTGGCCTACCTCATTAAGCATCGTGGAAAAATCTGCTCCCGCGAGCAGATACTCAGTCGCGTCTGGAGCGAAGAAGTCGTAGTACTAGACCGAACCATCGACGTAAACATTACTCGGCTACGCTCTAAAATCGGAGAGTATGGCTCATATATAGTGACTCGTTCAGGATTTGGTTATGGTTTCCGCTATTAAAATATCTTTTCACAAGCAGCTCTTTTTGCAGCTCATAGCCTTCTTCTGGACTATAGTAGTCTGCTTTATCGGCTTTCAATACCTCAGAGAGAAAGAATACAAATCAGAATTTCTAAATGCCCAACTACAACAATACAATCAACATCTGCTTGAAATCGTAGAAGACGGAAGACCATACGAAGACTACATCGTCACCCACGACAAGCCCTTCAGCCAGCTCCGCATCTCGATTATCGCGCTTTCCGGAGCAGTGATCTACGACAATATAGTCCCGCTCAGTTCCCTCAACAACCACCGCCACCGTCCCGAAATCTCCGACGCATTAGAAAAAGGTTCCGGCCACCACATAGGGCGACAGTCTGCCAGCGACGGACGCGAATATTTCTACTCAGCCACCCGAGGCGAAAGAGTCATAATCCGCACCGCCATCCCCTACTCCAACACACTGCACGATCTGCTCGAGGCCGATCTCTCTTTCCTCATAGTCATGATCTCCATCAGCCTCGCCATGAGCATCGTTGCCTATTTCACCACCCGCAAACTCGGAAAAGACATCGAGCGCGTCAACCGCTACGAAGCCGAGCAAGAGAAAAGTCGCCTCAAGCGGCAACTCACCAACAACATCAACCACGAACTCAAAACCCCCGTAGCCTCCATACAAGTCTGTCTCGAAACGCTGCTTTCAGGCATCAGCCTCAGCCAAGAAAAGCAGCAAGAACTCATAGAGCGCTGCTACACAAACAGCGAGCGGCTGCGCCGTCTGCTTAGCGACGTGTCGCTCATCACAAGAATAGAAGACGGCAGCGAGCTCATCAGCAAAGAAAAAGTAGATATCAACAAGATAATCAAAGAGATAGAAGCAGAGCTCTCTATCATGCCCCCCGCCGAGCAGCTAACCCTCCACACCGACCTACCCCGGCATGTCGTCATAGAGGGAAACACCTCGCTCATCATCTCCATATTTCGCAACCTCACAGAAAACGCAATCTCCTATTCCGGCGGAAAAAACATCTACATCTCCATAGCCGAAAAAAACTCATCCCACTACAACGTCCGCTTCGAAGACGACGGGCGCGGAGTAGAAGAAAAACAGCTATCCCGACTCTTTGAGCGGTTCTACCGCGTAGACAAAGGGCGTTCTCGGCGAAGCGGAGGGACAGGCCTGGGGCTGGCAATCGTGAAACACGCCGTGCAGTTTCACGGCGGCACCATAGTAGCAGAAAACCGACCAAGCGGAGGGCTGCGCTTCCGCTTCACCTTGAAAAAGAACACAGAATTCCCCATTCTATAAGAAAGACAAAAAAACTATCGACGATGCGTAGCAGAAACGCCCCCCCTCATCACCAACGCACGCTTGGCATCGGCCTACATCAACGCCTTCTGCAGCATCAAGATAGACGATTTAGAGATCAAGAGCCGGCAAGAATATTAAGCCACCTCCACTAAAGAGAAAGGAGCAGCCATCTGGTTACCCCTCTCTTTTATCTAAGGATTGAAACACGGCTTGTTACGCTTTGTAACAAGGCTCGGGAACCGAAACCATGTAAGGCAGAGTAAAAAAAACGATACAGGTCTATCCTCCGTTCCTACATAGCTTGATAAGAGCCTGTCAAGCATATCGGCCAGAAAGAAGAAACTTAGCCAAGGCGGGAATAAAGAGTTTTCCTTTGCCGCTTGATGCGTCGTAATTTCTGCCATCGGCGAGCTTTACGCGCTTGGCGAAGCCCCACCAAGGGCCAAGTGGGTATGTGTTTCACACGGCGACGTACCACAGGAATATCCCACAGCAGCATAAGGAGAGAAAAGAAAAGAGAGATGTAAACAACCCACCCATACAAGGTTTTCAAACTCTGAGAAAGCAAAGCCTCGCTCCATGCTTCCAGATTAACCGAGGAGGGAAAAGGTGTAGCAGCAGCGGCAGCATGCGTAAGATAGCCCGATGTACGGGCCATGCCATCTGCCAGGTAATAGTCAATGCCATGAGCCAAAAGCGCTCCGCCAAGGGCACCACCCACATACATGTGTAAGATATTAAACACGGCGAGCGACTGGAAGAAATGTTCGAACGACATCACCTCGTGTAAGCACCACATCAGGGCAATGGAAAGCAGCGCCTGGCCAAATCCACGCATTACGATAGGCAAGCGCAGAAGTTCGATATTGAGATGCGTAGCCATGAGGCTGTAGAAACCTATTTGATAAGCAGCCAACGCCAGCAAGCCCACAGCTATGAGTTTGTAGGCATTCCAGCGCATCAGTTTGAGCCAGCCCAAAGAGAACAAACAGCCAGCCCAGATGCCGAGCAAGGACCATTGGCAAAGCGCCTCGTAGCGTAAGCCCTCGTAGTGCATCACTCCGTGGCAATAGGTAGTTTCCAGCACATTCTCCACCGATATAATGGCCTCGACCACTCCAATCAAAAGAATGATGGCCACCACATAGCGATAGGTCCACATGCGCGGCTCGATATAAGGCTGGGGATGGGTGAACATACGGTGCAGGCAAAGCGCCAAAGTAACCAAAGAGGTTCCGGTAAGCAGGCGCGTGATGGGGGAGTTCCACCAGTCAAGCCAGCAACCATAACAAAGCAGCCCCACCACTTGCAAACTTAACAATGCCCAAAGCAGCGCGCCCATCCAGTCGATGCCACGCAGCGGCACAATGTTAGGCATCGGCCGAAAATGTCGGCACAAGACCGTCTGCACTAACAACACGAACAGCATAAGGCCGCCCACCAGATAGTGCATCAAGCTCCAATGGGCATGAAAGGCCAAGGCTGCGGCAAGATAGCCGCTGACCTCTATGGAGGTGAGCAGAATGATATGTAGCAGAGGGAAGAAGACCGCAAAGTCTCGCCGAGGGGTCATCCAAAGCTGGATGTTTGACATATTCTCAAAGGTGCCTTGTATCTTCGCCATTCCGCATACGAAGCAAATCAGCCATAGCAACGGTAAGGGCAAGGAGAAGATGGTGAGCATATTTCCTACAAAAATCACTAAGGCCGACACCAAGAGTAGCTGCTTGTTGGTGAAGCGAAACTTCATACGGAAAAGCAAGGGAAAATAGAGCGCCATGCCAGCCAACGTAGAGTAAAGACACATCTGAACATCCTCGCGCATCAAAGCATGTTCGCCCACCCGCTCACTCATAGCACCCAGATAGATACCACCGGAAAACTGAAAGCAGAAAGCCTGTAGCACATATATCCATGGACGTAGTTTCTCCGGAACAAAGGAGCGAAACATGGGCATAGCAAAAGGGGGCGGAGCAGCGTGAGAGTGGGACATTTTCTTCTCTGTTTACTTTTTTCTTACTCTTATAAATGCCCGGGTTGGTGGTATTGCCCATCTCCGGGATAACTACAATATTCTTAATGGCTTAATAAACCACTTCGCATTCGGCGTTCATTCCGGCACGCAACTTCGGGAAGTCTTTGTTCTCTACCAATCGAATACGAACAGGCAAACGCTGTTCTACCTTTACAAAGTTTCCTGTCGCATTATCTTGCGGCACAATAGAAAAGGCTGAGCCGGTAGCTTCGCTGATGCTCTCTACAGTTCCTTCAAACTCTACATCGGGAATGGCATCGACCATCACTTTTACTTTTGAGCCGACAGCGATGTGTTGCATCTGTGTTTCGCGATAGTTGGCCACCACCCAGAGGTCCGACGAATCTACAATATCCACCATCGTCTGCCCGGGTTGTACCAATTGACCTTCATGAATCTCCTTACGACCCACAACTCCATCGGCTGTAGCTACGATGATGGTGTAAGTAAGATTGAGCCGCGCCAAGTCTACGGCTGCACGCGCCACTTGCACCGCGGCTGTGTTTTGGCTCAAATGGTGCTGCTGCTCCGTCTTGACAGAACTGAGCGACTGACGCTGGCGCAACATTTGCTCGTGGCGAGCCTGTGCCGCCAAGTAAGCAGTATGCACTTGGTCATATTGTTGTGGTGTCACGGCATCTTGTTGCAGCAAACAGGCATAGCGCTCTTCCTCGCGACGCGCATTCTCCATCCGTACACGAGCCTCTTCAATACCTGCTTCAGTCACCCCGATATTGGTCTGCGTGGTAGCTATTCCCGAGTTCATTGCATGGATGCCGGCCTCTGCACGTGCCAGGTCGGCCTCGGCTTGTGCCAAGCGCAGACGAAACTCTGCATCCTCAATAACCACTAAGGTGTCGCCCTTCTTAACCTGCTGGAATTCCTTGAAGCGGATTTCTTTAATGAAGCCCTGCACACGGGTGTTGACCGGGGTTATGTGCTGACATACATGGGCGTTATCGGTGTGCTCCACCCTACCAAAATGTACAAAATTATCAATCACAAGGTAAGCGCCGCCAAAGAGAAGCGCTACGATGATGAGGTTGTAAGCTATTCGCAAAGCTTTTTTCTTTTTCATATTTTTATTATGTAGTTATATATATTATAATATGTGTAGGCTTATACTTTACAACACGCCGGCAGCATAGCACAAAGCATAGTAGTGGCAAGCCAGATTGATTTGCGCATTGGCCAAAGCCAATTCAGCATCAAGTTTTATGTTCGCAGCATCGGTCATGTCGGTGATGAGTGCCAATCCGTTTTCGTATCTACGGCGCACCACTTCATAGTTTTGCACAGCCAGCTGCACGCGTTTACGATGAGTCTGGAGTTCGCTCTGAGCCGTTTGGCAAGCCACATAAGCAGCATGAATACCATCGCTCACTTTCTGACAAACGGCTTCATGACGGTCTATGGCATGACGGGTAGCCGCTTGAGCTCTACGCACCTTACGGTTGTTTTTATAGAGCGAAGAGAAATCGTAGGATACACCCACTCCCACAAACCAGTAATTAAAATTTTTATTCAGCGTTGGCACTTCTATTGTTACCGGACCTGTCAAATGGTTCTCTGCAAGCAAAGCCACTTTGGGCCGAAGTGCTGCTCGCTCCAGACGTTCTTCTTCTCGGCGTATATCTATACTTAAAGCAGTCTGCCTCAACCCTGCATGACTTGTAGAAGCGTGTTGCCAATACTCTTCGCTATGCAGAGGCCAAACTGCTTCTTCAAAAACAGCCTTTGGCAACAATGTCAAGAGGGTATCTGTACCGAGAGCCGTGGACAATTGTTTCTGTGCTATTTTTTGTTCATCGGCCACTTGTGTACTGCACAACTTAATTTGCTCGCGCTGCAACTCACTGCGAATGATGTCATTCTGAAGCACCACCCCCTGCCTCTGCTTATGCTCCATGTGGGCTATCAGCGTATCAGCCAAAACCAGATTGTTGCTAAGCACTTCGGCGCGATGCTCCAAACTATGCAACTGAAAGTATAGCCCCACCAAGAGCATCCTTACGCGCTGCCGATTCTCATCGGCCGAAAGTTTCGCCATTTCCGTAGCCAACTCACTGAGTCGGATACCACTATTGATAGCTCCACCAGCATAGATTACCTGCTGTGCTCGCAACACATAATCGTTGCCCCAGTGAGGCATCGGGACTTTCATACCTTCGGCAAAATGACGGTTCCACAAACGACCATCGCCCAAATAAGAAAAAGTAACTTGCGCCTCGACATTAGGCAAACGCTGTGCCTCAGCCACTCGCCGAGCAGCCTGTGCCTCTTCTATAGCCGTGCAATAGCTATGGATATCCGCATTGTGCTGCTCCGCCAACTGAAAAAGCGTCTCCACTTGTGTTTGCAGATGCCCTGTTTGCGCCTGCGCCATCAGACCGAAACCCAATCCAAGCACAACCAACAACCGGCCCTTACTCCGGCATACCTCTCTTCTGTTTCCTTTCAACATATACATATCCTTCTACCCCTCTCTGTTCAAAAAAAATCACCCTTTAAGGGCGAATAGAAGAGGGCTCCTTTCGAGGTGCAAAATTACGTTTTCCCCTCTTGTAAAACATTACGAAAAGGACGCTACGAATGTAAAAAATCGAACCTTTTTAATACCACACTCACCACTTCTTTATAAATTTGTATCAGAAATCAGAAAAAATCCATTACAGCTTTTATCTAGATAAGGCTACCCTAAAAAATAGATTCCTTCGGATGAACAATTCCTGCCAACTGCTTGAAACCTTTCCCGCCGAATGGTGTGGCGAAACTTGCTTGCTCAGCTACGGAGCCGTGCTTTGTATCAACAAAGGGACAGCCCAGCTGCGAGTCAACTTTCGCAAGTTCTTACTGCGCGAAGGAATGGTGGCAGTGCTTTTTCCCCACGACATCATCTTGCTGGAAGAAACATCCGCCGCCGCCCATCTGCAAATGCTGACCTACCCCCCGGAGACGCTGCGCGAAGCTTGCCTGCAAATAGAGACAGCCATCTACGAAGCGCTTCACGCCGATGGATGCACATCTCTACCCAACGTTTACCACATCACGCACACCATGCTCTCCCTGCTCCAAGCCTACACCCATCAAGCCCCTGAGAGCCTAGAGCGACAGGCCGCCTTGCACCTAAGGGGATACTTCCTTGGCTTCTACCAACAGCTCACCAGCGGCCAACGCAGTTTTCAAGGCTGGAGCGGAGCCGGCATCAAGCGCAGCGGCCGGTTGTTCAACCAGTTCATGACGCTCCTCGAGACCCACCACCGCCAGCATCACGATGCCACATTTTACGCCCAGCGGCTTTCCGTCACCCCCAAACACCTCAGTAGCGTTTGCCGCAACATCACCGGCAGTTCGGCCAAAGCGCTCATAGCCGCCTACCTCGTCACCCACATCAAGTTGGCGCTCCACCACACACCCCACTCCATCAAAGAATTGGCCTACCGGTTCTGCTTTCCCTCATCCTCCCATTTCTGCCAATTCTTCAAGCAACACACAGGCCACACGCCTCTCCGCTATCGGGGCGAGGGATGGAAGGGCTAAAACCGGCTCTACACTCTATTTTCTGTCTCAAAAAAGGGCAGCTTCTGTGTCGGCTCTATATCTTCCTGATTTTCAATAGCCTTTTTCGGGCATTTCTTAGGTAAAAGCTAGGTGAATTTCGGTAACTACTAGGAAAA
>CALCHR010000226.1 GCA_937901185.1 uncultured Bacteroidales bacterium
TGGGTACCGGATGGCTTCGGCACTGGAGACTGCATCATCATCCAAGGCACCCGGCTCGATGTAGTTGACTACAAATATGGCCAAGGTGTGGAGGTCTCTGCAAAGGACAACTCACAGATGAAGCTCTACGCTCTCGGAGCGTTGAACGACTTCGGCTTCGCCTACGACGTGAGCAAGATCGAGATGCACATATTCCAGCCACGCATCAATAATATAAGCGCCGACAGCATCACGGTCGAAGACCTTGAAACCTGGGCGACGAAAGTCGTCAAACCGACGGCAGAGAAGGCAGCAAAAGGCAAGGGCAACTACAAGCCCGGCGGACACTGCAAGTTCTGCCCGCACGCTGGTCGCTGTCGAGCCTTGACGAAGACCTGCACGGAATACGTCGAGACGCACAGCTTGCGCGTCGCCGTGCCCGTGTTAGCGCCTCACGAGGTCGCTGAAGTGCTTCAAATGGAGCCGCTCATCAGCTTGTGGCTCAAACGTATCAAAGACCAAGCGATGACGACGATGCTCAACGGTGACAGCGTCCCAGGTTGGAAAATCGTCGAAGGCAAGCAGGGCAACCGCAAGTGGAAGGACGAGCTCGAAGTTGCGAAAGCGCTCGAAGCTGCCGGCTACTCACAGGCGGACATCACCGAGACGAAGCTGCTCAGCCCGGCAGCAATGGACAAAGCGCTCGGCAAGAAGACGGTCGCCGAACTTTTGGCCGACCATATCGACAGAGCACAAGGTGCCCCAGTGTTAGCACCTGAGACAGACAAAAGACCAACCTATGACAGGTTGGCCGAAGCCCAGAAGGACTTCGAATAGGAGAGAAAAATGAGGAAATTATTGAGAAGCATCGCACGCGCTAACATGCAAAAACAAGGCGTGCCCCATATCAACAAACCAAAAAGAAACCCAAAGGGCGGAAAAGAGCCCAGCTACTTCGCCGAGAACTGGCGCAAGTATACCCACTAAAAAACTAATTAAAAAGGAGATATAAAAACTATGGCAACTAAGATAGTAACCGGAAAAGTAAGATTTTCTTATGCAAACATTTTTGAACCTAAAGCGCCTCAAGGCGGCGGAGAAGAGAAGTACAGCGTGACACTTCTCATCCCAAAGAGCGACAGCGCAACCGTTAGCAAGATTAAAGAGGCAATACAAGAGGCGCGCGAGAACTTCGTCGCAAAAAACGGCGCAAACTCTCTACCCGCTAAACCCAATCACACCTTGCACGACGGCGACG
>CALCHR010000227.1 GCA_937901185.1 uncultured Bacteroidales bacterium
GGGAAGCCCTCGGCCATCAGGGGAGCGCCCTCTGCACCGATGCCGTGATGTACGCCGTGAGGTTGCGCACCTTGCGGGCGGCTGCGTAGTCGCGTATGGTGGCCAGCTTGTCTAACTGACGTTCCCACCCACCAAGCCGCATCAGATAGCCCTCAACCCGTTCGATGTCCTTCACGTCCATGCCGAGCGAGTGGCGCATGAAGTCACTCACTCGCTCATCAAGCCGGAGACGTTGTGCGAATAGGTCGCGTTCCTTGTCGGTGGTCGGTGGCTTGGGTGTGTCGCTCCGTCGCGGTTCTATCACTACGTGCGTGTAGGTCTTCCCCTTGCTCCGTGCTTCCAGCCGGTAGTCAAACGTCCATGGCGCTGACGCATCGAGTTCCTTCTTGGCGGCCTGGAGCACTTTGCGCTCAAAATTGAAGGTCTTGTCATAACTCGCCGCTGTCGCGCCGAGTGCCGCCCGCAGCGTTGGGATGGCGTAGGCCGTCGGCTTCTTGCACTCGCTTACTAACAAGTACATCATTACGCTGTAAGTAGAATGCAGTCGGAGCATGGCGGGAAGGTTGACAAGGCGGTAGCCGCGCGAGAACTCAACGGCGGCATACCAAAAAAGATTGTGGATGACGAAAGAGATTTCCGTCTGATGGCCTCGCTTGCGCAGCTCGGGCATGGCGATGATGTTCAGCTGATACTCCACCCCATCACGTTCATACGGAATAGTACGCTTTGCGAGATTGAAGGCTTTGCGAATGTGCTTGTAGTTGTTATCCCCTTCAGGTAAAAGGTAACGCGCTGGCATGGTGACGCGAACGAGGTTGAGCGCGTGAGAGAGGTTGATGTCCTTCAGGTCGGCGTTGTAGAGTTTGATGACACTTTGCGCCTTTGCCAACACCCAGCCCATCAAACGCATCTCAAAGATGTTGTCTATCTGCCGCATCGACTCTACGATCAAGTAGGGTATGGTCGAGATGTTGTCGGTTGAAATCATAAATCAAAAGCAAGTTTGCAATCTTGCGTAACTATGTAAGGCGTGTTTCCTTCCATACTTACGCCAATGATTTTAGGTGCTTGTATTCCATGCTGGTGCATGGTAATTACGAAAGCGAGTGCGTCATTAATTAGCTGGTTGCGGTTAAGCTGCTGCATCTCGATGTATTCGAGTAGGTCGCGACGAATACGCACCGATACAAGCCGTGTGCCGATGTTGTCGCCGTTGATGGTTGTGTAAGCCATAAATGTAAAGAAAAGTTAACGGGGGGGGGGGGTCATAGTCAAAATGTAGCGGTCGAGCCGGTCGGCGGCGCGCCTGATGTCAAGGGCGATAGGCTGGAGCGTCGATGCGTCGCCGAATTCGCCGTCGGCAAGTTCGTCGAGCCGCGTGTAGATGTTTATCAGCCGCATGGTCATAAGTTCTATTTCGTGCGTGCGTTCGGAGATGAGCGCGCCTGAATGTCGGGCGCACCATTCCTCGGCATCTGATGGACGCGTGAACTTCATCCAGCAGTCGCCGTCCTTTACCCACCACAACTTATGCCCATCGGGGTCGGGCTGGATGAGCCGTCCATAGAAATAGTAACTCTTACCCATGTTCAGAGATTCGGGGAAAAATCACATTTTCGCCCAGAGCTGCGCCAAAGCGTGCGCCATGGCTCTAACACCTCGGCAGCCTTGTATTGTCCGCCACCCATGATGAGGAACGCCCTTGCCTGATCCTCGGCAGCGTCAAGGTCTTTCGCTTTGATGTCCATCATGTAGGGAAGGGCGTCGCCTGCGGTGTAGAAAAAAATACGGTACTCTTTCATTTGTTGATTGATTTATGTAGTTTTGGGAATTTTCAAAGAAGACTCCGGTCAAGCCGGAGCCGGTTCTTGCCTGCATGGCCGCGCCGGTACGTTACAGCGTCGCTCCTCAGCGTTGCGCTGATATCCTACGGCGAGGGCAAAGGTACGAAAAAAAATTGTAGCTACAAATTTTTTCGGAACTTTTTTCATTTGTAGCTACATTTTTTTCATTCGTCGAACAAATCACGGCTCGCTGCGCGATAACTCAAAGGCTCCGAGGCTTCGAAATAGAGCTGTTTGCCAACCGCCTTAGCAAAGGCAAATTCGGTGCGGGATCCAGGAGAGAGGTGCCAATCCTTCAAGAAATACACCGCCTCACAGCTCGCGATGTCCTGAAGGTCATAAAGTAGGGCTGCCGTGTAAAAAGGTACGTCAAGCTGACAAGCGTAGCCCCTAATGAAGCCTTGCGTATAATCATCAGTCGGGTTGACAACGTCAAAGCCAAGCGACTGGAGGTGGAGCTCCGCCTCATGGAACTTGTCACGCGTTTCTTCATCGATGGTATCACCGCCGATGCGACCTGATATGTAAATCCTAATCATCGCGCCACCATCCTTTCCTTGACCTGATAATCTGCGGCGAGCGAGCCGACGCGATACATTTGCAGAGCTGCGAGCCGCGCCGCGCTCTTACTGGAGACCGAACACAAAAGGCGACTATACACCGCACCACGGGAACCGCGCCTTACCTCAATAACATCATACACTATCATAACATTGAATATTAGAACGATGCAAAGGTACAAAAAATGTATATACAATCCAAATATTTCAAGTTAAAAAATGTATATACAAAAAAAAAGGAGCGCCGCTGCGCCCCTGCTTACTAAAACCCAAATAACTTAGTTTAATATGTGATAGTTCAGCCCGGTGTTTTAGCTTGTGCGGATATTTTAGAATACTCTTTGCGTGCATCGAAGCAAGGGCAAGCCTTTCGGGCATAGTCGTTATGACCTGATACGCTTGCGTGGTACATTTTGCAAAGGTTGAAGATGAGTTTTAGAAGCGCAGCCTTTTGCGCTGGCGTGCGAGTGTCGCAGGGCTTTCCCTCTTTGTCGAGCCCTCCGACGTACGCGACGCCGATGGAGTGTGCGTTGCGCCCGTAGCAGTGCGCCCCCGGTTGTGAGATGGGTCGCCCTCTCTCGACGGTGCCGTCGAGCCTGACGACGTAGTGGTACCCGATGTCTCTCCAGCCTTTTTCTTCCTGATGGAAGCAACGAATCTCACGAACTCCAATATCAGTTCCAGCACGGTTTGCAGTGCAATGTACAATGATTTCATTGATTATGCGCATTATTTGTCATAAGTTATGCGCATTTTTTGTCATGAATTATGCGCATTTTTTGTAAGCTGCTTGACGTAGGCTTCAAGCCCGAATATTGAACCGGCCAGCAAAAACGCCTGGGCGATGTACATCAGGACGCCTCCGGCTATTTCGTGGTCAATAATTACCTGAATGAAGGCAAGGGCGATGCTGGTCGTGATGAGCAGCATCGCCGCCCCGTAGCGAGTTACCTTGTAGCCGTCCATTGGCTAAGTGGTTCTTGAATTATGAAAGATTTATTAACCCTCATTCAAATAGCGGTCACTTTCTGCCAGCGAGCTGGAGAGCCAGCTGTCTATGGCGTCGTGGATGTTCAGTCCTTGCACCGCGCTGCGGTCTGCCACTTTGCGCTGGTACTCCGTAGCGATGAGCTTGGAGGTGGAGCGCAGCCACTTGCCCGCATGCAGTTCGCTGCGGATAGCGCCGGCCGCGTAGACTTCATCCTCCATGCCCAGATAGAATCCGCCGAATCCCACTGCGTCGATGTAGTTGCGCGTCATGGTGTACGTCTCGTCCTCTGCGGTGATGGTGTAGAGTTCCTGGTCCTCCAGTTGCCGCAGGATTTCGGGAGAGCTTTTTGTGTAGTCGAACGCCCCGGCAAGGTTGTTAGCTACAAAGTAGCCGACACCGGCTTGCGGATTGAGGTTTTTATACGTGAAGTCCTTTTCCTCCTTGACCACCAAACGCACCACCTTGACGATGGGTTTTTTTACAGTCCGGTTCAGCGTGAAGTTATCATCTTCATCGTATCCGGAATTAGTATAGACGATGTTGCCACCACCAACAAGAATCCAGGTAAGCTGCGAACCTGGGCGCAACCCCATGAACTCCCAAAGCCATTCAGCGGTAGTCATGCCGGTGACGTCAATGGGGCCACACTCATACATCATTTTCAGCAAGCCATCATCGCCGTCGTCTTCGTCAAAAAACGGCATGTACTCATTGTTGTACGGCAGAGTACCTTGCGATATAATTACCTCGTTTGGAAGGCATCCGCTCACGCCCTTCGGAAGGAATGCGTTTTCGCAGTCCGGCAGAGTCTTCTGCAAGTCCTCTTTCGCTTTCGCCATCAGACTTTTAGCATTCAACTTGCGGAAATGATTGATGGATTTCGCGCCGTAGGGAACTGTTTCAAAGCTGTGGTCGATGATACCTTTCAATCCTTCGACCATGCCGGCCATGGTGGCCGTCACAACGCGTGCTGCAATCTGTCCCCGGGTTTTCGGGTTCTTGATATTGTAAACGCGCTGCCGCTGCACGTTGTTCCGCTGCAAAACAACGTTGCCGAGCTTTTTGCGGCCATTGCTGATAAGTCCTAAGTCTTTTGCCATAGTGTTGAATTTTTAAACGGTTTCAGCACTTTGGCCGGCGAGATCTTTGCAGGATCGCGCCGACCTTTGTGCATAATTATCAATCAACAAAATCAACCTTCGTTCAGATAGCGGTCACTTTCAGCGAGGGATGTTCCACCAGCAAGCCAAGTCGGCAACGCTTCAGCGTACTCATAATAAGTATGCACAGCGCCCAATGGATCGTCATAACCCTGGAAGGAAAGACGCTCGGTGCTGCGTTGCCACTCTCCGTTAACTTTACGGCTAAGGATGCAGGCAATGAAAGCGCCGGGGATTGATACGCCAACAACGTCCTGAGCAGTCAGGAAAGCCGTCGGAGGATTTGCGACGAGCAGCTTGTTAACAAGTCGCTGGTTGCTGCCATCGTCGAACATGTCAGCCGTGAAAGCCGTGGCCGTCTCGTCAATGCCTTCTTTGAGGATAATACGGGCATAATGGAAAGAAGGAGCCAAACCCGAAGTCGGAACAACCAGGAAAGTCAACTGGTCGCCACCATGAATGCCGTATTGTGCAAACGTTGACGGATTCATATAAGGCGTTTGGCTTGCGTTGAGCTTGAAGATAGGCACTGCAGAGTCGCCTGACCCCTGCGTAGACGCAACGATACCGTTGAGCAGTTCGCCGCGTGAAACGAGGAAGCTGGCGGGCACAATACCAACAACGTCCTTTGGGGAGAAATTGAACCCGGTGTCAGCATCAGGATCGTTTGTGATAGCGATAGCAGCTGCACGCACATCACGCATAGCTTTTTTGATGAAATAGTTCATAGACTTTCCGCCATAGGGGATACCATAGAACGAGTGATCCACGATCGCTTTCATTGCGCCATACGACCGGCTCGCCGTGGCAGCTATCATACGCGCGATGGCCTGGCCTTTGGTGTTGGGGTTTGCAATGGTGCGAACGCGGGCGCGCTGCACGTTGTTGCGCTGCAAGACTACGTTGCCGAGTTTGCCACTGCCATTTGAGATAATACCAAGATACTTTGACATAATGAATACAATTTTAGTTAGACATATAGACGTGAGGGGTAGGGGGCGTGAGCGCTCTGGGAGCCCCCTGGGGCCTCCCTGGGTGTCCTGATAGGGGTTTCCCTCCGGGACATACTCCAGCGTCTGCAAAGGTACAAATTTGCGCCGGCCGGCGCAAGGCCGCCGCAAGGCGGGCGAAGCGCCGGTCCGGCGCGTTTTTAACACATTTTCCGTTGGCCGCGGTGCGGCCAGCCCGGGCGCGGATGCCGCCCCCGTTCCGCGATGTTCGGGTTTTGTTCCGAGTGGCCGCCGTGCGGCCAGCCCGGGCGCGGATGCCGCCCCCGTTCCGCGTTCCAGCGCAGTTTTGGCCGCCAGCGCAGTTTTGGCCGCCAGCGCTGCGCGGTCGGCTCGCGTTGTCGCATATAGGGAGCTGCCCGGCCAACCGGGTGGGCTTGCGCCGCTGTCAAGTTCAACCCCGGGGAGCCGTGGCCGCCTTGCGGCCAGCCTTGGCGCGGATGCCGCCCCCGTTCCGCGTTCCTGCCGCCGTGCGGCCAGCCTTGCCGCCGCCAGCCGTTTGCAAACTTTACCTTTCAAAAAAGGGAGGCAGCCCTGCAAAGCCGACAACGTGAAAAAACCTTAACAAGGGAAGCTGCGGTAATTTCAAAAGTCGCCAAAAGTGCATGGGTACGAATCGAATATTTATAACTTCTATAAGAAAGGTGGCGGTGGCTACCTTTAGACGCATTCAGGGGAATTTTCGGCTACATTCAGACGCATACCCTTCGCGGAAGGCTACCGCCGCCCCTTGCGGGTGCTTTGTTAAGCTTTCTTAAAGCCCTTGACATCGCCCTTGACAGGTGCTATATTAGCCGTAAATTGCCCCACTCTGCGCCCATCTCTTAACCCTCGGCGGGTGGGCGCTCCGCTGGGCTGGGCTGCTGG
>CALCHR010000228.1 GCA_937901185.1 uncultured Bacteroidales bacterium
GGGGCTGGGGGCTGGCGGGACAGACGGGAACGCACACAACCTCTTGGTGTGCTGGGTTGGGTAGGGGCGGGCGGAGCCCGAAGCCCGGCGAGACGATGAAAGAAGAAATAAGGATGAATAACAAACAGAGGACGAAACACCAGAACTCCGCCCGTCCCTACCCAACCCAGCACACCACGAGGCGAGTACGTCCCGGCTGTAGCCGACAGCCCCCAGCCCCCGCGACCAGGGGCGCGCGCACACAGGGCTCATGGAAACGACACCGTCCCCAGCCCCCTGGGACACACTGTGTCTCACCTCCTCCACCCCCCCACGGACAGCAGCCGTCGCCAGCCGCGCGTGCCACCTGCCGTCCTCGACGTCATGAGGTCACCACCCCAGGTACCAGCCGTCCACGACCGAAGACACCTGGACGAAACCGTCTGGACGTCCCAGCCGTCCACGACCGCCGCCCGCCGCGGATGCCGCCGAGGACGGTGGCTGTCGAGGTTTTTGTCGTTCCCGTCCACGCCGTCTGCAGCCGTCCACGCCGTCCGTAGGCTGACACGCCAGCCGTCCACGCCAGCCGTCCACGACCTCCGCGGATGCCGCCGAGGACGGCGGCTGTCGAGGTTTTGGCGCTGCCGCCAATCCGTCCGTCCGCTGCCGTCTGCGCCGCCCATGGGCGACCACGCCAGCCGTCCACGCCAGCCGTCCACGCCGCCGAGGACGGCGGCTGCCGCTGACGCGGCCGACTTGGCGCGGAAAAGGTTTTGGCGCTGCCGCCCGGCCATCCCACGCGGACCACGCGGCGCTCAGGCCAAAACTCGAAAATCGCGGGACACTGCGCGGGACAGACTGCAGGACAGACTGCGGGACAGAGAGCAGGACAGCGGAAAGCCGATGTACAAAGCGTTTCAGACCATAGTGCAGGACAGACTGCAGGACAGACTGCAGGACAGACTGCAGGACAAAGTGCGGGACATCTATATAAGAATAAGAATAAGAAAAAGAAAAAATTACGGGTGCGCATGGGTCATACGTGCGAGCGCACACGCACGCACACACACACACACAAGACCGATACACCTCCGTCCTAACTCCGAAGACGAGCAACACCGCGCGACAGAGGGGGGGGTGGCGTCACCTGCAGGCGTCACCGGCAGGCGGCTCTGGAGACCTCCTGAGTGCCCTCAGTGGGCAAAAGTGAAGTGAAAGTTGCAAAAAGTTGCCGAAATGTTTGGCGGTTTCGCGGAAAATGCCTACCTTTGCCGAGTCGGATCTAAATCTCCGGCGCCACAGATCATGACGAACAAGACAACATACTACTGCATTACCGGCGTCTCGCGGCTCTCCGGCCAGCGTGAGGAACTAACCGGCCCGATGGAGAGGGAGCAGGCGCAGGCACGTCTGGAGCGATACAAGGAGAACACGAAGTGGCAGAAGTACCCGACCTATACCCGCGTGAGGGTCGAACCGCTGCTGCCCGTCCAGCTTAGACTACCGTTTGAACCAAACACATAGAACGATTATGGAAAAGAAAATCATGCAAGAGGACTACTTCAAGCCCGAGGGGCTGGAGATGTCGACGGACCGCGAGAAGTTCGGTCTAGAGTTAAAAACCTACCGCCTGCGCCAAGGCTTAACCCAACAGCAGCTGGGTGAGAAATGGGGCGTGAGTCGCTACACTATCATGAGGTGCGAGACCGGCAAGAATCTGTCCTGGGAAATCGCCTACAGAATCTTTTCAAGGCTTGCTCGCGAGATTGCCCACGAAGAAGTAATCATGTGAAGGAGGGCTGACTATGAGAGCGAGAATACAATTCCAGAACAAGTTGACTGACATCCCGGCAGCAGCTTGTGCCCGCTGCATCTGGTGGCAGCGGAGAGACGAAGAAGGTTGGGGTAAGTGCCTGGTGCATCATGGTGAGAGCCATTGGTACCAATGCATGGTTTGCCCAGAATACGAAATGGACCCAGAACCAGGACTATGAGATACACCCAGATAATTGACATAACAGAGTGTCCCGCGCTGTGGCGAAACCACGCCACGGCCCGGGTATATCTCTTTATGACTCTGAAAGCCGGTTACCATGACGACGACCGTGGACTCGTGCGACTGTCGGTTCGACAGATCGCGGCGGGAACCGGACTGACCAAGAGTGCCGTCGAGCATGCCTTGTCAATGCTCACAAAGTGGAAGGTTGCACGCAGGTTCCGCGGCGTCCTGCAGGTTGCGACTATAGTGCCGGAGCGGCCAATTACCAAGCCAAAGAGCCGGAAGAACCAGGAGCGCGACAAGGCGATAGCCGACGAGCGGGAACGGAGAGACCAAGAGGAACGGCAGCGCATCGAGGACGCTAAGGAACACGGCGTTAGCTACAAAGAACATGAGATGCTGCAGCAAGGCGTCACCATGGCTGAAATACGTGAACTAAGACTAAAGAATGGAGGGAATAGATTATGACAAATCAAACCGCTATATCTGTTAATTTTGATAATGATATCCTTAAGGATGTTGATTTGCTTTCAAAAAAATTGGATTGCAAGCGCAATCGACTAATAAATTTTGCTTGTCGATTTACTTGCGACGTTATGCAAGGCTGCACGTCGTCGCAAGGCCATGGCAGACAACTACGAGAACCCCAAATTTGAACTATGACTGAAAACGAAAAAATTCTAAAAATAAGAGCTTTCGTGCAGGCTCTTCGCAGGAGCCTTGGCGAACAGCGAGACGCCAATCTTGACGAACTAATAGTGTTCATCGACCAAATCTTACGTGACTATGATTAGACAAAAGTCGATACATCTAAAGCTTGACGACAATCTGTTAGTGCAGCTTGACGACGCAGTGCGAGACATCGGGCCGGGAATGAACCGCAACAAATTGATTAACGAGTCGGTACGGTTCCTTCTCGCGGCCCGTCGTCGCAAGGCCATGGCAGATATCTATGAGGACCCGAAATTCTTCAACGGTCTAATCCAGCAGTTCTGGCGGGTCTTCCGAATCTAGAACTATAAAAGTGTACACTTTTCATAAACCAAACAATAATGTAAAAATGACACCAAGGGAATTCTTTTTCCTCACCTGGAGAATGAGGAAGGCTCAAAAGGAGTACTTCGCGCTCAGGACCAATGACAACCTACGACGGGCAAGGGCGTTGGAAGGAGATGTGGACAGAGAGATACGAAGGGTGGCCGACATAATGGCCATACCTGGACCAGACATGGAAGAGCCGGGGACGTGACAGAGCGTCCCCGGTTCTTATGTTTGAACCAAACCTAATTCAAGGACAAATCACGTCGGCGTGACTAGGCCGCGGACGTCGTATCCCACGTCGAAGATGAGCCAGTTCACGAACGCAACGTCGTACTGATTGGCGTCTCGGACATAACGGAAACGGACAGCGTCGGTGGTCTCTACTCCGGTAGGTGCAGCCAACCCCCACACAGTTCCGGACTGACTGCCGGACAGCCATGTGTGGTAACCGGTATTGACGACGTCCTCGTTGTAGACATAGCGCCAGATGTTGTTAGTCGCGTCATGCACCTGGGCATAGCCGTTCTGATTCCTCCAGGCATCTACGGTGATGAGTGCCGGGGTGGCGGCGTCGGTCTGGGCTCTTGTCTCACCCGGAGCCGCGGCAGCACGCGTCGGGTCTTGCTCCCAATTGGTGTTTGTACCATCCCCGATTAGGTAAGAACGCTTGGCACGCTCGTAGGCACCCTCGGAGTACCAGTTCGCGGCGGCATTGCTGTTTATTGCGAAATATGCTGTAGAACGCAGGTGTGAACCTAGAGTCACACCGTCGCGCGAAACAATGACTGCAAGTGCGTCTATGGGCACCGGGTATACATCATGCAAGGCCACATAGGCCCCGTCAGTTTCTCCGTAGGTACCCGAACTAATAGAGATTATCTCACCCGGATATCCGAAATATTCACCAACAGCAGTTGTATTCGTAGGGTCAATTATGAAGGACTTGACATTCCACGTGAAAGCCTCACGCATCGGAACATATCCGGAAACAAAAGTAACCTGGTCACCTTCAAGGTAACCAGCATTCATCATGACCGTAGAGAATGCACCTATAGTAGTTATCTCTTCCATGTCCCCCGGGTCCCATGGTAAGAACATATATGGCGGTGCGCCATAGTCGGAGGAGGTAACATTACACACTATCGGCTGTAGAGAACCTACCGAGATAGGCACACCCTTAATGGGCAAGCCCATGGTGTAGCCCTTTATAATCCATGGTCCCTCGAACTGCTGGCCGAGAGCCATGGACAACCACTTCTTACGTGCGGCATATCCGTAGGCGGTGTTCTCCATGCCACGTTGTATAATCTCCTTAAGGTCGCGGTAGAGATTGTTAACTGCAGCCATTTTTACGCGCTGCACCATCTGTCCGTCAGACTGCGGATTGCGGACATTTGGTTTATATTCGCGCCATCCCTGCGTCTGTTTGGAATCTTTGAGGACATAGCCGACCATGTTGCCGACCTTGCCACTAACTGGGCCTAAAAGCCCTACACTTTTACCCATAATTCAAACTAATTAAAAGCAAATCACAATAAGAAAAAACGAGCGACGGCAGCGCGTCAGCGCAGCCCGTGAGGGCGGTGCGGCGCAGCCGCACGAAAAGAGAACCAGGAGCGCACAATCACTCCGCAACAGATGGCGCCGGATGGCCACTGACCACGACTATAGTCGGGTCGTGTCCACCGCCGCAGGGGGACGGCGACGGCTAAAGCCGCCGACAGCCCGGCGCGGAGGGGAGCCAGACACCACCGCCGCGAAAATAAAAAAAAAAAATGACAAAAACACCAATGGCGGCACATTTTTACGTTATTTTAACGTTTTTGTCACCTTCAGGACCCCATGGGGAGGTAAAGGAGGGGGAGGGCG
>CALCHR010000229.1 GCA_937901185.1 uncultured Bacteroidales bacterium
CCGCAGCAGATGCATTTGGATTTTGCCGGAAATATAAAGGAGAAACAGATGATTGCAATTCTTTGTGTGGACGATGCGCTTGTGGCGGCGGTTTACTGGATGGATTGCCGGCTGGAGGGAAAACCCGTAGCTTATATCTATGCTCTGGCTACGGACAAGGGCTACCGCCGCCAGGGACTGGGCAGTAAGCTGATGACCTATACCCATCAGGTTTTGAAAGCCCTGGGCTACGCCGGCATTTTATTGGTGCCTGGAGACCCCCACCTGCGGCGCATGTACGCCGGCATGGGGTATGAAACGGCTACTTGGGTAACGGAAATTTCCGCTCATGCCGGGGATACCCCAGTATTTCTGGAGGAGATTTCTGCCCGTCAGTACGCCGAGGTACGAAAAAACGCGCTCCCCCAAGGCAGCGTTTTTCAGGAGGGCGCGTGCCTGGATCTTCTGGGCAAAACCTGCCGGCTGTACCAGGGAAACGGCTGCCTGCTGGCCGCTGTGGAGAATGGGAAAAATCTGCGGGGCGTGGAATTTCTGGGCGACCCCAACGACCTTCCCGGCATTCTTAAGACTTTGGGCAAAGAACGGGGCAATTTCCGCACCCCGGGTGAGGACATTCCCTTTGCCATGTGGCATCCTCTAAACTGCACAAAAATCCCCGGTTATCTGGGCATAACTTTGGAGTGACTTTTTTCTTGCATTGCGTATTTTTTTCTTGCGCTGAGAAAACCTTGGTTGTATAATAAATTGTAGTTTTTTGATATTTTATATGGAGGGATCCTATATGTCTAATGTCCGTCCCGAGTCTATGGCTCGCATCACTAACTTCGAACTGGCCAACGCTTTCATCGATGAGCAGGTCAAGCTGGTTCGCGAGCAGGTTGGCGATAAGAAAGTTCTTCTCGCTATGTCTGGCGGCGTCGACAGCTCCGTTTGTGCTGTTCTTCTCCAGAAGGCGATCGGTAAGCAGCTTACCTGTGTTTTCGTTGACCACGGCTATATGCGTCTTAATGAAGGTAAAGAAATTAAGAAAGTGTTCAAGGGTAAGTTCGGCATTAATCTTATCTGCGTAGATGCCGAGCAGCGCTTCCTCGATAAAACGAAGGGTGTCGTCGAACCCGAACTTAAGCGTAAGATTATCGGTTCTGAGTTTATCCGTGTATTTGAGGAAGAGGCACGCAAGCTTGACGGCATCGACTTCCTCGGTCAGGGTACAATCTATCCGGATATCGCAGAGAGCGGTACAAAGACAGCAAAGGTAGTCAAGTCACACCACAACGTAGGTGGTCTTCCTGAGGACCTTCAGTTTGAGCTCGTTGAGCCACTGAAGCAGCTCTTCAAGGACGAGGTTCGCGCATGCGGTGTCGAGCTCGGTCTTCCATACGAGATGGTTTACCGTCAGCCGTTCCCAGGCCCAGGTTTGGGTGTACGTTGCTTGGGCGCTATCACTCGCGACCGTTTGGAAGCTCTCCGCGAATCGGATGCTATCCTCCGCGAAGAATTCGCTATCGCAGGTTTGGACAAGAAGGTATGGCAATACTTTACTGTAGTTCCTGACTTCAAGAGTGTAGGTGTACGCGACAATGCTCGTTCTTACGATTGGCCGGTAATCATCCGTGCGGTGAACACTATCGACGCAATGACTGCTTCTATCGAACAAATCGAATGGCCTATCCTTCTCAAGATTACAGACCGTATCTTGAAGGAAGTTCCAAACGTGAACCGCGTTTGCTACGATATGTCACCGAAGCCATCTGCAACCATCGAATGGGAATAATCCCAAACTATATCAAATGAAGAAGTGGGTATGTTTTTGCATACCCACTTTTATTTTAACTGAAATCTGAAATTATTTTGTTGATTCTCTGTTGGCATAGCAACTTTAGAAGAATCATCTATTATGTACGATAATTTTGTATTTTATTTGCATACTTATATAATTAACTGAATAATTGAATAAAACTAAATCATCGTCACTTCAATCTTCAATCTCATTACGGCATCCAATATACGAAGCATTTTGAATTTATCTTTAGTTTGTGGAGGTATGGTTAACCAATAATCCTTACCTACTTGCACTTGCCCGTTATATAGTTTGCGAGTGGTAATAAAAGTCTTTCCTGAATACTCCAAGCCTTTTCTAAAGATTTCTTCTGGAATATCACCTGTTGCTAAAGAAGATAATTTTCCAAATACAGCGTGGTCCATAAATAGTTCTTCGCTTCTA
>CALCHR010000230.1 GCA_937901185.1 uncultured Bacteroidales bacterium
AGCCTATGTATCTAGGAGCAGATGCTTCAATGTCTTTTGCACGATGACCAAAATTACCCTGCTTATCTAAAAAGTTAAATTTATTACCATTATCTCCAAGGGAGACAATAACTTCTGGTACAGCTGTGGGGTGTGGGTGCATGTCTAAGCAATAGCCAGCAGCTTCTGCTACCTTAATAATTGATCTAGGTGCCTTCTTAACCAATGAGTAGATAACACGCTTTTGCACGCTTTTAGCACCATCAATTAAACACGGATAAGAACGTCCACTTGCAACGTATAGGCTGTATTCTCTATAGTTTTCTGATGCCAGCTCTAAGGCATCTTTCAGCATAGGTTCACTTGTACTCATAGTGACCTCCTTTATTCAAAGAGTCCTGCAAAAAGATCACCAGCAGTTTGTGCTTCATTCTGTTGTGGCTTTTCAGCAGGCTTCTTACTTTTCGTGACTTTTTTACTAGGCTTCTTTGTCTCAACGGGCTTTTCTACCGCTGGCTCTTCAATAATAGACTTCTCAAAAGTAATCGTCGTGGTTGCTTTGATAATGCCAAGGTCTTTTAACAGACTACCCTTACCTTCTGAGGTACCGAGAATTTTATTAAACTCATCAATATCAGAAGGATAATCAATCTGTAATACATTTCTAGTATCTTTGTCTACTAAGAAATAATATAACTGGTCGTCATTCATTTCGCCAAGACCTTTGAAACGATGTACATCTTTTGCAGTAGCAGGAACATCCTCTACCCGATTACACCAACCATAGTCTTTTACAGATTTTCCCCAACAGTACAAAGGAGGTAGTGATACAAAAACTCTTCCTTGTTTAACCATATCTGGAAAGAGATTAATAAATACAGCCAAAACTAGACAGTTAATCTGTTTACCATCAGGGTCGGCATCTGCAGAGATAATAATACGCTCATATCGTGACTTTGATGCATCGCACTGAGCACCGATACCGCAGCCGATACTATTGGCAATATCACAGATTTCTTTATTTTGAATAACTTCTTTTAGGTCCTTATATGTAGTATTCAAAATTTTGCCTCTAATAGGCAATACTGCCTGAGTAGCCTTATCTCTAACATATAGATAAGGTCCCATAGCCGAGTCACCTTCAACAATGAATAGCTCTGTGCCGTCACGCTTTTTAGAAGTACATTCAACTAGTTTTGAGACCACTGATCGACGTCTAATATTATCGCCAGTATCCTCATTAATCTTAATGAGTGAAGAAATCTCTTTTCTTGACAATAGTGCATTTTGAGCGATACGATATTCCTCAAAACGTTTAATAAGCTGCTGTGCTGTTTCTATATTATTAGTTAAATATTTTGTTAAAGCCTTGTTAAAAGCATTCATCAAGTCTTCAAAGTAGTTTTTATTTACAACCAGCTTTTCTTTTGTCTGAGAAGAGAACTCGGGGTGCGCGATAAAAACAGCGCATATACCTCTCAAACCGACTAAGTAGTCTGATGGTTTCAAATCTACGGTTGGCCGCAGGTTCTTATATTTAGCAATTAGGTTTTCCCAGGTAGTTTGTACTGTCTTTGACAGACACTGGATGTGTGTGCCACCTAAATAATTGGACAGCAAGTTTGTATATCCAAAATATCGGTCTTTCGTGTCAGAAGTATAACGCAGAGCAACCTTCATTGACTCTCCTGCTTCATTAGTAACCTCAATAGTTGGAATATCGACGTAAGTTACGATTTTACTGTCTTCTTCTTTAATAAGGTCGAAAATAGTACAGTTTGTATTAATTTCTTCACCATCAATAACACAGCGTGCTCTAAAACCCAGTGCCGAAGCAATTTTACATCTTGTAATGATAAACTCATGCGGAATCTTTGCGCTATGAAAATACTTCTTATTTGGAATGAAAGAAGCAGACGTACCATCATGCTCTGATGTCTTTCCGCGCACCAACTCCACCTCTGCTGAGCCGTGTGTAGTTGCTTGTACATATTTGCCTTTTCTTCGTGTTCGGATCATAAAGGTCTCAGACAATGCATTAGTAACAGTCATACCAACACCATTTAGACCGGCAGAATAGTTATAAGAATTATTATCAAACTTACCGCCAGAATTGGCAACAGTCATTAATATTTCTACTACTTCTTTTTCTTCTCCATTTTCTAGAGTTTTTTTACCATGTGGAATGCCACGGCCAAAATCGTGTACAGTATAACGGTTTTCTTTAGTGTCTACGTCAACAATTAGTTCTGTTGAGTGCCCGGCAGCCACTTCGTCCATTGCATTATCAAACATCTCAGAAAATAATGAACGAGCATCATTAGCCTCACCGATATACATACCAGAGCGTAATTGGATATGTTCAATATCATTTAGAACTTTAATATTATCTGATGTATATTGTTTATTTGACATTATATAGCCCCTTTATCATAATACTTTATATTATACAACAAATTAAAAAGAAAAGAGCCCGTCTATTGACAGGCTCAATATAATTAACTAAATTAGAGTTTTCTACTTCTCATCAATTCAGCTAATGACACTTTGTCAGACATTGATACAACATTTAGCTCATTAACTGCAGGTAACACTACGCTATGTACAAAATCGTTGCCACCAAGTTCCTCATAGTCGCGGACAAGCTCAAAGAAGGCGTGATGCTCCATTTCAGACCAAGCACGAAGTGGGTTTTTCGAATCATCTGTAAACAGACGATATTCATCTAGAATTTTTGCCCTTAAAGCATTCTTTTCGCGTTTTTCTAACCGGTCAAGTCGTCTATTTAGTAACTTTTGGTTTTCTAATACACTTGCTTGAATCTCAGTACACATTTGTAGAATATCTTTGTCAGAGGTCTGCAATTGTTGCTGAATTTGTAGGCTCTGAGCACGGTAACTAGGTAAGGCATTAACCGCCTGTTCTAAAGCTGCGATTTTTATATCTCGCGTTTGATTCTCCTGCTTTAATTGTTGCTCACGAAGAGCGGCGGCTTCTTTCTGTTTTTTTAACTCTTTTGGAAATCCTACAAATTTATTAAATAATAATGTTGTTGTTAATGTTATTACTACTGAACCAGCAGAACATAACGCAGTAACTAGCCAGCCTGGCATAATTTTAATCTCCTTTTGTAGTACTAGGCAAACGTTCTGCCTGATATCATTTAATTTAGCTTATATTATTTAGTAGTTTATTAAGGTATTAGTTTTAGTTACCATAATAAAGCTTTAGTCTTGACTTATTAGAACTGAGTGCCTCCAACTCAATTGATGCCACAGGTCTATATTTGTGGCTAATAGTGCCAGTAACAGCTAGGTTAGAGATTTCTACAGAATCTTCAGTCGCTCCGTGTCTAATACTAGGTAATAGCACTTTTTGATTTATCTGCCAAGTATCACTATTTTTAGGCTTCACCAAAATGCACAAAGAAAGTTCTATTGTTTCATCTGTTGTGTACTCATAATACGTATTAATAACGCTAGTAGGCTGTGCATTTCTGTCATATGCCAGCGGCACCAAAGAAAAGGACAAGCCAGAGAAGTAATAATTCGTTGCATCTTCGCTACTGGTATCCTTAAGCATATCCAAGCTAGTGCTTGGATTATCATTGCTGCTAGTCTGATCGCGTAATACCCAAGAGCTATACTGTAAGCCATCTGCACTGCCCTCAAAAAGTGGCACTGCAGCAAGTTTTATATTTGCATAAATGCGGGCTGCTTCACCTGTTTTTACACGATCTTCTTCTGCAAGCGCTTGGCTTCTTCTTCA
>CALCHR010000231.1 GCA_937901185.1 uncultured Bacteroidales bacterium
GTATCGTTCCGGCGTCAGATTGGAGGTATCTCCGATCATCATTTTCACAGGATCACCGGGGGTGGCTTTATAAATAAAGAACATTAAGATCGAGATAATAAAGAAAACAAAAAAGTCGCTGCTTAATTGCAACGACTTTTTTTAGAATGAATCTATATTTATTTTAACTTTCTTTAAACCTAAAATATATGCATGAGCTTGTACTAAAGTACGGATAGCGTTAGCCATTTTTCCGTTTCTTCCAATAACTGCTCCCATATCTGATTCATGTACGATTATTTCTAGGATTACAGAATCTTCTTCTCCACCGAATTCTTGTACACTTACCATATCAGGTTCTTTAGCTATACTTTTAACTAAATATTCAGTAAATTCTTTTAATTCCATAATTATTCTCCTTATAAGTTCTGGTCATTGCCAGCCCTTGTTATATTAGTACTTAGTTAATGTCCAAGCCCTGAATGACAATTTATTCGACAACAGGCACTATGCAACATCTGCAATTAGTGTGAGCCGGAATAGGAACAGCTGCGCCTACGGGGTATTTCTTCTTATGAAGCTTACCGCATACTTCACAGCGTCTCTCGTCCTTGTCAGCCCATATTTCTACTTGCTGTATTCCATAGTCTGTATATCTTTGTTTTGCAGCCTCAGTCTGTATGTGAGCTATCTCAGTTCTAACTAAAGCATCAGCCCTGCTATAACTAACATTGAATCTACTCTGAAGTAGTTCTTTTAACTGAGTTGTTTTCTTACCAGCTACTACACAGTGAATTAGTTGTTCGTCTAAGGTCTGTTGTAGTAGCGTAGTATTATTCCAGATTCTCTGGCTCCAAGACTTCCCGTCAGCACACCAGACAGCATTTATAATCTGTTGTACCGCTGCATCGTCTAAGGTAGTAAAAGCTTTAAGGCCTTGAATATTGATTGAGTTATAAGAATTCCAGTAAGCTATCTGGAATAACTTTGTCATCATCGCCTGCAGCTTGGAGCCCATCTTAGATAGTCTATTTTTTAATTGAGCGTTCATAGCCCAGTACTTATCCATAGCATATAGAGTAGCAGGGCTAATAGTTTCACCAGCTGCTTGCTTAGCTAACACTTCATTAAACAAACTTTCGTATTCTTTAATTACTTGCTTACTAAGTTGCTGGTAGTACTTACGTACATGTTTATCTATTTCTTTCTGTGTCTTAGCAGATACTGCATTCTGAGCAGCCTGCATTCTATCCTGCCAATATGCCATAAATTCGTACCTCGTTATAATTTAGCGAATAATTATTCGTCTACATTCGTTTCTTCGTCTGTTTCCTCTTCCTGAGATTCGCTCTCAGACGCATTGAAAAAGTTTCCGCCGAATAGGTCTAGGTTTGATTCTTTCTGAGAGCGCACCTTTTCAAGCTCCTTAGGTACGTCAGTAACAAAAGGAATCTGACCAAGTAGAGTCTCATCAGATACAGTACCCTTAAGACCATTAACGATATTTACAATAGCCTGTTCATCAGCTGGGATATTTCTCTTGAAAGTAATCTCAATATCTCTGAATACTTCCTCGCCCAACTTTAGGCTCGCAACACCACAAAGAATTTCAATACGTCTCTGTAGTGCTTTCTTAGCTTCAGCTTCTATAAGACCTGCACGAGTTTCCATACCGGTTAATCTGTATTGAATAGCAATACCACTAGATACACCGCCTACAAAGCTCTCAGAGCTAAAGTCAGGGCACTGTGCTGTTCTGTAAATAGAATCATGTAAGTTCTTACGAATGTTCTCTACTTGAGCGTCATTAGCAGACTTAGTTAACCAATAAGCTTTAGCACCTACTGGGAGCTGAAGTACTCTATTAGACTTCATAGTCTTAACAGTATCTTCATCTAGCTCTGCATCTTCAATGACTAAGTAAGCATCACAGAAGGCTGAATAGTCATCAATCTCTGCACTTACTAATTCATTAATGCTGTCCTGCTCAGGAAGAATACAAGCAAAGATACTTTCTTCACCGGGCATTACAAGGATATTGGCCGGACACTGGCCGAAGTAATGTGGCTCTTCACTTAAGAATACTGGAGTAGAGCTAAAACCTTTCATAAGGTAATGCTTTACTGATACGTCGTTATATACGTCTACCGCATAATCTAAGTCAGTATCGTCCCAGTCATTCATCTTATAGAATCTAACAAAGTAGAGAAGGTCGGCCGTGAGGGAGTTATCATATACGCCGAAGCAGGTCAGAGGGTCAATGAGTTTAAATCTGGTCTTAGCGTCAGAGTCAATAAACATTAACTCGTGGCCTACACCGTGGATTAGAGCATCTTTAATTAGGTTACTATCCTCAGCTGCATAGTCGTTGTATCTGAGGATGTCCATGATGTCTTCAATATCATTCTCACTTGAATAGCTGATATGTCCGGGAGTTGCTAAGTAACCGCCGTAGCTATCAGTGATGTTCTTACAGTAGTTAATTACTGTCTTATTACAAGGCTTAGATTCATCTACATATTTCTTGTTTAGAATCTCCTGAATGCCGTCGTAATAGTTCTTATATTTTTCGAGCTTAGGACTAACCACCAATTGGAAGTGATTTATCATCTTGTATAGGAGGTCAGGAGTAAGCTCTCTATCTTTACTTAAATAAAACATTAGTTATGTACCTCCTCACCAGTAAGCTCTTCATGTTCTTTTCTTAAGGCAGCACGCTTAGCTAGGTATTCAACCCATCTAGAATCAGTTAGCTTCCATTCACCTAAGAATAGCTTATTAATCATCCAGTCGTTGGCCTTAAACCAAGCGTCAATTTCCTGAAGTCTTTTTTGTCTAGCCGCCTCAGCATCTCTAGCAACTTCAACATTAGAAGGCTCACGTCTCTTAATAACAAACTTTCCATCTTCCACAGCATAGAAACTATACTTGTCAGGAAGAGGCTGTCTGCGTTCGTTCTCAGTGATTTCAATATAAGGAAGATTGTCTTTACCGAAGGCAACTACTTTGCCAGTCTTTTTATCATAATTTACTTTAATCATTTTGTTACCTCCTTAGCTCTTGTATCTAATACAACGAACGCGCGCCGCGCCGGTATTAAGCTGAATACTACTGCCGTCATACCACCAATATAGGTTTTGTAATTCAGGGATATTATCTACGCTGACAAAAGGAATTTCTACGTGTGTGCTTTCACCCAATACCCAAGCATTTTCTGAAGTATTGCTTAAGAAGTGTGAATAAGCGATTTTAGAAGTATCATCACCCTTGCAAACTATTACATAAGCTTCTAAAGCATTATATAAGCTGACATCGGATGTATCCGAGGTATAATCCCAGCTTATGTTAATTGTTAGACCACGGTCGGTAACCTGATAGAAATTAACCTGTGCACTTGCCTTGCCATCAGCGTAAGTCTTAAGCTCTGCATCAGACATTGCCTTACCAGCAATATATGCTTCATAATTTTTATATACATCAACCAAATTATGCTGACCACAAAGCTTGATATAATCTCCAGCTCCATGCTCTTCTATAATCTCTTTGATTTTCTTCAAGCTTAGATTTAAC
>CALCHR010000232.1 GCA_937901185.1 uncultured Bacteroidales bacterium
CAGGGTATTCCCCTTAATGAAGGCGAAGGAGGTGGGATCCCAGGCGGTGTAGCCGCGGGCCTCAAAGGTCATGCGCAGGCCGCCGGAGGGGAAGGAGGAAGCGTCAGGCTCGCCCTTTATAAGCATCTTCTTAGGCGGGCGGCGGTCAGACAGCAGCACATTCATGTCAGCACCAGTCAGTCCCATGGCGTTTACACCATTGGCCTGCAATCGTGCCACGAGATTTTTGTTCACCAGTCCGCCGTAAACCATTGTTACCACCTGAAGCATGTCGCTATCGGTGATGCGGCGCCCGTTCACCATCTTGCTCTCTATGCCCAGACTCTTAGCCACCTGTGTGGCGCGTCGGCCGCCACCATGCACCAGCACCTTGTTGCCCTCAATGGCACTGAAGTCTTTGAGAAGTTGTGCGAGCTGTGCGTCGTCTTCAACCACGGCGCCGCCAACTTTTACTACTGTTAGTTTTTGTTTTATTTCTTTGCTCATAGTTTTTTTTTGATTTTCTAGATTTTCTAGATGCTCTAGATGTTCTAGATTACCTAGATGCTCTAGATATTCTAGATTTCTAGATTTTTCTATTCCAGATACGTATATCCATAGAGGCCGGAGCGGTAGTTGCCAAGAAATTCCTTGCCCTCTTCGAGAGTAATCTTGCCTTCCTTTACGCTCTTTGTTACCCATGTCTCGAGCTGGCGCACCAGTTTCTTTGGATTATACTGAACGTAGTCGAGCACCTCAGCCACCGTCTCGCCGTCGATAATCTGGTCGATATGATACTTGTTGTCCTTTACGCTGATGTGTACGGCAGTGGTGTCGCCAAACAGGTTGTGCATATCGCCCAGTATCTCCTGATAAGCACCCACAAGGAATACTCCCAGATAGTATGGTTCGTTGCGGCGCAGCGAGTGAACAGGCAGCACATGCGAGTTGTGGCGGTTGGTCACGAAGATGACTTCCTGGATACCGGCGCGCACAGCTTCTTCCACAACGTACTGGATGACAGGCTTGTTGTAGATGGGGAGCATTTCCTTGGGGATATTCTTGCTGGCAGGAAGAGAACGGGTACCCCAA
>CALCHR010000233.1 GCA_937901185.1 uncultured Bacteroidales bacterium
ACCTAGTTTTTCCTAGTAGTTACCGAAATTTACCTAGCTTTTACCTAAGAAACGCTGCGAAATGATTATTGATATTCAGATAATTATAAAGCGATGCGAAACTACTATCTTTCCTCCGGCAACAAAGGGTTGTAAAAAAATTGCAACTATTAACTATATTTAACTAATCGGGGGGGTAAAATGGGGGTTATTTGTAAATTTGCGATGTAGGGATTATCTGATTTCAAAAATGGAAAGAATTTGGGACGGGGTTGAAACTGAGAAAAATGATTTCTACAAAAACAAGAATGGAATACAGACCATTTATTTATAATATAAAAAATAATACTATGACTATGAAGAAAATTTTAACGATGGCCTTGATGGCTGTATTTTGCGTTGGTATCAGCGCACAGAATCCTCCTCAGAAAGAATGCGAAAAAGAATGTCAGGGTGAGTGCCAAAAGAAAAAGAAAGGTAATAAGAACCGTAAGAAGAAAAAGCCTAAGGTCCAGAAAGTGGCTGTTAAGGCCTCTATTACATTTACTGTCCCCAAGATAGTTGACGATAAAAAAGTAATCAAAGAGCAACAAGAGAAGAACCAGGAAGAAATTATTGTATCAAAGGCGGCTATCGGTTCGGTTACCTACAAGGGAGAATTCCCCCAAAACCCTCAATATCCAGAACTCTTCTATCAATATCAGAAGAACGAGCAGTATGCAGAAGCTATACAAGTGCTTAAGGAATATATGGCTAAGGTAAACGAGGAACATCTCAAAGACAAAAAGAATCCGGCCGTGACACTTATGGACACTGCACAGCTTGCTCATACTTATCATTGTTTAGCTTATCAAGCACTAACAAATAAAGATAATAAGCTCTTAAAAGAAGCTGTAGATTGCGCAGATAGTCTCTATGCCTATATTGCGAATAGCAGAAAAGACATTTTGGGAATTCTACAATCAAGAGTCCAAGTTTGTCTATTACTTGATGAAGATGGTTTATCTTTAAGAACAAAAAATCGTTGTGAAGATGTTATAGCACGTATAGACTCACTTCGTGTTATAAAGAACAATGAGTTCTTAGAAGTGTCTACAAAGAATAACTTAAACAGCCTGATCGTAACCTATTACATAAAACATGGAAGCAAAGAAGAGGTAGTTGCTCAAATTATGAAATACGATGATGATTATAACAAGGCACAAGCTCTTCTTACCACATTCTCAGAATACAATACTATGGCCTATGAAAAAGATGCCAAGTATTACATTGAGGCGTATTATTATCTTAAAAAATACATAGAGTTTGACCCGAATAACTCATATGGATTGGTAAGACAGAATCTTAAAAACATTGAAGGCACCTACAAAGAAAAAGCCGAGGAGCAACAAAAGATATTAGAGGCAAAATAGCTTCTATACTTATTACTTCTGAAACGACAACTATAGAGTTGAAAGACACCCTTACGTTTCAACATAGAGCAGCTGCAATTTGCAGCTGCTTTTTTAGTAGCTTTCTAGGAAATCTTAGTAAAGGCCTAGGTAAAACTAGAAGTTTACTAGTTTTTCCTAGTAAACTCCGAAGAAACGCCCCAAAATCAGCCTTGATTTTCAGATAATTATAAACAAAAAGTTTGATAGAGGTATTGCCCGTAGAGAGCGTATAGGTTTATCTAAGAGATGGGTTGAGAAAAGTTTTTAGTAAGGTTTGTGAAAACTTTTATGCCGGACGATAAAACTTTAATAAGGTTCAAGAAAAAAATCGAGCCATTCAAATATGAAAAACTAAGGCCGGTGGAGAACCTGGATAAGAAAAATTAAGTGGGGCTTGCAAGAAACGAAAAAATATGTGCCGACGATAGTATCATCGGCACATATTATAATTTACAAAGTGGACAAGGAGATTACTTGCCTTGTTCCAACTTAAGGGTCATTGTACATTGGTCGCATACTTCAGTAGGACCAAAATACTGAATAGGACCGGGATATACAAAGGCTGTCTTTTCGGCCCATTCTTCTCTGTGAGCTGCAAATTCCTTGAAAGGTGCTCCGTCGAGACGAACGAGGGCCTTCTTGATTACAGGCTTCATTTCTCCGTGACGACGCTCCATGTTCATCATCATTGTGATGGGCACACCACCGGCAACCCACTGTTCTGCGGGAGCAGTTGTGTTCTTCACGATGGCCATGTATCCGGTCTTGCCGTTTGCTACAAGCTGAGCGGCGCTTGTACCAAGAGCGTAGCAATAGTCTGCATCATAGTTTGAAGGAGCAGCGCAACGTCCTTCGTAGCCGAAGAAGTGGTGTTGTGCAGCAAATTTGCCATTGAATTTACCTTCTGCCTTCCATTCCTGCAACTTGTTGGCTACCATTTCAGAAAGAAGTTTCTCAGTTTCGATAAGAGAAACCTGTACATTTCCGTGGGGGTCGCGGTCAAGCGTCAATTGCTTAGCCACAACTTCGGGAAGAGATTTGTAGATAGCTGCATTTTCCTCAGAGAGCTTATTCAAAACATAAGCACGCAATTCGCTTACGGCAACAGCCTTAGCTTCGGGCTGTGCAAGAAGGTCGTTCAACTCAGCGATAAGTTTCTTGAAAGCAGGAATGAACTCAATGAGTCCTTCAGGAATCAAAACTGTACCGAAGTTGTTACCATTGGCAGCACGCTTAGCTACTACTGAAGCAATGTAAGTAACAACATCGTCGAGAGTTTGGTTTTTCTCTTCCACCTCTTCAGAAACGATACATACATTGGGCTGACACTGAAGAGCGCATTCGAGAGCGATGTGGCTGGCAGAGCGGCCCATCAACTTGATAAAGTGCCAATATTTACGAGCAGAGTTGGCATCGCGCTGGATGTTACCAATAACTTCTGCATAAGTTTTACAAGCTGTGTCAAAACCGAAGCTGGTTTCAATCTGCTCATTCTTCAAGTCACCATCAATGGTCTTCGGGCATCCGATAACTTGAACATCATATTTCTTTGCAGCATAATATTCGGCAAGTACACAAGCATTTGTGTTAGAGTCATCACCACCAATAATAACAATGGCGTTGATACCCAACTCACGGATAATCTTCAAGCCGCTTTCAAACTGCTCAGTAGTTTCCAACTTGGTACGACCGGAACCAATCATATCAAAACCACCGGTGTTACGGTATTCATCAATGATGGCATCTGTCAGTTCAATGTACTTATGATCAACCAAGCCACCGGGGCCCATCAAGAAACCATACAACTTGCTATTGGGATTCTGACGCTTCAAGCCATCATAAAGACCACAAATAACATTGTGTCCACCAGGAGCTTGTCCACCGGAAAGAATGATACCGATGTTCAATGGCTTGTATTCTTTCACCTCAGCAGAGGGAACAAATTCCACCAAAGGCATACCATAAGTGTTGGGGAAGAGTTTTTTGATTTCTTCCTGGTCGCCAACACTCTGAGTGGGCTCACCTTCTTTAATACTTACATTTCCGCGCAAGCCCATAGGAAGTTTGGGAGAATAGGCCGCACGCGCAATTTGCAATGCACTTTTTTCCATATTTACAAATGTTAGTTGAATGTTAAAATGTTTGGCAAATTTACTCTAATTCTTTGAATTAGCAAAATCTAAATATTACAATAAAACCATGCCAATGACTATTCTATAGGAATTATTCATTGGCATGGTTTATATAAAAGGAGATTGTAGATTATACAATACCCTGAGCCATCATTGCTTTTGCGACTTTCATAAAGCCGGCAATGTTAGCACCTTTGACATAATTGACATATCCCTCCGGAGTGCGGCCATAGCGCAAGCATTGATTGTGTACATCTGACATAATCTGGTGCAAACGCTCGTCCACTTCTTCAGCAGTCCAGGATATATGCATTGCATTTTGGGTCATTTCAAGTCCGGAAGTTGCCACACCACCGGAGTTCACAGCTTTACCGGGAGCAAAGAGAGTTTTCTGCTCAACAAAGTAGTCAACAGCTTCTGCTGTGCAACCCATATTGCTGACTTCGGCCACACACTGCACTCCATTGGCTACCAACATACGAGCATCTTCTTCGTTTAGCTCATTTTGAGTGGCGCAAGGCAAAGCAATATCAACCTTTACTTCCCAAGGTTTGCGACCGGGGAAGAATTCCACGCCATATTTATGAGCATAAGGTTCTACAATGTCTTCACCAGAAAGACGCAACTCTAACATATAATCTATCTTCTCGCCGGAAATACCGTTGGGGTCATAAATATATCCATCAGGTCCAGAGAGCGTTACTACCTTCGCTCCCATCTCTGTAGCTTTCTTAACTGCGCCCCAAGCTACATTTCCAAAACCTGAGACTGCCACAGTTTTTCCCTTGATATCTTTACCATGCTCCGTCAGCATTTTGTCAACAAAATACAATGCTCCGAAACCAGTTGCCTCCGGACGTAAAATAGAGCCTCCAAACTCCATACCTTTTCCTGTAAAGGTTCCGGTATGTTCTCTGGCTAACTTTTTATACATTCCATACATATAGGCAACTTCGCGACCGCCAACACCAATATCACCAGCAGGTACATCCTGGTCCGGACCTAAGTTTCTCCACAATTCCAATATAAATGATTGACAGAAACGCATAATTTCTGCATCACTGCGTCCTCGCGGAGCAAAATCAGAACCGCCTTTCGCACCACCCATAGGCAGAGTGGTTAAAGCATTTTTGAAAGTCTGCTCAAATCCTAAAAATTTCAAGATACTAAGATTTACAGACGGGTGAAACCTTATGCCTCCTTTATAAGGACCTATTGCATTATTAAACTGTACACGATAACCAATATTCACATGAACATCTCCTTGGTCGTCAACCCAAGGTACTCTAAAAGTAAATATGCGATCTGGCTCCACCAAACGCTCTATCAATTTTACTTTTTCAAATTCCGGATGTTCATTGTAGACATCTTCAATAGAAAGTAAAACTTCACGCACTGCTTGGAGATATTCTTTTTCTCCCGGGTGCTTAGCCTCTAATACAGATAGTAATTGCTCTGTTTTCATATCTCTCAAAATTAAGGTTAATAAGAATAACTGTTCAAATGTAAAGAAAAAGATAGTTCATACCAAGATTTTTTTGTTATATTTTTCAAAAATCTGCAATCTGAACTATCATTCTCTTACAATATGCAATTTAAGTATCTTCAAACTAACACCCTATTGCCTTGCGCCATACTGTTGGTCCAGATTAAAGATAGCAGTATTACCCATTTTCTTAATACGATCGACAATACCGGAAGCTGTTGCCTCTTCTTCTACTTGTTCACGCACAAATGTCCACAAGAAATCTTGTGTAGCCTTATCGCGTTCAGCAGAAGCTAAATCAACCAATGCATCTATCATTCTGGAAACCTTGCATTCATGTTCGTACACATGTTCAAAAGCTGCCAATGGGCATTCCCAACTTTGAGGTACACTGCCTATTTCTCCTACCTTAGCAATGCCTCCGCGTTTAATAATATAGTCTGCCATAGTATAGGCATGCTCCATTTCTTCATTTGATTGCTTCTTCATCCAATTGGCAAACCCATTAAATCCCTCTTTGTCAAAATAGAAAGCCATTGACAAATAAAGATGAGCACTCCAAATC
The DNA here is from genome assembly GCA_937901185.1 of uncultured Bacteroidales bacterium. Classification (GTDB taxonomy): domain Bacteria; phylum Bacteroidota; class Bacteroidia; order Bacteroidales; family Bacteroidaceae; genus Alloprevotella. Next base: position 5,596 of record CALCHR010000233.1, read on the forward strand.
TCTGCTACAATCTGTTCATTGATTGCATCTTGTAATTTCTGTGAGATCATAACAATAACTCTTTGAAAATAAAACTTTGCAATAGATACCCACTCTTCAGATATCTATTGCAAAGATATAAATTCAAATATAAGAATACCAGAATTCTAAATATATTTCTGATATTTTAGAAACTTTTCACTTCTGACCAAATTTATCATTAGGATATAAAGTCTGCCACCAAAGATGTTCATCCTTTAACCAATAAGCAAACCAAGCAAATATAGAATTTTGCCAGGCCAATCTCTTTTTATAATCAACAACCACATGGTTCTCTCCTATAATCTCTATATAACTTACAGGCTTTCCTAAAATACGCAAAGCTGTAAACAACTGTTGACTTTCATTACTCGGAACATTGGTGTCTACTGTTCCATGTAATAATAGAAGAGGTGTATTGATTTTATCTGCATTGAATAAAGGAGACTGCTTTACATATAGCTCTGGATTATTCCAAGGGTAACTTCCATACTGAGCAACTTCTCCATAAGTATAACCCCAATATCCCCCACCCCAATAACTGGCAATATTAGAAATACCAGCATGAGAAACAGCCGCAGCAAAAATATCTGTTCGTGTCTGTAAATATTGCGTCATAAAGCCTCCATAGCTTGCACCCATACAACCTATTTTTTTGCTATCAACAAAAGAGTGAGCAGCAACAAAGGCCTTTGTTCCTTCTATAATATCATCTGCAGACTCTATACCCCATGTATTTACATGACGTGCCGCAAATTCCTGCCCAAATCCTATAGCTCCACTTGGCTCTACAACATAAACCACATACCCCAAACTTGCAAATACCTGTAATGGATATTGGAATTCCAAGGCTTTACCTGTAGGCGTGCATCCACCATAATAATAAACTATCATAGGATACTTTTTGCTAGCATCAAAATTTGGTGGGAGAAAATAAAATCCTTTAATACTATCTCCTCTAGAAGATAAGAAAGCCCAATCCTTACATGAACCTATATTTACTCCTTTATATAGCTTGTCAAAATCTATTTCTCCAATTTTATTTGCTTTAGGATTTTCTGAAGCTAAAGAACATATATACATATCTCTTGCGCGCACCCCTGTTTGTCCCCAAAATACAGCTCTAGGCTGCTTTCCAATTGCAGAAACTGTAAAACCTTGAATATAACTAACTGGTAATTGATATTTTATAACCTGTTTTGTTTGTACATCAAGTCGGAATAAAGATTCATCGCAGCCATCTGTTGCTGAGAAATAAATATTATTATCTATAGCAGACCATAGAGTTTTACCAACAGCAGGATTAAATCCACATAATAGAGGTTCTATAGTTTTATACTCTATGTCATAAGAATAAAGACGGTAATCAAATGCATTGGGAATCTGGCCTTCTTTCACTTCCAAGCCTAGTCCATCAAACGCTGAAGGAGAGGCTTTTATCAATATTTTTTTTGCATCTGGAGAGAATAATGCACTTGCAATGTAAGCTGTATCTGTAATTAAAGTGTCCACCCTACCAGAATAAACATCCATTCTTAAAATTGTAGTTCGACTGAATGGTTCGTCTTGAGGATCTAATCTAGAATAAGAAAGCAACAAATATTTAGCATCTTTAGATATATCATTTAAGAACACAGAAGTATTTCCAAAAGTTAATCGTTGCATATTTCCTGTAGACAAATCATAGCGATATATAGCATTACGATTCCTCCAACCAGGCTGTCTGTCATCCGGATTTTCTAATTGTTTCAGACTATTAGTAGGTCTATTACCTTCTTGAGTTTTCGTATATATCAAATAATCTTCTTGGGGGGAGATAGTAAAATTGCCTTCCGGAATATTTTCTCCTAAAATAGTTTCTGTACCATTAACCGGATTAAATGTAACTAATTGGCGACCACCATTATCTTTCCTGGTAAAATAAAGAATATCCCTGAGTGACAACCAGGCACACCCCATGTACTCATTCTTACTAAAGATTACCCGTTGAGTTGCTGTTTCTAATAAAACAGTTTTGAATATATTGTTACCATCTTCTAGTCGTGTGTAATATACTATTACTAGATATTTTCCAGAAGGAGAAAGTTGAGCACTATGATAATGATTTCCAAGAAGCATATCTTTCATATCATAGTTTCTATTTCCTATGGAATTTAACACCAGATCAGAAACTCCGTCTCCAATAATCTTCACATCAAAAGAATCTTTGACAGTTTCTTCAGTTTGGCAAATCATTGAAACTTTATGCCGACCAGGAAGTAATTGTAAATTACCATTATTTATCTCTATGTCATCTAGATAAATTTTATAATGATTTAAGCCCTTAATTTCTATGTTTGCCTTTTGGAATTTCTCTGTATCTATAGAAAAATGAATTAGATTAAGATTTATTTTCCCTGAAACAGGTTGCTTCAGGTATTCACCTCTGCTAATTTCTTTTAAAGAATAAATATCCTTACAGCGCTTCACCAAAGAAATATTTTCTATAAGATAATCTTTGGAGTTAAACTTTTTATGTTGGGTATCTATTGAGTCGGTTTGGTATGGTTTGAACATCTCCAAAGGAGACTCTATAAAGGCTTTCTCTACATAAATTGTATCCGCAAAAGACGCCAAACAAATAAATGCAGATAAAAATAATAGTATTTTTCTCATATTTTTTTTACGAGTAAGAGTAAAGGAATACTTTACAAATTATCTTTTGTTGATAAAGATAGTCCTCTTTGTTGCCCAAGCATTTGAAAATCCTTCTTTCTAAGTTTGAAACTATTTGTTAAATATTTATCCTTCACAACTTGATTTTCTGCAAGTTCTTCCGGTGTGCCTTGAAATAAGATTTTACCTTCAAATAACAAATAAGCTCTATCTGTAATACACAAAGTTTCTTCGACATTATGGTCCGTTATAAGAATACCTATATTTCTGTCTTTAAGTTCCCAAACAATATATTGTATATCTTCTACAGCAATGGGGTCAACACCAGCAAAAGGCTCATCTAGCATAATAAACTTTGGGTCTATAGCTAAACATCTGGCAATTTCCGTTCGTCTTCTTTCTCCTCCAGAAAGTTGGTCTCCATTATTCTTCCTTACCTTCTGTAACTTAAATTCTGAGATTAAACTTTCTAATTTTTCTCGTTGATACTCCTTAGAACGACCAGTCATTTCCAATACTGACGCTATATTATCTTCAACACTCATTTTTCGGAAAACCGAAGCTTCTTGTGCTAAATATCCAATACCACATTTAGCTCTTTTGTAAACTGGATACTCAGTAATGTCTTGTCCATCAAGATAAATTCGACCTCCATTAGGTACGACCAATCCTGTTGTCATATAAAAAGAAGTTGTCTTGCCTGCTCCATTCGGACCAAGCAAGCCAACAATCTCACCTTGTTTAACATTAAATGAAACTCCGTTTACTACTGTACGTTTTCCGTATTTTTTTACCAATCCCTCCGTGGATAAAACCATTCCTTCTGATTTTTCTAAGGGAGTTTTATGGGTTTCATCTATCATACTTCTGCATTTTCATAAAGGAAACGTTTGATACTACGTTTAGGCGTTTTCTCAAACTCTTCATCATAAATTTTTATACCAGAAAGTTGCTCATAATTATTAACCATCTGGTTCAAATCCTTACGGTTCTGCTCCATAGCCAAACGTAACCCCTCTGGATCTAATCCAGCTTTTTCTGCCTCATCAAAATCTGGGTGTACTAATCCATAGAGTTTATCGCCCTTCTGAATCACAATACACTCACTAATATAAGGTAGAGTATTAAGTTTGTCCTCAATTTCTTCGGGATAAATATTCTGTCCACTAGAACCTAAAAGCATATTCTTACTGCGACCACGAATGTAAACATATCCGTCAGCATCCATTACACCTAAGTCGCCAGTATGATACCAACCATCTTTATCTATAGTTGCAGCTGTAACTTCTGGATTTTTATAATATCCCAACATAACATTTGCACCACGAGCTAAGATTTCACCGGGAATATTTTCAGGATCCGGACTATCAATCTTCACTTCCATATTTAGTACAGCGCGTCCACATGAACCAATTCGATGCTCTTTCCAATCCGCATAAGTAATAATCGGCGCACACTCTGTAGCTCCATAACCAACTGTAAAATTAAAACCAATCTTATGCAAAAATTGTTCTATCTCGCTATTGAAAGCAGCACCTCCAATAATAATTTCATAGAAACGACCACCAAAAGCAGCAACTAATTGTTCACGTATCTTTTCACGTATCTTAGAATTAATCACAGGCAACTTCAAAAGAACTTTCATACTTACTGTTTGCAACTTAGGCAATACAGATTTCTTTATGATTTTTTCTATAATAAGAGGCACTGAGATAACAATGTGAGGCTTAATATCTGAGAAGGCCTTAAATATTATCTTCGGTGAAGGTATTGCAGTTATAAAGTGCAGTGCTGATGACAATGCTGATGATTTCTTGCGTTGGATTTTTGATTTCCTGTCTGAATATTTCCATTGCTCCTAATCGATTGATCAAGGGCTTTTCCGTTGGATTTTTGACTCTGTATTCGATCCCGGTAGTTTTGGTTATCGTGGGTATTATCGGTTTTATATTATTAGTTATACACATTTTATAAAAATCCATAACTCCATACATGGTATTATCAGTTATAGTAAGGGATTTGATATTATTGTTTTTAGCATACTCAATTAAATCATTAATTTTTATTAATGAAGATTGTAAACTGTTATCTGTTTTTATATAAAGTGGTGTATACATATTATCCCTCCTAAATATATTTTACTATAAATCATTTTTATTTTAAACAAATTTTATTAAAATATTTGACTTATTTTATAAAATATGGTAAACTTTATTGGCATAGGGAAAAAAACTTTGAATGGAGGAATATTATGGCAGTTAAAGCAACAAGTAAAAAACCATTATCTGGAAATAGAAGATCTCACTCTTGTAGAGCTACTAAACATGCTCAAAAAGTTAATTTACAATTAGTTACTTTAGCAGATGGAACTAAAGTTAGAATGAGTGCAAGAGAAAAAAGAACATTAAACAAAACAGAAAAAGCAGCTTAATGCTTTTTTTTTGCCTTAAACTGCTTTACCACCATAATAAAA
>CALCHR010000234.1 GCA_937901185.1 uncultured Bacteroidales bacterium
AAGGTGTACATGATTTCAGAGTTGATTCCCCAGATAATGCTGTTACATCAACAATAACATCCTTAGGATCTTCTTCAGAGTCATCTTCGGTCTCTTCAGTACCGGTAGTGTCTTCAGTCTCTTCATCAGTAGAAGCAACCTCTTCTACTTTATCCTCTTCGGCATCATCTTCAGCGTCCTCAACTAAAGTATCTGACAGTTCATCTTCTTCATTATCCCAAGGAATGTCAGAGTCTAGCTCCTCAACAACCGGTACCGTAGCACCTTTTGTAATAACAAGCTTGTGAGGAGCATTTGTGGCATGCTCGTCAACAAAAGCAATGCATTCTGCCTCAGTGCCTGTAAATAAAATGCCTTCAGGGTCATTTGCATAAACAACAGTAAACAGATTATCAGTGTTTTTAGAAACAACTTGAGTTTCTGTTAAAGGTTCCTCTAGATTAATCTTTAAATTTTCTAAAGCTTGTTTCATAGTATCTTTATCCTCTTCTTTTGCAGTCTCATAAGATTCAGCAAGAGCTCTTCTTAATTTAATGCTATCAGAGTCTAAAGATTCACAAACATTTAGTCTTGCTTTTTTAACTGCGGGTAATTGAACAATATCCCAGGTCTCTAAGAAAAATGTTTCAGGATCAACTTGATTATTATCCATGACATCACCAGAGCCACGAGAACTAATGCCAGGCACAAAGCCATAATCAACCAATGTTTTTAGCAATCGGCCATTAGGAGTGTCTAGAATGTCAACATAAGCATATAGCTCATCACCAACAATTTTAGGTACCTCTGGAATACAGGCACATGCCTGTTTCATATCAGTTTCTTCGCGGTCTGCGGGATGACCTAGCTCTAAGAACAGTGCTTTAGTAGCAACCTTTTCTAAAAAGATTTCATCTACAAGAGCTTTCTCCCATAAGGTTCTATTGTATAGTCGACCGTTACGTGTGCTTTCTACACAAGTAGCAATAGGCCCATAAAGTCTACCTAAAATATGTCTGGAAGTTTTCTCTTCCTCCGATAATGGCTGCATGCGTAAAGCGTTTAAAATCTTTTGATCTTGCATTACACAGTCATCCTTTTTCAGTAGTGTGCGTTACTAAATAATTTAGCTTATTTATTAAATCAATAACTTAATAAATTAGTCTTCAGTAACTTCTTCGGGGTCTTCAGTAGTTTCAGGCTCATCCTCTGGGTCAGCGGCTGCAGGTCCAACCGGTTCAAGCTCTGCTACAGCTGCTGGTACCTGTGCATCAGATTCATTTGCCATTTTGGCAACGCCGCTTAGGTCTAGGATGCAGTCATCAGTAGGTACACCATTTTTATCGTAAGCAGGAATATTCTCGACAGCAGCATAAATTTTGCCGTTGTGTTCATATAAGAATCTACCTGCGAACTCAGCATCTACAAAACTACCTAATTTAGTATCTACAGCTGGATCACAAACATCGGAAGCAGTTGCATAAATAGTGCGTTCACCGTTTGCAGCGTGCTCGTAGATTTTCTTATAACCATTTTGTAAAGTCATATAAATGTCTCCTCACGGGTAATTTTTATCTTTGGTTTTAGACTCATGTCTAATCAATTAATTTAGCGAATATTTTTAAATAAAAACAAACTGCGAGCTTAACTCGCAGTTTGTTTTTATTTATAAAAGATCACGATGACCATTAATATGTTCTAACACAACTAAATCGGCTTTCAGCAATCTAATAAGTGCTAGACATTGATTAAGGGTACCATTGCTGTAGTAGTCATTTAGTACCCTAGTAATTTCTTCTGCACGCACTTCACGCTGGAAAAGCTCTTTATTCGCTGTAAGCTTTTTGCTGTAAAGATTAATCTGTACTAGCAAACAAGCAAGAGTTGTAATTATTTCATCAGCATCTTCTAGATCACGAACAATATTGTGATATAGTGGAGATTTCTTTTGGTTGTGCTTTTTACGCAGCATCTCATAGAAGTTCGCGACTTCCATGCCCCTATGATCTAAAATAAATTTTAAAACTTCCATAGGGACCGTTTGAGACGTAACAAGACGTCTCATTGGTCTATCAATATTTATTCCGCGATCTTCTAAAGACACTAAAATTGTCAAACAGTCGTTCTTAGTAACCATATATAAATTTACCTTTCAAAACTCACAAGTGTTTATTTATTTTCAGAGAAGTCTGTGTCACTATCTAAATCAGCTGGCGATGGTAGGTCATCATCCTCTACGAGCACTGTAGCGCTTTGGTCTTCCAATAAAATATCACCAGTGCCTGCATTAAAAGCTTCTAAGGTCTCTAGTGAACCTAGATCCTCGTCTTCGCCATCAGTATCTTCTGGCTTAATCTCCTCTGCTGAAGTATCTACTTCAACGTCTTCTTCTGTAGTTTCTTCCTCTGCTGCGGCTTCTTCGATTGCCTTAATCTCAGCATCGATTTCAGCATTAATCGCATCACCATAGTTTAGAGAAGCAAGTAGTGCTTTCAGGATACGCAGTCTACGAGGCTTATCTTCAATATCAGTGAATAGACCCTGCATGCTACTAATAGCAGTAATCTTATTAGACAGGTCGGCTCTATAATCAATTTCTTCCTGAGTAACAGGTGCTTTCATTTTTAGAGTAAAGTTATTTAAGTAACTCTTAAGACCTTTGTTTAACAGGAATAAGTTGATAGCATCAGTCAGAGCCTGAATCATTGCGTTTTGAACACGCTTAACACCCTTCGCATAAACACTGGATAGAATTGTTAGAGAAGTGCCACCGTTAAAACCAGCACCATCATCTGTCCAGCCAAAGTACTGCTTAGGAATACCATAAGACGAATAGAACTTATTGTTCCACCAATCAAGGTCAGCTAAGTTTTTAACTTCAACGTCACCACCGACAGCTTCAACAGTAATATTGCCTTGGCCACCGTGTGTTGCAAAATAAATATTGTTTTCAATAGGACCTGGGTTGTTATACTCAGTCATGGAGTTGCCAACGTTTAAGCTAGCTTTCTGCTCCATCATATCCTTAACTCTACGCAGCACCTGCTGTACTTGCTCTTTTGGCATGTCACCGACTTCAACACCGACTTTACGTACAATACTTGAGCGAGTAATTCTGTTAAGTAGCGCAGCATTTTCTAGCAGTGCTTTTTCACGCCATATCTTATAAGAGTCATATAACAGTGATTTACCACGACGCACGCTGTAAGAATGTTTAGCACCCTTGTCATTATCGCTGTGGAATAACTCTACTGTCTCTGGGAATCTAGTAAAGTTGTCTTCCAAACAAGCATGTACAAAGTCATCTGCCTGATATACATTTACATCAGCTGACTTCATTCTAAAGTTATAGGTGCCAGTCATAGATGAACCTGTCAATGCAGTAGTACCATCAATACCCATAGGTTCATTTGGTACCTCAATATAGCCATAAGTTTTACCAAACTTGTTTAGCTCAAACATGGTACCAGGATCATCCACAAGTTCAACATAGTAACTGTAGGAGTCACTTTCTTCATGTAGATGTAGCTTTACACCTTCGTCTAGCTTTTCTTTCTTTTCTTGCTTTTCATCATCAAAAGCTTCGAATGCTTCGTTAAGCACGTTACGTGCTGAGTAAGCTTTGTCTACGCGCTCTGGCTTAAACAATTCATCTTTGTAATCAGACTCACGATATAGTCTTAGATAGACATCACCATATTTTAACAGTGAGTAGGTCCAAGAATACATGTTCTTGTCAGCGTTCATAATGTTTAATATGTAGTTGATAAACTTACTTATATTTGGGTCATTAGCTTCGCACCAGATAACGTGACCATTATCGGCAGGTTCACACACATCTTCAGTGTATGTACGAAGAATAGCTGCCACAGAGGAATCCTGCGCCATCGTATCAATCAACTGATACACTTGGTCACGTGAGTTTGAAATACTTGTAAAGTTTTCAAGGGCCGCCATGTCAAGCTTTCTGCTTAGGCCTGCTTCTATAATATTATCTGGTAGTGCTTTTGTAGTATCAATATCCAACGTAGTTGTTGAATCAAGAGTAGTCGCTTGTGCCTGGCGACCAACTAAAGCACTAGTAGGCTTTTTCTTTTTTAGGTCTTTTGTTTCTTCTGCCATGATTTGGTCTCCTTACAAAATAATTATGCCGCTCATAATATCTTGATATGTTTGATATTCAGCTTGTCGTTGCTGAGCTTTAAATTGGTCTACTTCTGCGAAGTCACTGTACACTTTTAAAAGCTCATCTTGGAATTCAGTAATCATTTGTTGCTTTCTGAATGCATCAGTCTCAGCAACGGTTACAGCAAGTGACACATCCAAATTCTCACCATAGTCATATGAGTATTCTTCTGCAAACTCGCTTGCTAAGAACAGTGCGCCGCAAGCGGCGTCGGCCTGGTCCTTTGAGAAATTCTGTGGGTGGTCAATGTGACCATCTGACAGACGTTCTAGACTAACAAGTTCTTCTGTCAGTAATTGACAGTCTTTATATATTTGTATGTGTCGTTCATAAATTGCAGACTTAAAAAAGGCATAAGGTAAGCAGGTTCTAGTTGAACCGTCAACGCGGTCAACAGAAAGTATTTTAGTTTTAAAACCATCGCCTTTTAGCTGTTGCTGTATTTGAGCACTTTGATAGGTATCGGACGAAACGCCTTTAATAGCAAAGCCTCTATCACGAAGCCAGCGAATAAAGTTTCTGTTCTTCTCAAAGCTAACTTGGAAACCTTTTGGTGCTTTAACCGATACAGAGAATGCTAACTTAAATTCTAGCTCTTTGCTTGGGTCACTACCAACAGTCTGTGGACGTTTACCAGTGATCCAGACACCGGCAATACCTGTTTTGTCGCCAGATAACGACATATCAAGGTGTATAAAGAGTGGTCTAACCATATCACGAGGGTCAACTCTAGACAAGTCAAAAAAGTTTGAATATTGTGCAATATCGTCTGGGCTGTTACCAACCTCAATAACGTCTTTTGTAAATGGGTTTTTATATGTGTCTACTTTAGTTTGGTTAAGTCTTACGCCAGAGATATATTTAGTAGTGCTTGAAGTAGATATACCGGCATTATCAGTCAATGCTAAATCAATATTATCTTCAAAGGCTTCTCTATAGATTGGCGGAACTTTTAACATGAAGTAGCCTTTTTCACGATAAGCGTTTACTTCTACTTCTGTAGCACTGATTGGCAATAACTCGTGTGCTAAAAACTTATTACCTACTGCTACGTAAAAGCTACCAGGGTCATCAGGAGAACCCTTATCGTTACGAACTACCCATTGAGGTTCATCTACAATAAGTGTTGTTTTACTTTCATTTTGCCGTTTCATTTCGATATAGGATTCCATGAAAGCTTGCTCAGAGTCTTTAGAAGACGCAATGATATTCATGGTTGGTAAGTAAGTTCCTTTACCAAAACGAGAAATCATACGAGCATCAATCTGAGAAATCATCTTCTTCAGCTTAGCTTTCTGCTTCTCTACATTATTACCTACACCGAAGTTAACTTCATCAGAGAAGTTAGAAAATAGTGCACGACCAACTACGTGTCTGTTGCTAGAACCAAAGATAAGCTCAATACCTTTTGGAGGCATCCATTGAGGATTGGTTCTGCTGGCGTTCATATTGCCACGGTCCATAAACCATTCAGAGTAGCTGTTGCATTTTATCCCAACCAACGCCTTGTGCAGCTTCCAAAGTAACGTTAAGCATAGAGAAGGTTATCTTGTCAATTGGCTGCAGGCCATAGTATGTATATGGGTCTTTTAAGCACATCATGCGATATAGCAAATATAATTGACATAATACAGCTACGAAAGATTTACCAAGACCGATAGAGCCGGTAAGAATGAGTGTATTATATCTAGTTGTTAAATTATCTGGAAAAATCTCTTGAAGCTTCTCGAGCCAATATGGGAATACCGTACATTTGCGTTCACCTGTAAATTCGTCAACCGAATACAGGCCTCTACCTAAGTATCTATCATCTGAAATAAAAGTCATTATATCGACCGGTATTTCTTCAAAATCGGAGTACTTTAGATCTTCAAGCAGTGCTGAGCTGCCCTCGGATGCATATTCTCTTAGAATCTGCATGGCAAGGGCACGTTCTTCTGGAGAAAGACCATCAAGAGCCTTTAAATTTATTTCGTTTGATATCATCAATTCGAAATCTCCTATTGTGCTTTATTTTTGCTCCTGCTCTTCGTCAGATTTTTCAACAGCGTCTTCTTCCGGTTCTTCAGCAGGAGGTTCATTAATCTGAGCTTTGTTTTGTTTTTGTTTGCCACCTGTATTTGTTACAGGATTTTTATTACTACCTGGTTTAAACTTACCTCTATTACGACCGTATTCATTAATCATATCAATTAAGTCACGCCCAGTTTCTAAGTCTTCGTTATCTTCTACAATACCGTTTTGCTCAGCCTCATCAGCAGGTACGCCATATAACTTTGGAAACACTAGCTTTAAGAATGCTGCTGGTTTCTTCTCTGAAAGGAAGTGGCAGTAGTTGTTGATAACAGATGCTACTTTCATCATCCAGTCACCATTAGCAAGAACTAATAGCATATGCTTACAGCCGCGTCCTTTATCATCGTTTGGATTTGCAATACCTTTACCAGGTCCTGGATCATTAGAAGAGTCATCTACTGACACATTCTTAATTATATTCCAGTGAGCAAAGCGATATTTAGCATCTGGACAGGTACACTTAATATAAACATCCGTGGTATTGAATACTTTTGTTAATGCTTGAATAATTGTGCGATATTCTAGCTTATTGTTATTGTTCTTGATGTTTTTTTGTATTTCAGCTACAACACCTTCGAGCTTTATTGTTACAGTATACTCATCGTTCTCACCAACTACAGGAATATTGACTAATAATATATCCTGCTTAAACAGTGAGTTCATATCTATCTGATTATAATTTTTAACAGCATTAGCTATTTTAGAATACTTTTTACGCTCAAATCTATTTTTGCCACGCTCTTGATTTTTATAAGGACCAGCATTTCTAGATTGAGCAATAAGCGAAGTTCGGTTAGCTTCTAATAGCTGAATAAGAAAATGTTCTTGCAAGCTCTTCTTCAAGATTTGACCGCCTTTCCTTTGAATTACTGTATAATTTAGCAAATATTTTTTTGGTAAAATAAAAGAAGCTATTAAATAGCTTCTTTTATTAATTTTAAATTATAAAAGCGTTTCATCGACTTTGCCACGAATATCATAATATTTACCAGGAATCTTGTTCATAGCGATTTCCATAATATTAGACATATCATACTTGCCATTTTCGTATGAAGAGGCTTCTATGACAAAAGGCAGCTGTCTTATTGTATTTAAAGCTCTAGAAACCTCTGCTGACTTTAAGTTATAAATAAAGAACATACCATTATCTTGTATAATAGGAGGGTTACCAAAAGCAGCTTGTGTTAGTTGCACATAAGCATCTTCACGTGCACGTCTATCTAAGCGCTCTTGTAACGATAACCGTTTAGAAATCAACTCATTACGATATAACTTTAAATCATCTAAATAGCCATCATTACGGAGCTCTTTAAAAGCAAGATTTTCCAGAGAGTACTCGCTACTCGCAACACCTTTTTTGCGTAGTTTCTCATATATTTCTTCGAGCAACTTTACTACTTTAGTCTCATCTTTTAATTTATCTGCTTTAAAGTCTGTTGCAATACTTTCGCATTTAGCTTCCCATTTTTCAACTAAATCTGCAAGAGCTTCCTTATCATATTCCGGTATTTCTTCTGGAACTGGCTGGCGTACCCAGTTGTTTTTCTTAACAGAGTATACGCCATTGCTCTGTCTCTACAAAAAGCTCTACAGGGATATCATAGAGTTTGATATCAAGTTGTTTATTAAATAATGTGCGGAAGGCTCCATAAAGAGCTGCTGCCACCTCAGGAGCATATTTAGTACCTCTGGTGTCTGCTAATATGTGTAAGTCAATATCGCTGTTTTTTGTGTAGTTATAGCTTGCGTTAGAGCCAATTAATAAGATATCTGTAACTTTAATCTTAATGTCCTGTTCTTTTAGATCTGCTAAAAACTCATCAACGATTTCTAGCATCTTTTTACGAACAGCTGTTTTAAGTAGCTTATCTTTTGTAAACAGCTTTGGATTTAGCATCTCGTGTTTTTCGACAGCTTCAATAAGCTTAATACGCCCAGTCGCTTGTGCTTGGTCAACTAGCTTTGAAATTATAGATGCATTATCTGGACTAATCCAGATTTCCACATACTTGCGCATTTCTGCTTCAGTAACTTTCCAAAACTTAAGTGATTGCTTTAGTGCTTTTGCTAAGTCATCCCAACCAATAGTCACAGCCAGTATAAAATGACGTAAAGCCATTACCTTTGTTTGATCGGCAGAAGGTACAGGCATTTTCTTACGTGTAGCGTACTTAACAGCACTTTCATGCCCACGTGGTCCAACTGTCCAGGCTAAGCCTCTTGGATTGCATTTAAAATGGCGTTTAGGGTCTTCTATCCATTTTTGGAACTCAGATGGAGACTTATTTGCCTTGGCAGTGTCATAGCTAAGCTTAGCTGTAACAATATAAACGGCATCCTCAATGTCAGGAATTATTTCTTTTTCAATAATAATATCTGGCATATTAATACTCCTCTCTGGAAGCCCTTAGCGCATCCATTCTAGCAGGAATTACCCACTTTAGGTTGCATGCATCACAGAATCTGCCTGCCTCGTAAGGTGCATATGGCTCTGGGTTATTGCCGTAACCATTCAAAGGCTCACCACATTTAGCACATCGTCCATCGTTTAGCTTAGCACCGTATACATCAATGTCTTCAAAAGACAAGTCAAAGGCATTTTCTACAATAGCTTCTTCTAGCTCTGTTGCATCAGTCATTCTATCTTCATAGGCATTCTTAAACTCTGTGTCAGAAGCCTTGTTCACATTAGCAAAGTGCTTTCTATCTTCCTCTTTTTTAATAGAAAGGTCATAGTCCATAACTTTTACTTTATTTTTGTCATATAAGATACCATCATCATAATAGTAAATAATATCACTATTCATAAGTTTTGTGACATCTTTTTCATCGCCAAGATTATTTAAAGTGTAAACTGAGCAGTTCGCATCATCAAGGTCAATTAGTGCTTTTAAGATTTCAGCTTTGTTTGAGCAGAAAATATTTTGTGGTCTAATATAATATCTGCGCACGTAGCGTTTAGCCTCAGTCAAACCACCGCTTACGCCAGTACTATTTGCAAGAGCAATGTCACTTGTACCCATAGCGGTATTAAATCTATTAATATTTAATCCAATGTCACCTGTAGTGATACTCATAGAATCGTAGACAGGCTTTTTTCTACGATGTACTCTTCGTTTTTTTTCTGTAATATTAGTCATAACGCTAATCGGCACTCCTTAGTGTTAGTTACTTATTTAGAATAGTCGCAGCGGTGGTGAAAGGCTAAGTCCACCGCTGCTTTAACGACTATCGTATAATTTAGCAAAAAAATAAAGTCTCATACTCAGTATGAGACTTTATATATTTTAATAATAACTTGCACCGACGAACATATACTGGAATGAACCACGTCTACCACGGAGCTCTTTTAGAGCTTTATTTGATACGCTACTATTTTTCCATAGCCACCAAACGCAACCGTCAACACGAGTTATACCGTTATCTCCAGTAGGTCTGTTCCACCGCTCGTAGCCGTCTAAATCACTATCAGACAATATTACGACATTCTTTGCCTTAGAGCCTTTAATATGTTGTAAAGCAGCGTGCCAACCTTCTGCACGACCGTCTGCACGAGCAGCTTCTGCATTTGTTGTAACACCTGCGGCAGACATATAGAAAATCTTAAGGTCGATTTCGCCACGATTATGGAACTCATTAATAACGCTAATGGCACGCTTGCCGATTTCAACATCTTTATTTGACCAAGAACCAGACTGGTCAAAATATACGTGTACAGTTGGAATTAGCTCATCGCCATCACGAATAAAGCCTTTTTTGATAATGCTAGGATCATCTTCGTGACGTCTATCCAGTGCTGCCCAAGAATCGACCTCTTCATCAGAAATATCAACCTGGTCTTTAACTGCTTTATAGAGATTTTTCTTGAAAGCATCTAAGCCAGGTAGGCCTTTAATCTTAGCATAACGAGCTCTTTCTTTTTCACTGGCACGAGCAGCAGCTTTGTCAGCACGTACATGTTCTGCATCTTCACGTTCAAGCTCAGCACGTTTTGTAGGGTCTCGCATATCGCCTGCTATTTCTTTTGCTCGATCTTCTAAGTCATCGCTCCAAGAAACCGGTTTTACTTTATTAACCATATCCATAGTAGAGGCAAGTAAGTCATTAAACTCGGTATTAGACATCTGAGAGATAAGACTATCAACAGCTTCTTGTAACAGCTTCTCCTCCAGAGCTTCAGATACAGGAATTCCTCGCTTAGTCATCAGGTCACGTAGTCCTTGTATAGCACCTTTACGAGCATCACCTTCTAATTTACTTAGAATACGCTTAGCAGCTTCAAAGGTTGACTCAACTTCCTCAGGAGGTGGCCCATCTGGTCCGTCTCCACCTGGACTGCGTTTAAATGGATTTTGATAAAGCTTTTTAGGAGGAGGTCCTTTACCATCCCAAGTTTCTAGGTCGTCGTCATCTGGCTCGTAGTCGGGATCTTCTTCTGGTGGATCACCCGGTTCATCTTCTGTTTCAGTGGGAG
>CALCHR010000235.1 GCA_937901185.1 uncultured Bacteroidales bacterium
TTCTTAGTAGTTACCGAAATTTACCTAGCTTTTACCTAAGAAATGCCCGAAAATGCATATTGATAATCAATGGGTTAAGATGGGGCTTCAGGGACTATTGCAGCCCATATCTTTAGCTTGGGGATGGAACATAGAAATAGCAGAAAACGGAGAGGCTTTCTGCTATTTTTGCAAGACCGGACCGTCTGAAAAGGCACAGCCTGTATGGGTTCTCAGAAAAGGGGAGAGGGTTATTTTTTCTTAGAAGAAGGGGTTGCCGGTGCGTTCCCGGCCGATGGTGGTGGCAGGGCCGTGACCGGGATAGACGCGGGTTTGCTCGGGGAGAGTCAGAATCTTGGTGTGCAGCGCTGAGAGTAGCTGTTCTTCGTTGCCTCCGGGGAGGTCGCAGCGGCCAATGGAACCGCTGAAGAGGCTGTCGCCGCTGAAGAGCAGGCTTTCTTCTTCGAGATAGAAACATACGCCGCCGGGGGTGTGGCCGGGGGTGGCGATAACGCGGAGCGTGTGGGCGCCGAAGGCTATCTCGTCGCCGTCTTGAAGCAGGCGGCCGGGGGCCGGTATCTGCAGGGGCAGGGCGCGGTGTAGGAACATCTGCATTTGCTCTGAGGCTGCGGCGTAGGTGGCTGCTTCGTCTTCGTGCAACTGGGGGCGGAGCCCGTAGGCTTCGTAAAGGAACTGGTTGCCAAAGATATGGTCGAAATGGCCGTGGGTGCAGAGCAGATGGCGCAACGTGAGGCCCTGGGTGGTTATGTAGTGGCTAATGGCGCTTTGCTCTTCGGGGCTGTTGGCGCCGCAGTCGATGATAACGGCGTTGCCTGCAGCGTCGGAGAGAACGTAGCAATTTTCTTCTATAAAGTTGACGGTGAATGTCTTAACGGTTATCATGCCGAAGGTGTGTTTTAGGGCGCAGGCGTATTTCTGTTTCTCGAAGCTGAAAATAACAGGGTGGATGCGCGGGCTGCCCGGGGGTTATTTGAGTGTGACGTAGACCACTTTCTTAGTTTCGAAAAACTCGTCGGCAAAGAAGTCGCTGAGGTTCCACGTGCTGCTGCAGTGGCGGAAGGGGGCCAGTTCGCTTTGCAGGTCGCCTCCTTTCAGACAGATGAGTCCGTTGGGCAGGGAGTTGCGCTGCTCGCGCAGGATGTTCTTTTTGACGAGGCGTACGAGTTGGCCGGTGTCCATAACGGCGCGGCTTACGACGAAGTCGAAACGGCCTTTTTCTTCCATCACGTTGCGATGGACGGCCTGGACGTTTTGCAGGCCGATGCTTTCGGCTACGGCGCTGGCTACCTTGATTTTCTTGCCGATGCTGTCCACCAAGTGGAACCGGCATTCAGGGAAGAGAATGGCCAATGGGATGCCGGGGAATCCGCCGCCTGTGCCTACGTCCATGATGGTGGAGCCGGGGCGGAAACGAATCACCTTGGCGATGCCCAAACTGTGCAGCACGTGGTGGGGGTAGAGATTGTCGATGTCCTTACGGGAGATGACGTTGATCTGGGCATTCCATTCTCGATAGAGTGCATCGAGGGCTTTGAATTGCTCTTTTTGCGTCTCGGTGAGTTCGGGGAAGTGGTCAAAAATGTCGGTTACGGAGTGGGTCATGGTAGATGTCTGGAATGGGTTAAAGCAGATGGCGGTAAGCCTCGATGGCTCGTTCTGCCGTTTTGATGGCTTCTTCTAAGGGGAATGGAAGTTCGCCTCCGGAGGCATTGAGGTGGCCGCCTCCGTTGAAAAATTCTTCGGCCATTTTGTTGCAGGGAAAATCGTCTACCGAGCGCAGCGATATGCGGACAACGTCTTTCTCTGTGTCTTCGCGGAGGGAGATGCTCAAGCGCATACCCTTTACTTGCAGCGGCATGTTGACCAGCCCTTCGGCGTCGCCTCTGATAAAGTGGAAGCGCTTCATCTCTTCGCGGGTGAGGGTGAAGAGCGCAGCGCGTTGCTGCTCGTAGAAGCGGAGTTTCTCATGCAGGATGTAGCCGGTGAGGCGAAGGCGCGACTCGGAGTAGTTGTTGAACACGTTGCGGTATATCTTGTCCTTGTCTATGCCCTTCTGGAGAAGGAGGCTGATGATGAGGTAGATTTCCGAGTTGTTGGAGTTGTAGGTGAAGCCGCCGGTGTCGGTCATCATGCCGCAGTAGACGTTGGCTGCGGCGGAGCGGCTCATGTCTTCGTAGCCGCCCAGCTGGTAGATAAGGCGGAAAACCAATTCGCTGGTAGAACTCATCTCGGGATGAGAGATCAGCATCTTGGCTTGTGGAACGCTGGGGTCTAAATGGTGGTCGATGACGACGAGGTCGGCTTTGCTGCGCTCAATAGCTTCGCCCATGTTCTGCAATCTGCTTAGCGCATTGAAGTCCATACAGAAAACGAGGTCGGCCTCCTTTATTACTTTCGTAGCCTCCACTTCGTGCTTGTCGTAGAACTGTATGAAACCTGAGCCCGGCATCCAGCGCAAAAAGTCGGGGAAGGGATTGGGCATCACGATGGTGACGTGTTTGCCCAGGCCTTTCAGATATTCGCTCCAACTCAGAGCTGAGCCTAAAGCGTCGCCGTCGGGGCCGCGGTGAGCGCAGATAAGAATTTTGCGAGACTGGCGGATGATGCCCAGCAAGCCGAACAAATCTTTCTCGGAAAGAATGGGGGTGAGCATAGCCTTATATTATAAAGATTTGAGCGCCAAGATTTCTTCTTGGGGACTGGGTGCTTTGAATACGGCACTGCCTGCTACCAAAACGTCGGCTCCGGCTTCGACCAAGAGGCGACCGGTTTCACGGTTGACGCCTCCGTCGATTTCTATGAGGGCTTTGGAGTTGGTGCGCAACAACAGTTCACGGAGCTTGCGGGTCTTCTCTACTGATGACTCAATAAACTTTTGTCCGCCGAAGCCGGGATTGACGGACATCAGCATAACGAGGTCCAGCTCGGGGGCTATCTCTTCAAGCACAGAAACCGGTGTGTGAGGGTTGAGGGTTACGCCGGCCATCATGCCCTCGGCTTTGATTTGCTGAACCACACGGTGCAGATGGGTGCAGGCTTCGTAGTGTACGTTCATCACACGGGCTCCGAGCTGCTTGACTTCTTTGACAAACTTCTCGGGCTGCACAATCATCAAGTGGACATCGAGGGGCTTTTGAGCATAGCGGGCCATGGCTTCCATCACGGGGAAACCAAAGGATATGTTGGGAACGAACACGCCGTCCATTACGTCGAGGTGAAACCAGTCGCACTGGCTCTCGTTGAGCATCTCTATGTCGCGCTGCAGGTTGGCAAAATCTGCCGACAGTAGCGAGGGGGAAACCATTGCCATATTTTGATAAGTTTAATAAGTGGTGGTATACTAATTATGCAAAGGTAGTCTTTTCTTTTCAAGCGGGCCGTGTTTTGGCCCGGGAAAATAGTCGGCGCATCTCTTTTGGCAGAATCTTTATTGGAGTTTGCGGATGGTTGCTTCCTCTAGATACTCCTTGAATTGCTCTTGTGTGCCGTTGAATACATTGACGTCTACATAGCCTTGTATGCCGTCTATCTTTCCTTCGCAGGATAGCTGCCAGTATTGCAGACGGACGTAGGGCCTGAAGGCGCCGTAGCGTGCTATCCACACATCGTGCTCGAGAATTTCCTCTGGAGCGTCGGCCATATATTGGTTTACAAAATGCTGACTGACGTAGAGCAGCGGTCGGCGCCCACAATGTTTCTCTACCTTTTTGAGCCACACTAAGACTTCCTTGAACAAGGCTTTGGCGCCGCCCATGGCTGCTATCTGGTGGTCGAAGGGTTCCACGTCTAACACCGGTGGCAAATCGCCGCGCTGCAACTTGGCGTGTTCTATAAAATAGTCGGCCTGCTCTTCGCCTTTGACACGCGTGGAGAAAAAATGGTAGGCGCCCACAGCAATACCGTGTTTGCGGGCTTGGGCTATGTCGGCGGCATAGTATTTGTTGAGTATGGTCTTTCCTTGTGTGGCCTTTATATATATAAATGAGACAGGATAGTCGGTCTCTCCAACCACATTTTTTTGAGCGGTGGCGCCGAGGCTCTTAATCCTAAGTTTGCTCCAGTCGATACCATATACGTTGTTTCTCATCTCGTGCTGGTAGCGAGAAATGTCTATGCCATAAACGCGCTGGGGGGTGTATTTCATTTTCTCTCCTCGGAACTTACCCTGCTTCCAGGTGCCGCATTCCACAATTTTCTGATTTCCGATGCCCCAACCGAATCCGTGGCGCAGGTTCTCTCGCCAGTCGCCGGCATAGTATTCGCCGCCATCGTTTTTGTATATGCCAAAGCCTTCAGCCTGCAGTTGCTTGTTGAATCCACCTTGGTAAACTCCACAAGTGTCGTAGCGAAGGCCGTGAGGCAGAGAGTCGTTCTTCCATATGCCCCGGAATTTTTGTCCCAGGCTGTCGGTCCATTCGCCAAGACCTTCGCGGCGGCCCATGTTCCATTCGCCGCAGTAGGAGTTGCCGTCGTAGTATTGCATCTGCCCATAAGCGTGTGGCTTATTGTCCGCAGTTTTTCCGTAGAAAATTCCCTCGGGTGTTTGCAGACAATGGTAGGAAAGGGTATCGACGGAGAAATATCCTTTAATGCCTGCTGTAAATTCTGACGTAGGGCCGTCAAGAAGCCGGGTGGTCAGCGTGACTTCGTTGAGCATCTGCTTGAAGAAGGTCTTACATCTGAGCCAAGCCCATTCCCAATAGCTCTGGTGGCTGTATAGCAACCGGCTTATCTTCTCCCAACCAGCCACCTTTCCGTCTATAATGATCCCTGTCAATTCTCCGAATACATCGCATACGGCTGCACCTTCGCATACTGTGGGAAGAGGTAAGTGGGCGGGAAATACATGGGGCAGGAGCGACGGCAGATTTTTTGTGGAAGACTTGTAGGACAAGAATCCCAAAGCACGGCGGGCCCAATTCTTGTGGGTGGCCCACTCCGGCGAAAAGAGCGAGGGACTGAAGTAGTTGGCCTCCGAGGGGAGCGCCTGCTCTGCCGTTTGCAATAGCAACAGAGAATCCTTCCGGGCCAGCAGAAGGCCTTTTCCGTAGGTAGAAAGTATTTTTCCGGAGTCGGTCAGCGTCTGGTGGTAGATTTTGAACTCCGTTTCTAACACGGCCTCTGCTTTCTGCTGCAGGGCATTGGAAAGTAAAAGCTGGAGCGAATCGAGCTGCTGGCGTCTGTGCTGAATGGCTTCTTTCACTTCCATCACGGCGGTATATCCTTCGTCGGTGACAGAGTGTGTGCGAGCATAATAGTCCAGTTCGTCTAATTGCTTGTCGGTGTAGGCGCCCATCTCTTGAAGGGCGTGTTGTTGCTGTGCCAATAGCCGATGGGTCTCTTCAGCGGAAAGCGTGTCGGGCGCAAAAGACGTAAGCATGGCCGAGGTCAGCACGTGGCCCGAGTTGGAGATGAAACAGCCGCTGCAGTTGCGAGTGAGAGAGGCCGAGTCGAGTGCATAGGCCGAGTAGTGTTTCCCCTCGCTGAGCATGAGGGGAGATAAACGGAGCGTATCTTTCCGGGCGGTGACAACGGCATAATGGCTTCTGCACTCCACAAGGCAAGCCGCTTCGGCCTGTCGCTTCAGTGAAGCCGGAAAGAAATATAGGAACAGACCCAAGAGGAACAGACCGCCCACCAAGCAAAGCGTCCATAGCTGCTGGCGGGAGAGTTTCTTTCTCAGGGGGAGGATTTTTTTTCTTTTCATAGATGAGAGTCAGACCTGAATGGAAGACAAATATACCACTTGCTTTTTAATGTACCAAGCATTTCCGTTGGGTAGTTGGTGAACAGCTTTTTCTTAGTAGCTTTCTAGGAAAACTTAGTAAACTACAAATTTTTCCTAGT
>CALCHR010000236.1 GCA_937901185.1 uncultured Bacteroidales bacterium
AGTTCTCCCTCCTGGCCGGCATCGCCGCAGTTGATAATGCAGTCGGCTTTCTCCATCAGGCTCTGAATAACGGTAAACTGGCGCACGATGCCTTGGTCTTGCTTCAAGCGGATGCCGAAGCGGGCGGGGACCATTGGAAGTTGGCCCAGGCTCCAGCGCTTCCATGCTGCGGAATAGTCCTCAGGGTATTTGAGTTCGCACAGGTGGCCAAAGGTCCATGTCACTTGGTAGCCGTTTCCTTCGAGGTAGCCCTCGCGCTGGGAGGTGGCTCCTAAAATCTGGGCAATGTCGCGGGCGACACTTGGTTTCTCGGCGATACAAACTATCATGCTGTGGGGAATATATAGGGTAGGGGTGAAACGTATGGGTCAAAAGATAAAGCGCAGCGAACTGCTGTCGAACTGAATGCCGTCGGCGCTGAAGAAACGGTGGAGCACACCGGCCTCGGCCAAGTCTTGCGGAGAACCCTCCGTGATAGCGGTGGGGGAGAGGAGCCAAAGGCGGTCGGCTATGTGGAAAGCCGGCTCGAGGTCGTGGGTCGAGATAAGAATGGTCTTCTCCTTCTCGTGGGCCAATGATTGGAGCAAGCGCATCACCCCCATCTTACCGGCAAAGTCCAGAAAGGCGGTAGGCTCGTCGAGTAGAATGACCGGCGTTTCTTGAGCCAAAGCCTTGGCTATCATGATACGCTGCCGCTCTCCGTCGCTCAGCGAGTGGAGCGGACGCGAAGCCAGATGTTCAGCTTGGGTAAGGGCCAGTGCTTCGTCAACCACATCGTGGTCGTGGTGCGTAAGGCGTCCGTCGAAAGAGGTATAGGGGAAACGACCGCTCTCAACGACCTCGCGCACCGATAGATATTCTGACTCAATGCGAGCCGTCAGTACGATGGCCAAGAGACGTGCCAGTTGTTGCAGAGAGGGTTGGGCGTTGGGAAAATCTTTCCAGTAGACAGTTCCCTCCAATGGGGGAAGAAATCCGGCAATGGTGCGGAGCAACGTACTCTTACCTGCCCCGTTCGCGCCAATCAAAGCGGTGAGCGAGGCCTTTGGTAACGAGGCGTTTAAGAGGCTGCCGATGATGCGGCGCTTAGCTCCTTTTCCATAGCCAATAGATAGATTTTCTACACTCAGGATGTTCATGCAGCAGAGAGTAAAGCGTTAGCCCACACTGCCCTCGAGCGATACGCTCAACAGCTTCTGTGCCTCTACAGCAAACTCCATGGGCAATTTGTTGATGACCTCTTTGGCATAGCCGTTGACGATGAGGTCTACGGCAGTCTCTGTGGGGATGCCGCGTTGGTTGCAGTAGAAAAGTTGGTCCTCTGAAATTTTGGAAGTGGTGGCTTCGTGCTCTACGATGGCATTGTTGTTGTGCACATCAATATAAGGGAACGTGTGTGCGCCGCTGGTGCTGCTCAGTAGCAGAGAGTCGCACGAGGAGTAGTTGCGCGCACCGTCGGCCTTGCTACCCACTTTCACCAGTCCGCGATAGGAGTTTTGGCTCTTACCGGCTGAGATTCCTTTGGAGATAATAGTGGAGCGCGTGTTGTTTCCTATGTGAATCATCTTAGTGCCGGTGTCGGCCTCCTGGTGGTTGTTGGTGACAGCCACACTATAGAATTCGGCTTGCGAGTTGTCGCCCATCAAGACACACGAAGGGTATTTCCAGGTGATAGCGCTGCCGGTCTCTACTTGAGTCCAGGAGAGCTTGGAGTTAGCTCCGCGCAGTTGGCCGCGCTTGGTGACGAGGTTGTAGACGCCGCCTCGGCCTTCGCTGTCGCCGGGATACCAGTTCTGTACAGTAGAGTATTTCACCTCGGCGTCTTTGTTTACTACAATCTCAACTATGGCGGCGTGCAGCTGGTTCTCGTCGCGCATGGGAGCAGTACACCCTTCGAGGTAGGAAACATATCCGCCCTCGTCGCACACGATTAGGGTGCGCTCAAACTGACCTGTGTTGCGGGCATTGATGCGGAAATAGGTGGAGAGCTCCATGGGGCAGCGCACGCCTTTGGGAATGTAGACGAATGAGCCGTCAGAGAATACCGCGGAGTTGAGCGCTGCAAAATAGTTGTCGCGGTAGGGCACTACTGAGCCTAAATATTTACGCACCAACTCTGGATTTTCGCGTACGGCCTCGCTGATGGAGCAGAAGATAATACCCTTTTCTTGCAACTTCTCTTTGAAGGTAGTTTTGACAGATACGGAGTCCATCACGGCATCGACTGCCACTCCGGCCAAAGCCATACGTTCTTCGAGTGGGATGCCGAGTTTGTCGAAGGTCTTCATCAGCTCGGGGTCAATCTCTTTCTTGCCCTCGTCCTTACTCTTCTTGGTTGGGTCGGCATAGTAAGAGATGGCCTGGTAGTCTATCTCGGGTAAATGGACATGTGCCCAGTCGGGCTGCTTCAATGTGAGCCAGTAGCGATAGGCTTTCAGACGATACTCAAGCAGCCACTCGGGCTCTTCTTTCTTTTGGGAAATCAAGCGGACCACATCTTCGTTGAGACCGCACTCTATGATTTCCGTCTGGATATCTGTTGTGAAACCGTACTCGTATTTCTTATCTGCTACTTCGCGTACAAATTGGTTCTTCTCCTCTACGGGATTTTCTTTTGTTAAGTCGGGCTGCATAGTAGTGTGTTAGTAATGTGGTAAGGTAAGCCTCTATATGCTGTCGGTGGCATTCTCTTTTGCAGAGAGGTCTACCCAGAGCGTGTCGGACATGATTGTGCCCGGCTCGGTAAGGCTGTTGATGGCTTGGTCAAAGGCTTGGCCGAGCAAACTACATATCGGTTGGAACAGCAGACTGTTCTGTGTCCTCTCCTCGTTGAGTATGTGGAGCGACACCATCATGTTGAGCACGCAGCTAATCAGTAGGACAAACTTGGTGATACTCACCAATGAGCCCAGCAAACTGTTTACCATGCCGAGCTGCATGGTTTTTACAACCTTGGTCAATAGCGAAGCTGCAAAGCCTAATGCGATGGGCACGATAATCCAGAGGATAAAAAAGGCAGCTATGCTGGTCATCATGTTGCTCTCGCTGCCTTCGACACTAAGATATTCTCCCAGCGTTTCATAACAGGTGGCGGCGACGAAGAGGCCTACGAACAAACCCAAGCTGGAAACCAGTTCGTGGAACACACCGTTGCGCCAGCCGTTGATGATGGCCCACAAGATGACTACGGCTATGAAAATGTCGATGTACATAGTTTTTATCTAAGTTAGTTGGTCGGCTAAAAAACTAAACGAGTCTGCACACCGGCCGGCGGAAGCCGAAGCCTCCTAAGTCCATGCCGATAAGCAGACTCGTTCCAGATATTAGAGCTTTTGCTTGATAGCAATTTCCTGGAAGGTCTCGATGATGTCGCCCTCCTTGATGTCGTTGCAGTTGGTCAAGCTGATACCGCACTCAAAGTTGGTGCTCACTTCCTTCACATCGTCTTTGAAGCGCTTCAAGGCGTTGATTTCTCCGGTGAAGATTACGATGCCGTCGCGGATGAGGCGTGCTTTGTCTGAGCGTTTCACCTTACCGTCGATAACGTATGCACCGGCCACGTAGCCCACTTTGGAGATGTGGTAAACTTGGCGAACCTCGATGGTGGCTGTCATTTCTTCCTTCATCACAGGTTCGAGCATACCTTCCATAGC
>CALCHR010000237.1 GCA_937901185.1 uncultured Bacteroidales bacterium
AAACTTCTAGGAAAAACTCGGAGTTTACTAGGAAAAATTTGTAGTTTACTAAGAAATCCTAGAAAGCTACTAAGAAAATCTCTTAAACGAGGTGAAGAAAAACGGGCTGCATCTCGCAGAATGCAGCCCGTTGTAGTTTCAGAAGAAGAGGGTGGGGTTATTCGATCTCGCAATCGTAGTTGCCCATATACTCGTCAATGGTGCTTCCGCCTTTCTTTTCGAGGACCAGCGTCACTTCTGTATCGCCTGTGAACACGAGCAGTCTGTTCTCGCCCATTGTGTAGAGCACGCTGGTTTCAGCCTTTTCCACTTCCTTAGCTCCGGCAGCCACGGCTTCGGCTTTCACGGCCTCGAAGAGCTCTTTCATCTTACCTTCCAGGCGGCCTTTGTTCTCAAAGGTTACTTGGAATGTATTGATGGAAGTGTCCTTGGCGAAGTATTCGTATGACCACCATCCGGCGTTTTTACTGCCGATGAGCGGGGTGCTCAGTCCGATTTGCATATAGAAGGGCACTTTTTGTTCCATGAAGAACTTCTCAAACTGGGTATTACCTGCGTAGCGGCGATATCTGTTGGAGTTGATTTCTAAGTATTTAAGCAAGTCGTCCTTGTTGCTGTCGAAGGTCAGTCCCTTCATGCCGTTGGCCTTGAGACCCAGATTTTTTGCCAGGAGCACCGGGTCGGTATAGTCGCTCTCTATGGTGTAGTCGCCTACGCTGGTGTATATGGTGGCAATCTCATAGAAGCTTTGTTGCTTGTTGACAGGCTCGCCCTTGAGGTCGATGATAATCCAGCTGTTCTTGCCTTCGAGCGCCCAGGCATAGTCTGCACCGGGGATTTTGCTGATGGCTTCGTAGCTATGGTTGCCCACCTTGTTGCCTTCGAGGTCCATGAAGTACATCTCGTTGTCCTTTCTGTTGCCGGCAATCAGGAGGTCTTCTTTGGCAAAGGAGAGTCTGGCATACTTGGCGCGGAGCACCACTTCGCCCTCGAGGTTCATCAAGCCAAAGTTGTCGCCGTCGTAGTAGATAAACTTGTCGCCCATCACGTCATTAATTTCGTGGAGCTTGTTAGAGGGTTTCACTACCCACTCGTCCTTGTCGTTGATGATTCCCATGCGGGTTCTGTATTCGCTATCCTTCTGAGTCACAACGCAGAGTCCGTCTTTGAAGGCTCTTCTCCATTCGTATTTGTTGGCAGCTATTTCAAAGAATTTCTTGCCCTTATAGTCTATCAAGCAAACCTTGGCGCTGTCCTCGTCCACATTGAGATATTTGCTCTCGGTGGCCCAGATTTTTCCGTCGCCAGCACTTTCCAATTGGGCATAGCCTTTCAGCAGCACATCGCCCTTGGGGTTGATCAAACCGCAAAGTCCGTCTTCGGTGCGGAAGATGGCCACACCGTCCTGGAAGTTGTACACGCACTCCACGGGAACGCCGTCCACATCCTTGAGGGCGAACTTCACATTGCCGTCCACGTCAATAAACTCTACCGGCTTGCCTTTTTCCACCACAGGGGCTACATCTTCAAAGAACACACCGGCCTGTTTATATTCGGCGCCCACCTTCTCGGGCTTAGCCTCGGCGGTGTACATTTCATAGAATCCGTCTGCATTTTTTGCAAAGAAACGGCCCTTGAATACAGAGGTGGGTTTGTGTTCAAACTCTTCGCTGAAGAGCATTTCGCCATTGGGAGCTACCAAGCCCCACATGCCTTCCTTGTCTTCAAGCACGGGGATGAACTCGGGGCTTACTTCTTTCTTGCCGCACGATGCCAGAAAGAGGCAGAACATTGCGGTTAAAAAATAGCTTAACTTCTTCATAATAAAAGTATTTAATAAGGTTAATAGTATAAGCTTCAGTGTCAAAAAAATAGCCACAACATGCTCTTAGATGTTGCGGCCTATCACATAGTCCATATATAATTTTAAGCTGTTGCGCACGGCGTCGTCTTGGAAGCCTTCCAGCAGTTCTATCGCCTCGGCGTGGTATCGGTGCATGGCTTCTTTTGCGTAGTCTATGCCGCCGCATGCTTTGGCGAGGCTTACCATCTGCTCTATGTCGTGGGGCGAGGCTTCGCCGGCCTTGATGCGTGCTGCCATTTGGTGGACGGCGGGGTCTGTGGTGTTCTTCACGGTGTAGATGGCGGGCAGTGTGAGTTTGCCTTCGGCCATGTCAGTAGCGGTGGGCTTACCGATTTCTTTGCTATCGTAGTAGTCGAAGATGTCGTCGCGTATCTGGAAGCAGATGCCCACAAGTTCGCCCAGTTTTCTGGCTCGTGCAATGAACTCCTCGCTTCCTCCGCCGGCAATAGCGCCCAGTTGGGAGCAGGCAGCAAAGAGGGCGGCCGTCTTGTGGTTGATGATTCGGAAGTAGGCCGCTTCGCTGATCTCTTCGTTGCGTATGTTTTCTATCTGGAAAATCTCGCCTTCGGAGAGCGTACCGCCCAGTCGAGCAATGATATCTACTACACGAATGTCGCCCGATAGGGCAGACTGGTGGAGCGAAGCAGAGAGGAGGTAGTCGCCCAGCAGAACCGCCACCCTGTTGTCGTAGACGGCGTTGATGCTGGCTTGTCCGCGGCGTTTGTTGCTCTCGTCCACCACGTCGTCGTGCACGAGGCTTGCGGTGTGGAGCAGTTCGAGTGTCACGGCGGCGCGCAAGGCGCAGTCGTTCACGGCGCCCAACTCTTTAGCGATGAGCAACACCAGGATGGGGCGCATCATCTTTCCGTTGCGCCTACGCAGATAGTCGAGCACACTGCCTAAGAACGGATCGTCGTGGGTCAGCGTGCTGTCAAAGAGGAGTTTGTATTGCTTCAACTCTTCTTCTATCGGGCGGCGTATTTCGGTTAAGAAGTCCATTGCTACAGAGTAGGGGGCTTGATTGGTTTACAAAAGTACGAATTTCTCTTAACAGAACGATTTATTTTGTGTAATTTTACCAGTAGAAATAAATGTGGAATGAAAAAGTTATACCTTTTAGACGCTTACGCGCTCATCTATAGAGCTTACTACGCGCTCATCCGTTCGCCGCGCATCAACTCGCGTGGAGAGAATACATCTGCTATTTTTGGCTTTGTGAACACGCTGGAAGATGTGCTCAACAAGGAGCGGCCTGATTATATCGCCATAGCCTTTGATCCGGCGGGCCCCACGTTTCGCCATGAAGCCTATCCCGAGTATAAGGCGCAACGCGAAGCCACCCCCGAGGACATACGTCGCTCCGTGCCCATCATCAAAGACATCATCTGCGCTTACAACATTCCGTTGCTCGAAGTTCCGGGCTACGAGGCCGACGACGTCATTGGTACGGTGGCCAAGTTGGCTTCGGCCGAAGGGGTAGAGGTGAGAATGCTCACACCGGATAAGGACTACGCCCAACTGGTGGCTGATAATATATATATGTGTAGGCCCGGCCACGGCGCCGCAGGCATGGAGGTGCTCGGTGTAAACGAGGTGTGCGAAAAATACAGCATCGCGCATCCGCAGCAGGTGATAGACTTGCTCGGACTCATGGGCGACACGGCCGACAACGTTCCCGGCTGTCCCGGGGTGGGCGAGAAGACCGCCGCCAAACTCATCGGCGAGTTTGGAAGTATCGAAGCGCTCCTCGAGCGAAGCTCCGAACTGAAAGGCGCCATTAAGAAAAAAGTGGAAGACAATGCCGAGGCCATCCGCTTCTCTAAATTTCTGGTCACCATCAAGACCGACGTGCCTCTTGACTTTGAACTCGAAAAACTCAAGCGCCAGGAAATCGACACTGCGGCCTTGAAAACAATTTTTGAGGACTTGGAGTTCCGCTCGCTCATCAACCGCATTCTCCCCACCGAAGCACCGAAGAAAAAAGAGCCCATCCAAGGCTCTCTCTTTGCAGAATTTGAAGACGAGGGTGCGGTCGAGGAAATTCAGACAAATCTCAAAACGCTTGCAGACGTTGCTCACGAGTATCATCTTGTTGAAAATGTGGACGAAATGAAGAATTTGTGTTCGCTTTTATTGACAAAAGAGAAAGTAGCAATTGACACGGAGACCACAGGCACCGACGCCATCGCCGCCAAAATTGTCGGAATGAGCTTTGCCATCGACGGCGGAAAGGCATGGTACGTGCCCGTGAGCGGAAATGAGACCGAGCGAGCCGCGGTGGTGGAAATTTTCCGCCCCTTGTTTGAGAGCGACAAAATTTTGAAGGTAGGTCAGAACCTCAAGTACGACTTAAATATTCTGGCAGGCTGTGGCATCCGCCTCTCGGCTCCGATGTTCGACACCATGTTGGCCCACTATCTTGTGCAGCCCGAGTTGTATCACAACATGGACTACCTGGCCGAGGTATATCTTAAATATAAAACCATCCGCATTGAAGATTTGATAGGCCCGAAGGGTAAGGGGCAGAAAAATATGGCCGACCTTTCGCCCGCCGCCATCTGCGATTATGCCTGCGAAGATGCCGACGTTACGCTGCGCCTTATGCCCCATCTTGTCGATGAAATGGGAAAAGTTGGGGTGGGGAAGGTGTTCTCCGATATTGAGATGCTCCTCATGCCCGTTCTTGCCAAGATGGAGCGCCACGGTGTGCGACTCGACACCGCCGCACTGGCCGACACGGAGCGCCTTTTTGTGGAGCGCCTGGCTTTGTTGGAGAAGGAGATTTACGAGTTGGCCGGCCACGAGTTTACCATCACATCGCCGCGCCAGGTGGGCGAGGTGCTCTTCGAGGAATTGCAGCTCAACGCCAAGGCCAAGAAGACCAAGAGCGGTCAGTACTCCACTTCGGAAGAGGTGCTTGAGAGCCTGCGCGGCAAGCATGAAATCGTAGGGAAGATATTGGCACACAGAGGTTTGAAAAAACTCCTCAGCACCTACGTCGAGGCATTGCCCAAACTGATAAATCCCACCACCGGCCATTTGCACACCTCCTTCAATCAGGCCGTGACGGCCACCGGTCGCCTTTCTTCGAGCAATCCCAACTTGCAGAATATCCCCATACGCGACGAGGATGGCAAGGAAGTGCGCAAAGCCTTCATCCCCGAAGAGGGCGAAGAGTTCCTCTCGGCCGACTACTCACAGATAGAGTTGAGGATTATGGCCCACCTGAGCGGCGACAGCAACATGATAAACGACTTCACAA
>CALCHR010000238.1 GCA_937901185.1 uncultured Bacteroidales bacterium
AGTTTTTCCTAGAAGTTTACTAAGTTTTCCTAGAAAGCTACTAAGAAAACGGGGGTGATGTAGAGATAAAAAATAGGCTCTAAAAGGTGTGCTCGGAAAAGGATAAATTTTTGTTTTGCCCAATCTATAAAAAAGGTTAACTTTGTGGGGATTTTATAACCCTGAACAGGCTTCGGCCTATAAATGCCATGACAAAAGAACGAGCTGAGAGACCACGCAAGTCGCAACCTCTACCTAGCGAATATCGAGAGGACATCAAGCAAGCCATTGAGGTGATGAACCGCGGAGGCGTCATCCTCTACCCCACAGATACCATCTGGGGCCTGGGATGCGATGCCACCAACGAAGAAGCCGTGCGCCGCATCTTCGAAATCAAGCAGCGGGCCGACTCTAAGGCGCTCATCACGCTGGTAGACTCAGAAGTGAAAGTGGAATCCTACGTGCGCGACGTGCCTGAGGTGGCTTGGGACTTGATAGAGCTATCCGAAAAGCCGCTCACCATCATCTTTGACGGCGCACGCAACTTGGCAAAAAATCTTTTGGCTGAAGATGGCAGTATTGGTATCCGCGTCACCCGCGAACCTTTCAGCCGCGAGCTGTGCATGAGGATGAAACGCGCCATCGTATCAACCTCAGCCAACGTAAGCGGCCAACCCTCGCCACGCAACTTCTCAGAGATTGCAGAAGAGATACTTTCGGCCGTAGACTATGTTTGCACTTCGCGCCGAGAGGAAAAAGAGAACCCGGCCGCCTCGTCTATCATCAAACTAGGCTCAGGCGGACAAATCAGCATCATCAGAGAATAGCAAAAGCCCCAATCTATGGTAGTGGGACTTTTGTCATAAGATTTTGGTACACATATTATGCAAGAAAAACTTATAGTCTGGTGCGAAGCGCATTTGAGCAAACGACAGTTTACATTGCTGCTCAGCTTCCTAGTGGGTGTTGGCGCAGCCTTGGCCGCCCAACTCCTGAAATGGCTCATCCACACAATTGAAAAGTTGCTCACATCACAATTTGATGTGACCAGTGCCAACTGGCTCTTTCTTGTTTATCCCGTAGTAGGTATCTTCCTCACCGCCCTATTTATTAAATATGTAGTGCGCGACGACATCGGCCACGGCGTGACCAAAATTCTCTACGCCATCTCGCGTAAGCAGGGAAAGATACGCCGCCACAATTGCTGGTCGAGCGTCTTCGCCTCTGCGCTGACCATTGGTTTCGGCGGTAGTGTGGGAGCCGAATCGCCCATCGTGCTCACCGGCTCCGCCATAGGCTCGGAGCTCGGGCGCTTCTTTAAGTTGAACCACAAAACGTTGATGCTGCTCATCGGATGCGGCGCTTCGGGTGCCATTGCCGGTATCTTCAAAGCCCCTATAGCCGGTCTCGTGTTCACACTTGAGGTATTGATGATCGACCTGACCATGGCCTCGCTGCTGCCTTTGCTCGTATCGTGCCTGACAGCTACCTGCATCACCTACGCACTGACCGGAACGGAAGCCATGTTCTCCTTCGAACTGACCGATCCGTTCACCGTGGGGCGCGTACCTACAGCCATTCTGCTTGGTATTTTCTGCGGCCTCATCTCCCTCTACTTCACTCGCTCGATGAACTCCTTCGAGCAGGTGTTCGGTCGCTTCAAAAGTCTATATAGCAAGTTGTTGCTTGGCGGTTCGGTCTTAGCACTCCTCATCTACCTCTTCCCCCCACTCTACGGCGAAGGATACACCACCATCAACACGTTGCTTTCTGCTTCTGAAACACAGTTGGACGATGTAATGAACAACTCGTTCTTCTATGGTCATTCGGAATACCTGTTGCTTTACCTGGGACTCATTATATTATTTAAGGTATTCGCCACTACGGCCACCAACGGCGGCGGCGGTTGCGGTGGTACGTTTGCCCCCAGTCTGTTTCTCGGATGTATTGCCGGCTTTGTATTTTCGCGCACCTGGAACATCTACACTCCTTTCGGCATTCATATTCCGGAGACCAACTATGCGTTATTAGGCATGGCCGGACTCATGAGCGGCGTTTTCCATGCACCACTGACCGGCGTGTTTCTCATAGCTGAGCTCACCGGCGGCTACTCCCTGTTCATCCCGCTGATGATAGTTTCCGTGTCAAGCTACCTGACCATCCACGCCTTCGAGCCGCACAGTATCTACTCCATGCGTTTGGCTCGCAAGGGCGAGTTGCTTACCCACCACAAAGACCGCGCCGTATTGACGCTCATGTCGCTCGACTCGGTCATTGACAAAGAGCGCCCTGTCCTCTCGCCCGATATGCACTTGGGACACATCGCTCAGGTAATTTCAAAGAGCAAGTCCATCCACTTTGCCGTATGCGACATCAAGGGCAACCTCTTGGGTGTGGTAAATTTCAACGACCTCAGAAAAATCATATTCCGTAGCGAGTTATATCGCCTATATAGCGCTGAGCAACTGATGCGCCAGCCGCAAGAAGTGCTCAATACCAACGACTCGATGGTCACGGTGATGGAAAAATTCCAAGCCACCGAAGCCGGCACATTGCCTATCCTAACGCCCGAAGGTAGTTTCGTAGGCTTCGTATCAAAGGCCCGCCTCAACGCTTTGTATAGGCAGATTATGAAAGACTTCTCGGAAGAATAAAATCCTAAGACCATTATGAAGAAAGAAGATTTACGCATTGTATATATGGGCACTCCGGACTTTGCCGTGGAGAGCCTGCGTCGCCTCGTTGAGGGCGGCTACAACGTGGTGGGCGTCATCACGATGCCAGATAAGCCCATCGGGCGCCACCAAACCGAGTTGCAGGCTTCACCCGTGAAGCGCTATGCCGTAGAGCAAGGCTTGCGAGTGTTGCAACCCGAGAAGCTGAAAGACCCCACCTTCTTAGAAGAGCTCCGAAGTCTGCAGGCCGACTTGCAAATCGTAGTAGCTTTCCGTATGCTGCCTGAGGCGGTGTGGGCCATGCCCCGCTTGGGCACATTCAACCTCCACGCTGCACTACTTCCTCAGTACAGAGGCGCCGCACCCATCAACTGGGCCATCATCAACGGCGACAAGGAAACGGGTATCACCACCTTTTTCCTCGACCATGAGATAGACACCGGTAGCGTTATCCAGCGCGTGCCCGTTCCTATCCTTGACACTGACAATGCTGAAAATGTACATGACAAACTGATGTTGCTGGGTGCAGACCTTGTAGTAGAAACAGTAGATAATATCCTGGCCGACCGCGTAAAGCCCATCCCTCAAAGCGAGTTGGAGACCGACGAACCATTGCGCCCGGCGCCAAAAATTTTCAAGGAGACCTGCCGTATAGATTGGACAGCTGGAGTGAAACGCACCTACGACTTTGTCCGCGGCCTTTCTCCCTACCCCGCAGCATGGACCGAATTGCTCAATGGCGACAAGCGGACGGTTCTGAAAATCTATGCCACAGAAAAAGAGTTTTGCCAGGTGAGCGAACCTATGGGTCGCTTGCTCTGCAGCAACGATGGCGGATTGAAAGTGGCGCTCGCCGATGGTTACCTGCATCTGAAATCTATCCAGTTGGCCGGCAAAAAGCGTATGGACGTAGCCGACTTTATGAGAGGTTTCCGCCTTGATGAGGGTGCTATTGTGGAATAAAAAATATCAGTTCCCCAAATCCTATTATAAAACTTATAGTTATATGAGCACGATACAATCCACCGCTGCCTTGCGCATGAACTGGATAGACTGGTTAAAGTCTATCGGCATGTTCCTCATAGTCTTCGGACACACCTTCCCTCCCTACAATAAATACATCTATGCTTTCAGCGTGCCCCTATTCTTTATTATGTCAGGATTTCTGACCAAGCAAGAGAGCGACAACAAGATTTTCTGGAAAAAGATTTGGTACAACCTCCTCATCCCTTGCATCATCTTTACTATCATTACTTTTATCTACACATCTGCCCGCGATTTGTACAAGGGGCAATTTGAGATGTGTAATATCCCTTTGCTCATCCCCTACTGCTTAATAGGTAACCACAAGTTTTTGGGTGGATGCTGGTTCATCTATACGCTCATCATCGCAAAGGCGCTCTATCAATTTACCCCCCCGAAATGTAAAAATACGTTAAATATTTTTACTGTACTATTTTTTACCGGAATAGCGATAGCCATTTCCCATTACGGAAAGTTTTTTCACAACGCCGGCATCAATATCTTTATTTCCTACCCGTTCTTCTTAATAGGCGCAACCCTCTCCCGCTACAAAGAGCAGATTAACAAGTTCTGCCACCGCCCTACAGAAATAGGTTTGTTTCTGCTCTCAGCAGGCCTATTGTTTGTCAGCGCATATTTCAACGGCGAAGTTATGGTCTTTAAGAATGATTTTGGTGGCAACATCCTGCTCTACTACCTCGGAGGCATATCCGGGACACTCATGGTTGCCATCTTCTGCAAATGGTTGAACGGAGTGCGCTCGGCCATCGTTGAAGACATCGGCGTAGGCAGCATCGTTATTCTCGGCCTACATTTCTATCTGATTTCACACATCCGCCGTCTCATACCCAACGAACTGGCTATCTCCATCATCATCATGCTGCTGTTCGTTCCCATCATCCGCTTCTGCAAGAAGCATTGCCCCATTGTGATAGGAAGCTACCGACTGAAAAGCAAAAAATCTTAGCCACCCCAAGAGCAAAGCGGCTGTAAAGGAAAAGACAAAAAAACTGCTTTTATAAGCCCTTGATTTTCAATAGTCATTTTCGGCCGTTTCTTAGGTAAAAGCTAGGTGAATTTCGGTAACTACTAGGAAAATTTTGGTAACTACTAAGAACGCGAAAGTAACTACTAAGAAAAACAAAGTAATCACCACCACAAAAACAGAAGCCGGCACGTAGTTCGTAGCCGGCTTCTATTTTATGATGTAAATAGACAGATGCTCTGTCTGCCTTTCCGTTTATGATTGGGGAAATAGAGGAGTATATTACTAGCTCACTACGCCACGCTCTGCCAAGATGGCGGCCATTTCCTGCTGCAACTCGGCGGCCTTCTCGGCGGCTACTTCGGCAAAGCGCTCTGTGGTATCGGCATAGATGATGCCGCGAGAAGAGTTCACCAACAAGCCGCACTCATCGGTCATGCCATACTTGCATACTTCCTCAAGCGAACCTCCTTGTGCGCCCACACCGGGCACGAGCAAGAAGTGGGTGGGCACCACCTTGCGGATGTCTTCAAACAAACGGCCTTGTGTGGCTCCTACTACGTACATCATCTGCTCGTCTGTGGCCCATTGTTGTGAGGTGCGCAACACACGCTCGAAGAGACGCTCACCTTGGATGTCCTCCATCAACTGGAAGTCGTGTGAGCCTTTATTGCTGGTCAGCGCAAGCAGGATGACCCACTTGCCGGGATATTGCAAGAAAGGAGTTACGCTATCTTCGCCCATATAAGGAGCCACGGTGAGCGAGTCGATGTCCATTTCTTCAAAGAAAGAGCGGGCATACATGGCTGAGGTATTACCAATATCGCCGCGCTTGGCATCGGCAATGATAAACTGGTCGGGATAGTTCTCCTTGATATAGCGCACGGTCTTCTCAAAGGCTACCCATCCCTTCAAACCGAAGCACTCGTAGAATGCGAGGTTGGGCTTATATGCCACACAATAAGGGGCGGTGGCATCAATGATGGCTTTGTTGAATGCGAAGAGAGGATCTTCTTCACCAAGCAAGTGGGCGGGAATCTTTTTCAAGTCGGTATCGAGTCCCACACAGAGAAAAGATTTCTTGGCTTTGATGTTGCTGACGAGTTGTTGCTTGTTCATAGAATCAAAAATATAGTAGGGGTTATCAAAATATTTTCTGCTACAAAGATACAGTTTTCTGTGTTGGAGAGCGTGCTCTTTTCCGTAAAAAGTTTGTAGCTGCGAGGCTTTTTCTGTACTTTTGCCTTGCGTTCTGCAAAAGCAGATGCGCCCAGATTAGTTTTGAGACAGATATGACCTACAAGCAAGAAAAGATAAAGCCCTATGCCGAAGACTCCGCGAAGGGAGCACAGGTAGAAAAAATGTTTGATAGCATCGCCCATAGCTACGACCTGCTCAACCACCTGCTCTCCATGGGCATTGACAAGCGGTGGCGCAAAGCAGCTATCAACTCGCTACGCCCCTACAAGCCTCAGCACATCCTGGATGTGGCTACCGGAACCGGCGACTTTGCCCTGCTGGCGGCCCGCGAGTTGCAACCTGAATCTTTATTGGGTGTAGACATCTCTGAAGGGATGCTTGCGGTAGGAGAAAAGAAAGTGGGCGAAGCCGGTCTTGAAAAAGTAATCAGCTTCGCTAAAGAAGACTGCCTCCACCTCTCTATGGCCGACAATTCTTTTGACGCCGTAATGGTGGCTTATGGTATAAGAAACTTTGAAGACCTCGACCGCGGCCTGAGCGAGATGTGCAGAGTGTTGCGTCCCGGAGGCCGACTTGTCATTGTGGAACTGACGGCTCCTACAAAGTTTCCGATGAAGCAACTCTTCTGGCTCTATTCGCATCTGCTGATGCCCGCCATCGGCCGATTGGTGTCGCGCGATAGTAGCGCCTACACCTATCTTCCCCAAACCATGGAGGCCTTTCCACAAGGCGAAATCATGCAGGGCATTTTGCAAAAGGCTGGTTTTAGCGAAGTAGAATTCCGCCGCTTCACCTTCGGCCTCAGCACGCTCTATACGGCTACGAAACCAAGTCCGACAGAGGATGCTGAAAAAAAAAAGTACGGACTGATAGGCCATCCGCTGGGGCATAGTTTCTCCGCCCAATTTTTCGGAGAAAAGTTTGAGCGCGAAGGCCTCAATGCCCAATACCAAAACTTTGACTTGGAGCACATTGAAGAGTTGCCCGGTTTGCTGGAACAACAACCCATGCTTTGTGGATTCAACGTCACCATCCCCTATAAAGAAAGCGTGTTGCCACTACTAAACAAAGTAAGTCCCGCGGCAAACGAGATTGGTGCGGTAAACACCGTGAAAGTAGTATGCAACGCCCATGGAGAGAAACGACTGATTGGGCATAACACAGACATCGTGGGGTTCGTCGAATCTATAAAGCCGCTATTGAAACCCGAGCATAAGAAAGCCCTCGTTCTCGGTACGGGGGGCGCCTCTAAAGCCATCATGAAAGGCTTGCAACAATTGGGCATAGACGGAACATACGTTAGCAGGAAAGGCGGCGATGGGCGATTGAGCTACGAAGAACTGACGGCTGAGGTAATGGCTACACACACCATTATTATAAACTGCTCCCCCGTCGGGACATACCCCAACGTCCAGGAGTCTCCTCTTATCCCTTACGAGCTATTGACCGAAGCACATCTGCTTTACGACTTGGTGTACAACCCGAGCGAGACAGAGTTTCTTAAAAAGGGCACAGCACAAGGATGCATCACAAAGAACGGACTGGAAATGCTCCACAAACAAGCCCTTGCTGCTTGGAACATCTGGAACGAGCCAGCGTAAGCGAGCAAGGGCTTATGTCCTAATAGTGCGAAGGACAGGCTTATTTTACAAATATTTTCTTACCTCCTACGATGTATATGCCTCGTGGGAGTTTTTTTAGTGCTTCTTGCCAAGAAGTTCCCACAAAAGCCACACGACCTTCTATACTATAGACAAGGATATTTCCTCTATGTGCCGCCCCTTCTACATGCTCAATCCCAACCATTGTATCTTTTGCATAAATAGACACAGCTTGCTGCTTACTCTTGTAGCAGGCAAAACGCGGACTTGAGGCATTGTATTGAATAGAGCGATCGGAACGAGCCCTATTGGCTATGGTGGCTATACCATCTGAAGATATTGAAATATTCCATTGTGCATCATTGGAATCTGAGGATGTAAGATTGTGGAGTTTATTATCGCTGGAAGTCAAGCCCAGATAACAAACTTCCACTCCGTCAAAGAAAGTCCAGGCACCATCTTTACCACCCAGAACAAGCGAGCGGGGCGACGTCGTTGTATTTACTTCCGTAGATACTGCGCCATCTGAAAGAATCACTTCGGCATAATCTCTGTAATTGTTTTTTGACGCAGAAAGCGCCACTTCCTTACCTTCGCAAACTATCAGAAAATCCATCCCGGCTTTAAGATCTTGCTCATTCTCCACAAGATAATACACATGTTCTCCTGTGATGGTAGTACCAGGAATTGTATACACCGCCGTAGCTGTTTCGCTACGTTGAGAGCCCAGCATCGTATAGGCTTCAATAGTGGACGAGGCATTGACCACAACTTCCACGGGTGGAGCGGCCACTTGATAATCTCCGCCATTGACACAATAATATATATATGCGCCCTCTGTGTCTGAAGTAATAGTCACCACCGTGCCGCGCTCCACTTCTCCTGAGGGTAAGGAAAAGACGGGAACCGAGATGGTGGCATCTGGTATTTCCTCCTGTTCATAGTTATCAGGATCAAAGGCCACTGTCTTTTTTTGCCCCCATACATATTGCTCCAAACCAGGATAGTCCACGTAGGGATTGCGGTTATGTTGTATGGTATATACGGCATTGTTGCGGTCAATTTCTTTTTGACTCACGGGGTCTTCTTCTGCCCAGCGTAGCAACATCGTAAGAGCCCAGTCAGCATAAGCGGTATAGCTATCGCCTGAAAGCATCGGGCTGTCCCAACCATCGATACTTTCTTCATAGCGGGTAGCCATATAGAAATAGATGCGGGCAAAATCGCCTTTGTATTCATCGTTTGGTTCAAAGACCGTACCGGAATAACCGCTTACACTACATGGGCCAAGTTTACTCCAGCTTCCAGAAGAGGTCCATGTGGGATTTTTTGTTTCGCCAAAGGGATAATTACTACGCCTTCCATTCACATATCCATCTGTTGGCACTAAGTGAAAGAGGTCTGTATACATTGGCTTTGCATCGTCAAACCAACTTTTAGGGAAAGAGTGTTCTCGGTTATAAGAATCACCTTCCTTCTTATAGTTTTTCCCTTGCTCAACGCCAAAGGAATAGTTGGTAATAGAAGAATACATATCCCAAACCTTTCCATCCTCCCTCACATCTGTCTTTCTAAAGTCCGTCCACAAATCTGAATATGAGCGCACCGTATGGCCGCTGATAATGGAACAGAGTGCGGTCTTCAAAGACTTTCCGGACTTTCCAGAAGTCGTTGCATAATAGTTTGCCGGTATTTGAGAGAATAACAAAGTAACCCAGCAAAGCATTGACCAAAGTAAAATGAGTTTTTTCATAGCTGAGATGTTTAATTTTAGAGTGCAAAATAAATATTTTTTTACCATAGAAAAAACTCTCTGGGGCTTAAAAGAAGAAGATGATGGCTACATAAATTTCTTAAACAAAGAAGAATCTGCCCTATACAACATCACAAAAGTAGCATTGCACTTTGACTATCGGCTTATTTATAGTATTTTTGCACTTGGAAATACCTTGCACATATAATATACTTATGGCAAGGTTCCACATCATAGGTTTCATATTCAAACTCAGTATTTATTTACTTCCAATATAATCTACCACATGGATTCTAAACAACGCTACATGATGCGCGGCGTTAGCGCAATGAAAGAGGATGTACACAACGCTATCAAGAATATCGACAAAGGCATCTTCCCACAAGCCTTTTGCAAAATCATTCCTGATATTTTAGGTGGCGACCCCGAGTACTGCAACATTATGCATGCAGACGGAGCTGGTACGAAATCAAGTTTGGCATATATGTACTGGAAAGAAACTGGCGACTTGTCTGTGTGGAAAGGTATTGCACAGGATGCGCTGATTATGAATACAGACGACCTACTTTGCGTAGGAGCTGTAGACAATATTCTTGTATCCAGCACCATTGGTCGTAACAAAATGTTGATCCCTGGCGAAGTTATCTCTGCTATCATCAACGGCACAGACGAATTGCTACAACAGATGCGAGAAATGGGAATCGGCATCTATGCTACCGGTGGCGAAACGGCCGACGTGGGCGACCTTGTGCGCACCATCATCGTCGACAGCACAGTAACCTGCCGCATGAAGCGCAGCGACGTCATCGACAACGCAAACATCGCAGGCGGCGATGTGATTGTGGGTCTTGCATCATACGGACAGGCGACATACGAAAAAGAGTACAACGGCGGCATGGGCAGCAACGGCCTCACATCGGCACGTCACGACGTCTTCAGCAAGTACCTTGCCGAGAAGTACCCCGAGAGCTATGACAAGGGTGTTCCAGCAGAGCTCATCTATTCGGGCGGCCTTAAGTTGACCGACGAAGTGGAAGGCTCACCGCTCGATGCCGGCAAGCTTGTACTCTCACCAACCCGCACATACGCACCTATCGTAAAGAAGATTCTCGACGCGTTGCGCCCCGAGATTCACGGAATGGTACACTGCTCGGGCGGTGCACAGACAAAGGTCATGCACTTTGTTGAGAACAAGAGGGTAATCAAGGACAACCTCTTCCCCATCCCACCGCTCTTCAAGGCCATCAAGGAGCAGAGCGGAACAGACTGGGCCGAGATGTACAAGGTATTCAACATGGGTCACCGTCTGGAGGTCTATGTAAAGCCCGAACACGCCGAGGAAATCATTGCCATCAGCAAGAGCTTTGGTGTCGATGCACAGATTATCGGCCGCGTGGAGGAGTGCGACCACAACGAGTTGATAATTGAAAGCCCTTACGGGACATTCAAATACTAATATAAATGTGCCTTGCAGCAATGCGGGGCACACATTATGAGAAACCACCGGTTTGCATAAAGGACAAACAGTGGTAATACAGGACAGAATACAATGGAAAACAATTCACTGCTGGGCAAACTGAATGACCTTGAGGCAAGGTTCCAGGAGGTATCGACACTCATCACCGACCCTTCTGTCGTTGCCGACATGAAGCGTTACGTGAGGCTCAACAAGGAATATCGCGAACTGGAGCAGATTCTCGATGCGCGCAAGCGCTACATAAACCTGCTCACCACCCTTGCCGAGGCAAAGGACCTGCTTGCCAACGAGAGCGACCCTGAGTTGCGCGAGATGGCACGCGAGGAGATTGACACTTGCGAGAAGGAGATTCCGGCCACCGAGGAGGAGATAAAGCTGTTGCTCATCCCCGCCGACCCACAGGATGACAAGAATGCCATTCTTGAGATACGTGGCGGAACAGGCGGCGACGAGGCGGCCATCTTTGCAGGCGACCTCTTCCGTATGTATACCAAGTACTGCGAGAGCAAGGGCTGGAGACTCGAGGTTTCAAGTTGTAGCGAAGGAACAT
>CALCHR010000239.1 GCA_937901185.1 uncultured Bacteroidales bacterium
GACCGCGATCAGCTATCTTTTGAACCAGAAAATTATTGCATGGACAGCCGCAAACAATAAAGAACGAATCGGTTATCAGCAGCGAATCAATTATATTAACAATATTTCCATAAGTATAAAATATATTAATTGAACAATTAAATATATCCGTTACTAAAATAAAAATACTAAACTAAAATATACAACAATAATATATATAACAAATAGGAAGTGTAGTAAATGAAAAGAAAATTATTTTGTGAAATATCTCCATTAACATATAAAATTTCATTAGAAAAATGTATATTATTAAGAATGCGCTTCGTTGTATCGGGCGCTCCAAGGGACGAAATATTTTAATTGGTATTATCGCTCTCGTAATTGCTGTGTCTGCTTGTATCGGATTATCTATACGTCAGGCATCGGAAAGTGCAAAGGCATCTGCGCTCGAGGACTTGAGCGTTACGGCAACCATTCAGTACGACCGCGCCTCTGTTATGGGAGAGATGAGCGGTGGCAGGCCGAGTGGAAATGGTAGCGGAGGCAGACCGAGTATGAGCTTTGATAAAAATCAGTTTGCGGGTATGATGGGAAATTCTTCAACGCTTAGCCTTGAGGAATATCAAAAATATTTTGAGAAGGACAAAGCCCTGGAACGCCGCTTCCAAACAGTACTTGTTGACGAACCTACTCCGGAAGACTCTCTCTCCATTCTTCGCGGCTTGAAGGAACGCTACGAGAACCACCATCGGGTTCGCATCCAAGACGATGCGCTCATGGCAGCTGTCAGCTTGTCGCATCGATATATCTCCGATCGCTTCTTGCCCGACAAGGCCATCGACCTTATGGACGAGGCCGCAGCCAAGTTGAGAATGGAGCGCGACTCTCAGCCCGAGGAACTCGACGAGATTACGCGCCGTCTCCGCCAACTTGAGATTGAGCGCGAGGCTATCAAACGCGAGGGCGATACTCAGAAACTGGAGACTCTGGCTAAGGAAATAGCAGAACTCCAAGAGCGCGAACACGGCCTCCGAGCTAAGTGGGAGGGCGAGCGCGAGCAACTTTCCAAAATCCAGCAGAACAAAGAGGAGATGGAGCATCTCAAATTTGAGGCAGAGCGTGCCGAGCGTGAAGGTAACTATGGACGAGTGGCCGAAATACGCTATGGACGTCTCCGGGAACTTGAAGAAGAAATAGCTGCTGCTCAAGAAGAATTGGCGCGTCGTCAGGGTGTGGAAGCCATGGTGAAGGAAGAAGTGACAGCCGATGATATAGCCGACATCGTGAGCCGCTGGACCGGTATCCCCGTGAGCAAAATGTTGCAGAGCGAGCGCGAAAAACTGGTGCATCTTGAAGACGAGCTTCACCAACGCGTGGTAGGACAAGACGAGGCCATCGAGGCTGTTGCTGATGCCGTGCGTCGCAGTCGTGCCGGTTTGCAGGATCCCCGCCGCCCCATCGGCTCGTTCATCTTCCTTGGAACAACGGGCGTGGGTAAAACCGAGTTGGCCAAGGCGCTTGCAGAGTGTCTCTTCAACGATGAGAATATGATGACGCGCATTGATATGAGCGAGTATCAAGAGAAGCATAGCGTGTCGCGTTTGGTTGGAGCGCCTCCGGGATATGTGGGCTACGACGAAGGCGGCCAACTCACCGAAGCCGTACGCCGTAAACCTTACAGCGTGGTGTTGTTCGACGAGATAGAAAAGGCCCATCCCGATGTCTTCAATATCCTCCTGCAAGTATTGGATGATGGTCGCTTGACAGACAACAAAGGCCGCGTGGTAAACTTTAAGAATACCATTGTGATTATGACCTCCAACTTAGGTAGCCAATATATCCAGAGCCGATTGAACGGTCAATCGCACAACGAGGCTTTGCTCGATGACATCCGCAACCATGTGATGGAGATGCTCAAGCAAACCATCCGCCCGGAGTTTCTCAATCGCATCGACGACATCATCATGTTCCATCCCCTCAATGAAGGCGAGGTGCGCAGCATTGTCGAGATGCAAGTACGCACCATCGTCGCTCGCTTGGGTGAGCAAGGCGTGACGCTCCATGTCTCAGCCGAAGCGGTAGACCTTATTTCGCGTGCCGGCTTTGACCCCGAATTTGGTGCGCGCCCCATCAAACGAGCCTTGCAGCGCTTGCTGCTCAACAATTTGAGTAAAGCCCTTTTGGCAGGCACTATTGACAAGAACGCGCCCATTCAGGTGGGAGTGGAAGGCGATGTACTGAATTTCTGCAATGAGTAGAAGACTCCTCTTGGGACTCTAAAATTTTCACACAGATAGTAAAGAAGGTTCTTCGGAGCCTTCTTTTTTTATGCCTATTTGACAACGTAAATCTTAGGCCTTTACTACGTAAACTTAGTAGTTACCAAATTTTTCTTAGTAGTTACCGAAATTTACCTAGCTTTTACCTAAGAAATGCCCGAAAATGGGTATTGAAAATCAGGTGGTTACAAAAGGGTGGAAAGTGCTTTCTGACAGGCTCTTTCACTGTGCCCGGAGAAACTTATAGCCTGCGAGGTTTGCAATATCCGCCCGGGCTCATTCTTATAAAACTATAAAAAGACCTATTTTCAGGGCGGCTATCTCAAAGAAAATGAGTATTTTTGCAAACAAGGGAAAAAGTGGCTGCTGCGACTTTTCTTTTTTTGCTCCGCCAAACTCTTCCCTATTTTTAGAAACTGAAAAAA
Organism: uncultured Bacteroidales bacterium; assembly: GCA_937901185.1. Taxonomy (GTDB): domain Bacteria; phylum Bacteroidota; class Bacteroidia; order Bacteroidales; family Bacteroidaceae; genus Alloprevotella. The sequence goes on from CALCHR010000239.1 coordinate 2,684, forward strand.
CTGTTCAACTATGCTATTCTCTAAACAGACCTATGTGGAGCGTAGAGCCCGCTTGCGCGAGTTGGTAGGCGAGGGCCTTATCCTCCTCTTTGGTAATAATGATAGTCCGATGAACTATCCGGCGAATGCCTATAAGTTTCGCCAGGACAGCTCGTTCCTCTACTTCTTCGGTCAGCACCGCGACGGCCTCGTGGGTGTGATTGATGCCGACAGTGGCGTGGAGACTTTGGTGGGCGATGAGATTGACATCGACGACATCGTGTGGTACGGCTCTGTTACTTCTGTGGTAGAGATGGCTGCCGAATGCGGTGTGGGAGCCACAGCTCCTATGAGCCGTCTTGCAGAAATGGTGGGCGAGGCTCTGAAGCAAGGCCGCAAGGTACACTTCTTGCCACCCTATCGCCACGATACCCAGATTCAAATCATGGACCTTTTGGGTATCCATCCGTCAAAGCAGCGCGAGGCAGCTTCCATGCAGCTCATCAATGCTGTGGTGGCGCTGCGCTCAAAGAAGTCGGCTGAGGAGATTGCAGAACTGGAACGCGCCAGCTACATCGGCTACTTGATGCACACCGCAGCCATGTCGATGGCAAAGCCCGGTGTGACAGAACGCTATATCGGCGGTGTGCTCGATGGCATAGCCGCTTCTCACGGCGCCATTTGTTCTTTCCAAAGCATTGTGTCAATGCACGGCGAAGTGTTGCATGGCTATCCTTCCGGTCGTGAGTTGGAAGCCGGTCGCTTGTTGCTTGTAGATGCAGGCGCCGAAACGGTGAACCATTATTGTTCAGACCATACACGCACCACACCCATCTCGGGTAAGTTTACGCAACGCCAAAAGGACATATATAATATTGTGGTGGACTGCCACGACCTGGCGCTCACTCATTGTCGCCCCGGTGTGCGCTACTATGATGTGCACATGGACGTTTGTCGCCTGATGACCGAGCGCTTGAAGGACCTCGGCTTGATGAAGGGCGATACAGAAGCCGCAGTTCAAGCCGGAGCACACGCTCTCTTCCTTCCCCACGGCCTTGGCCACATGATGGGAATGGACGTGCACGACATGGAAGGCCTTGGTCAAATCCATGTGGGCTACGATGCAGAGACATGCCCCAGCACCCAATTCGGAACAGCCAGTCTGCGTTTCGGTCGTCGCCTTGAAGAAGGCTTTGTCGTGACCGACGAGCCCGGCATCTATTTCATCCCCGACCTCATCGACCTTTGGCGCAAGGAAGGCATCAACAAAGACTTCCTCAACTTCGACGTGATTGACACCTACAAAGACTTTGGCGGCATCCGCATCGAAGACGATGTGCTCATTACGGCAGATGGTTGCCGTTTCCTTGGCGACGAGCGCATCCCATATCACGCAGCAGAGGTGGAAGCCTTCTTGGAAAAGCAAAACGACCTGTGCCAAGTGACTACCGACTTCTTTAGCTCTTACGCCGCTAAGTAACAAGTATAAATTTTAATAACCTAAATAATTAACAATGAAGAAAATCTTTACAATGGCACTGGCTGCTTTTGCTATGAGCGGTGCAGTGTGTGCAGAAGAGAAGAAGGACACTCTCGCCTTCGAAGTGATTAAGGAAAACAAGATTACCTCTATCAAGGACCAAAACCAGAGCGGTACTTGCTGGGCGTATTCTTCTTATGCTTTCCTCGAAGCCGAAGTGCTCCGTTTGGGCAAAGGCGAAGTAGACCTCTGCGAGTCTTACCTCGTGTTCAACACCTATATGGACCGTGCCGACAAGGCTATCCGTACTCACGGCGATGCTTCTTTCTCTCAAGGTGGTTCTTTCTACGATGCCATCTATGGCTTGAAGCACCACGGCCTCGTTCCCCAGTCGGCTATGCCCGCTCCCGGAACTCCTTACGGCGACTCTCTCTTCAACGCCAACCAGCTCGACGCTGTAACCACAGCCTACGTTCATGCTTTGGCAAAGGGTAAGCTTAAGAAAATCAATCCCGTATGGCGCAAGGATTTGAATGCAATCTACACCAACTACTTCGGCGCGCTCCCCACAGAGTTTGAAGTAGAGGGCAAGACCTACACTCCTCAGACCTACGCTGCTTCGCTCGGCTTGAACGCTGACGACTACGTGTCGCTCACCAGCTACATGCACCAGCCTTTCTACTCTAAGTTCATCCTCGAAATCCAGGACAACTGGCGTTGGGCAGAAAGCTACAACCTTCCTCTTGATGAGTTCATGCAAGTGATGGACGAGGCTGTGCGCAACGGCTATACCTTCGCATGGGGCTCTGACGTAAGCGAAAAGGGCTTCGAGGCTCGCAAGGGTCTTGCCAGCGTTCCTGCTAATGGCAAGCAAAACGACAAGACTGGTTCTGACGCTGCTCGCTGGACAGGCGACAACTTCAAGGGTGCTGTAATCAACACCGGCGACGATGAAATGACCATCACACAAGAGATGCGCCAAGTGGCTTACGACAACTGGGAAACCACCGACGACCACGGTATGCTCATCTACGGTCTTGCCAAAGACAAGAACGGCAAGGAATACTTCATGGTGAAGAACTCTTGGGGCGAATATGGTCCTTACAAAGGCATGTTCTATGCTACCAAGGCTTTCGTAGCTTACAAGACTATGAACATCGTTATCCACAAAGACGCACTTCCCAAGAAGATTGCCAAGAAGCTCGGTTTGAAATAAGCGAGTATTCTCCAAGACACAGCCCGAAAGTCCTGAACAAGCTTTCGGGCTTTTTTTATCCCTAAACAGAAGGCCGTTTCAGAGGTAGGAATTCATATCTTTTTCTTAGTAGCTTTCTAGGAAAAACTAGTAAACTCCGAGTTTTTCTTAGTAAACTCCGAAGAAACGGCCCAAAATGGGTATTGAAAATCAAGAGATTAGGAAGGCTATTTCCTACTCCCTAACCTCTAACCCAAAACCTCCTAATTTAGCCACTACATCGCAGCCGTTTTCTTAGTAGTTACTTAAGCGTTCTTAGTAGTTACCAAAATTTTCCTAGTAGTTACCGAAATTCACCTAGCTT
>CALCHR010000240.1 GCA_937901185.1 uncultured Bacteroidales bacterium
TGCTGAGCGCGTCCAGCGCCCACCGCTGGCTGGCCTGCCCGCCCTCAGCCGTAGCAGCTGAGGCATACCCCCGACAGGACACAGACTACACCCGCGAGGGAACCCTGGCGCACGAGGTGGCGGAGTCCTTTGTCAGAGGCAGGACAGACGGCACAGGCGCGACCACAACGGAAATGCTGGAGTGCGCCCAGAACTATAGCGACTATATCAGGGAACAGATAAGCTCTTCCGCGTTCAACCTCTTACTGGAGCAGCGCGTGGACTTCTCCCCCTGGGTGCCTGACGGCTTCGGTACTGCTGACTGCATCCTGATCCAGGGCGAGACTATGGACGTTATCGACTACAAGTACGGCAAGGGTGTGGCCGTGTCCGCTGAGGACAACCCCCAGATGAAGCTCTACGGCCTGGGCGCTTTGAATGACTACGGCTTTGCCTGCGACATCAAGACGGTGCGCCTGCACATATTCCAACCCCGCATGAATAATATTAGCGTCTTTGAACTGAGCGCGACCGACCTGCTGACCTGGGGTGAAAGTATCAAGCCCATAGCAGAAAAAGCAGCAAAGGGCAAAGGCAAGTATAACCCTGGCGAGCACTGCCGCTTCTGTCCTCACGCAGGCCGCTGTAGAGCGTTGACTAAGACCTGCACCGAATATGTGGAAACCCACGGACTCAAGGCCTCAGTAGAAACCCTGGCGCCCTGGGAGGTCGCAGACGTGCTCAAAATGGAGCCGATAGTCTCCCTCTGGCTCAAACGCGTAAAGGACCAGGCGCTGACCACTTTACTAAACGGCGGGGAAGTCCCTGGCTACAAAGTAGTAGCAGGCAGAGGCTCCAGAGCCTGGGCGGACGATATAGAAGTGGTCCAGCTGCTGGATAAGGCGGGCGTCTCTAAAGAGGAGTACACCAAGACCGAACTCCTGAGCGTGGCACAGATGGAAAAAGCCCTCGGCAAGAAGAAAGTAGCGGAGCTCCTGGGCGGTCAGATAATGACCCATACGGGCGCGCCTACTGTAGCACCTGAGAGCGACAAGCGGCCGAAGTATGACAGCGCCGCTGAAACTCTCAAAGACTTAAACGGCTGAGAGGGGGGAGCTATACGTTTTACTTTGAACCTGGCGACACAGTCCGCATTATCGGCAACGGAGTAGAGGACAGAAAGACTAACCCCTTCCACTACTTTGAGATAGGGTCGGTGGGCAAGGTCTTGCGCTGTATAAAGCACGAGCGCCTATACCTCGTCAAAGTTGACGGTCTGGAGCAGATCGTCAGCGCTAAACACATTGAGCTTGTACCTCCCTATGAGCAATAAAAACTAACTACATATTAAAGGAGATATAAAAATTATGGCAACTAAAGTAATCACCGGAAAAGTAAGATTTTCGTATGTAAATGTATTTGAGCCCCAGGTACCCCAGGACGGTGGCGACCCTAAGTATAGCGTCACTCTTCTGATACCTAAGACCGACACAGTCACAATGGGAAAAATCAAAGCGGCTATGAAAGAAGCTCGCGAGAACTTCTGCAAGCGCAACGGCGCCAACTCTCTGCCACTTGAACCCGTAAGCCCTCTGCACGATGGTGACGGAGTTAAGCCTAACAGCGGCGAGCCCTACGGCCCTGAGTGTAAAGGCTGCTGGGTGCTGAGTGTGTCTGCAAAAGAGACACAGAAGCCCGTAGTTGTGGACGAGTTCGGCACAGAAATCTCTGGCCCTGCCACTGTCTGCACCAACCCCTCTGCTGTATATTCAGGCTGCTATGGCCGCGCATCTATTAACTTCTACGGTTACAGCAACCGCCGCAAGGGCATAGGCGCAGGCCTGCTGGGCATTAAGAAACTGCACGACGGTGAGCCCTTCGGAACCTTCGGCAGCGCTTCAGACTTCGACGACGGCTACACAGACCCCGAGGCTGCAAACGATGACTTCATGGGCTGATCGTCCGCGACTCTTTGTAGACATTGAGACCTACAGCGGGACGGACATTAAGGCGGGAGTATTCAAGTATGTAGAGGACCCTGCCTTTGAGATACTGACCCTACAATACGCCTGGAATGATGAGCCCGTGGACGTGATAGAGGTGAGTAAGGCCAACTATCTCCGCATTGACTGCGACCATAGAGAGGTTGAAAATTGCGAGAAGATAGTAGCTGCTTTAAGAGACCCCGACGTGGTAAAGGTCGCACACAATACCGCCTTTGAGCGTGCCGCCTTCTCCCGCTGGCTGGTTTGCGATATGCCCCCTGAGGAGTGGGAGGACACTATGGTCCTTGCGGCTATGAATGGCCTACCTATGAGCCTTGATGCCGCAGGCGCGGCGCTTGATATAGAACAGCAAAAGCTCAAGGAGGGCACCGCCCTTATTAACTACTTTTGCAAGCCCTGCAGGCCTACCATAGCAAACGGCGGGCGCACTCGTAACCGACCGGAGCACGCCCCCGACAAGTGGGAGCGCTTCAAGGCCTACGGTACCAGGGACGTCGAAGCAATGCGACTCATATATAAAAAGCTGCACCGCTTCCCCGTCCCTGACTGGGAGCGTAGAGTCTGGGAGCTTGACGCGCGGATCAATGAGCGCGGGGTGCTAGTGGATATGGACCTGGCCCAGGCCGCTATTGAGGTGGACGAGGCGTTCAGGGCAGAACACACCGAGGAACTGCGAAAGATCACGCACCTGGAGAACACCC
>CALCHR010000241.1 GCA_937901185.1 uncultured Bacteroidales bacterium
TGCGGCTCGGCAAGGACATATTATGAAATAACGTAGAAGCGTTATGCTGGTCTTGTAACTGAAAACCTGAGAAATTTTCATATACGAACAAGAATGGCATAGTGGTTCTCACGCATATAGCGTGGGCTACTTTCCCATTTATTCGTATAGGGTTTTCTCAGGACCTTCAGTTGAGGATGGATTAAGTAGGTCCACGCTTTCTGTACCTATACCCCCTCGACGCCGCTTAAAAAGATTCCACAAAAGTCGTACACATATAAATATAATATAACACCAAATCTTAAACAACACGCTTATGAAAAAAAGATTATCCATTCTTTCCTGCTTGTTACTCTTCGCGATAGTAGCGATGGCGCAAACTAAGTTAAATGGCATCTACTACAATTTAGACAACTCAAACAACACGGCAGAAGTTACATATGGAGACTCCAAATATAGCGGCGACATTTTTATCCCTGCCAGCATTTCGGTTAATGGAGCTACATATTCTGTAACTACGATAGGAAACTATGCGTTCTATGAGTGCACTGGACTAACAAGTATTAGGATTCCAAACTCAGTAACTACAATAGGAGAAGATGCGTTCTTTGAGTGTGACGGTCTGACAAGCATTGAGATTCCGAGTTCAGTAGCGACAATAGAATCAGGGGTATTCTGTGAGTGCGATGGTCTGACAAGCATTAAGATTCCAAGTTCTGTAACAAAGATAGGAAATTGGGCGTTCTCTGAGTGCAGCGAACTAAGAAAGATCATAGTCGAAGCAGACAATCCGATATATGATTCTCGTGGAAATTGTAATGCCATCATAGAGACAGCTAGTAATACATTAATACGAGGTAGCAAAGAAACAATAATTCCAAATTCTGTAACAAAAATAGGAGATGGGGCATTCTCTGAGTGCAGTGGACTGATGAGTTTCGAGATTCCTAACTCAGTAAAAACGATCGGAAATGATGCGTTCTTTTTTTGCGAAGGTCTGTTAAGCATCGAGATTCCGAACTCTGTAACAGCTATAGGAGAGTTTGCATTCTCTGGTTGCGTCGGACTCGCAAGGATTGAGATTCCAAGTTCTGTAACAAAGATAGGAAATTGGGCATTCTCTGAGTGCAGTGGATTGAGAGGCTTAGCAGTCTCAGCAGATAATCCTATATACGATTCACGTGAAAATTGCAATGCTATAATAGAACGAGCTAGTAACACCTTGATTCAAGGATGTAAGAACACTTTCATCCCTAACTCCGTAACAACGATAGGAAAAGCAGCGTTTTTTTATTGCGACGGCCTGACAAGTATTGAGATTCCCAACTCTGTAACAACGATAGAAGAAGCAGCATTCTACGGATGCAGTAATCTAGAAAAAATCTACATGATGAGCAGCGTACCGCCTGCGGTAGATCGTGGCAACTTTATAGACACACAATATGAAAGCGTGGGACTCTATGTCCCGAAAGGCTCTTTGACTGCCTACCAAACCGCCGACACTTGGAAAGAGTTTTGGGAGATAAAGGAGTTTGACATCACCGGCATCGACGCCATCACAGTGGAAGAAATTATCCAAGCCAAGCGCGCGGGCAACGGCATCCTGCTGAAGAACGCCGTGGGCAAGCAAGTGGCAGTTTACGACACCAAAGGCTCGCTGGTAAGCAAATACACCAACTACTCCAGCGAAGTCATAGTGCTCAGCAAAGGCACTTACATCGTCGTGGCAGACCAAAAGGCCATCAAGGTGATACTATAAGAGAAACGGCCACTCAGGCCGACAAAGTTCTCAGAGCGTTACGCCAATACTCCCGGAACAATAAACAATAATATATAGAGGCCTTCACAGCGTCCATTCTCAGAATTTATCACCTAACAAACGAATTATATTACAACTCTAAATCTTAAACAACACGCTTATGAAAAAAAGATTATCCCTTCTTTCCTGCCTGCTAATTCTAGCAATGGCGGTGATGGCGCAAACTAAAGTAGAGGTAGATGGCATCTACTACTACTTAGACAACTCAAACAACACTGCAGAAGTCACATCTACAGACGGCCATTTTATAGAGAACATTGTTATCCCTGCTAGCATTTCGGTCGATGGAACTACATATACCGTAACTACAATAGGTGAGGCTGCATTCTGGAGTGACTACTTTACAAGTATCGAGATTCCTAACTCTGTAACAACGATTGGAAATAGTGCGTTCCATGGTTGCTACAGACTGACAAGTATCGAGATTCCTAACTCTGTAACAACGATTGGAAATAGTGCGTTCTATGGTTGCACCGGTCTGACAAGCATCGTGATTCCTAATTCTGTAACTACAATAGGAAATAAAGCGTTCTCAAACTGCACCGGTCTGACAAGCATCGAGATTCCTAATTCTGTAACAACAATAGGAAATAATGCGTTCTCAAACTGCACCGGCATAACAAGCATCGAGATTCCTAACTCTGTAACTACAATAGGAGAAGAGGCGTTCAATGGTTGTTCCGGACTAACAAGCATCGTGATTCCGAACTCCGTAACTACGATAGGAAAAGAAGCGTTCGATGGAATCAAGACTGTAATCAACCTATCAAAAGTATATGTATACAATGTTTCTGAACAAAAGGTTATAAACGCACCCTACGGTTTTATTGAAGATAATTTTGTTCTTGGCGAAGTAGACAAACTGGAAACACTGGTGGCATACATTGGAGATGATAGCGACATCAGACTGCCCAAGAGCTACCAAGGAAAGAAATATGTGGTAGGAGAAAAGGCATTCGAGGGCTATCTGAACATGACCGACCTAGACATCCCGGAATACGTAAAGTTGTTAAGCGACCGAGCTTTCTATGGTTGTGAGAACCTGACAAACATGTACATCGGAAGCGGCGTAAAGATGATAGGCAACAAGACCTTCAGCGGATGCAAAAATCTAGAAAAAATCTACATGATGGGCAGCGTGCCGCCAACGGTGGGTAGCGACAACTTTACGTTCACGCAATACGTTGGCGTGGAACTCTATGTTCCGAAAGGCTCTTTGGCTGCCTACCAAGCCGCCGACACTTGGAAAGAGTTTTGGGAAATAAAGGAATTTGATGCCACCGGCATCGACGCCGTCACGGTGGAAGAAACCATCCAAGCCGAGCGCGCGGGCAACGGCCTCAAACTGAAGAACGCCGCTGGCAAGCAAGTGGCAGTTTACGACGCCAAAGGCACGCTGGTAAGCAAATACACCAACTACTCCGGCGAAGTCATCGTGCTCGGAAAAGGCACTTACATCATCGTGGCAGGCAAAGAGACTATCAAGGTAATATTATAAAAAGAAACGACCGCTCAAGCTGACAGAGAACAGAGGCCGACGGAAAGGTTGTAGAATCTTCCCGTCGGCCTCTGCTTTTAACTCCAAGAAAAAGTCCATAATAAAAGCATGAATAGCAGAAAATAAGTAGCTTCAGAGCTAATATTTATGCATAATTAAAGATTTTTTAGAGAAAGTTTCTTTGTTAATAAAAAAATCTCTATTTTTGGATTTCAAATACCCACTAGGTAAAAACACAAACGTATTGTTAAAATAACCTTATAATCATATCACTATGTCTTATTTGAAATTTGACAAGACGCAAATGTCCAACTTGCAGGACTCTCTCTTTAAGGAGTTGCTGATCACAAACGAGTCGGGCGCGTATTGTTCTACGACATTGGTAGGTTGCAACATCCGTAAGTATCACGGCTTGCTGGTGGTGCCCGTCCCCAACTTGGACGACGAGAACCACGTATTGCTCTCCTCGCTCGATGAGACCGTCATCCAGCACGGCGCCGAGTTCAACTTAGGCTTGCACAAATACCAGGGAGACAACTACAGTCCTAAGGGACACAAGTACATTGTCAGTTTTGAGTGGGAGAAAGTCCCGACATGGATTTACCGCATCGGCGGCGTGCTCTTGAAGAAGGAGATTTGCTACCGCACAGACCGCTATCGCCTCTTCGTTCGCTACACGCTGCTCGAAGCCCACTCGCCCACCACACTGCGCTTGAAACCGTATCTCGCCTTTAGAAGCGTGCGCCAATGGACCCACGAAAACGGCGTGGCCAACACCGGCTACACCCCCGTAGAGAACGGTATCAAAATGTGTATGTACGACGGCTATCCAGACCTCTACATGCAAACCACAGCTAAGAACGAATTCCACTACCAGCCCGACTGGTATCGCGGACTCGACTATCCGAAAGAACGTGAGCGTGGTTACGACTCTACAGAAGACTTGCTCGTGCCCGGCTACTTTGAGATGCCTATCAAGAAAGGCGAGAGCATCATCTTCACCGCTTCACTCAAAGAAAAATCGCCTGAATACTACGAGCCCATCATGGAAGCTGAAATCGACAGCCTTGACCGCCGCGACAGCCTTTACCACTGCTTGGTCAACGCCGCCCACCAGTTCCACGTAGTGCAGGACAAACACGATTACATCCTGGCCGGCTATCCCTGGTTCAAATGCCGCGCCCGCGACATGTTTATCTCCATGCCCGGCCTCACACTCTCCATCGGCGAAGTGGACCGCTTCGAAAAATACATGGAGACCGCCGAAATAGCCATACGCAATTATATAAATAAAGAGCCCATCTCCGTTGCTGTATACGAAATGGAGCAGCCCGACACTTTGCTCTGGGCCACATGGTGTATTCAGCAGTATGGCAAATACGTTTCCCGTCGCAAGTGCTATGAGAAGTACGGCGCCCTGCTGCACGACATCATGGAATTTATCCGCAACGGAAAACACTCCAACCTCTTCGTACACGAGAACGGCTTGCTCTACAGCAACGGCCGCGACAAGGCTATCACCTGGATGAACTCCACAGCCAACGGTCGCCCCATCGTGGCACGCTCAGGCTACATCGTAGAATTCAACGCCCTTTGGTATAACGCCTTGAAGTTCTACGAGCAAATCCTCGGCGAGGCCTCCGGCGATGAAAACACCCTCCTGATAGCCCAGTGCGCCGAAGAAGCAGAAAAGCTCGGCCGCTCCTTCAAAGAGACATTCCTCAACGAACACGGCTATCTGCTCGACTACGTAGACGGACAAATGATGGACTGGAGCGTACGCCCCAACCAATTGTTCGCCATTGCTTTAGACTTCTCTCCGCTGGATGTACGCGAGCGCAAAGGCGTGCTCGACATCTGCACCAAAGAGCTCGTCACCCCGAAGGGTATCCGCTCGCTCTCACCAAAGAGTGGCGGCTACAACCCTATGTACATCGGACAACAAGTGCAGCGCGACTATGCTTACCATCAAGGTACAGCATGGCCCTGGCTCACCGGCTTCTACCTGGAAGCTTACTTGCGCGTGTACAAGATGAGTGGTGTAAACTACATCGAGCGCCAGCTCATTGGCTTCGAGGAAGAATTGTTCTACCACTGCGTAGGAACCATCCCCGAACTTTTCGATGGCAACCCACGCTTTAGCGGCCGCGGCGCCATCTCGTTCGCCATGAACGTAAGCGGTATCCTGCGTGCCATCCGCCTGCTCGAGAAACACAAGATAGAAGAAGACTAAAATAATAAAGGCCTGCGGCAATCGCTTGTCGGCGGCCAATAAAAAATAGACCTATGAAAGTACTAATGTTTGGATGGGAGTTTCCTCCTCATATTTTGGGCGGACTCGGTACGGCCAGTTACGGCATCACTGCGGGCTTGGCCAAACAGCCTGACATGCATATCACCTTCTGCATCCCCAAACCTTGGGGCGACGAGGACAAGAGTTTCATGAACATCATCGGTCTGAGCGAAACGCCCGTCGTTTGGCGCGACGTCAGCCGTGAGTATGTGGAGCAACGCCTTGGCAGCAAGATGACACCGGAGCAATATTTTGCCCTGCGCGATAATATCTACGCAGATTTCAGCTATCGCAACACCAACGACCTGGGTTGTATAGAATTCTCCGGACGCTACCCACAAAACCTCTACGAAGAAATCAACAACTACTCCATTGTGGCCGGAGTGATAGCCCGCCAGCAGGAGTATGACATCATTCACGCCCACGACTGGCTGACTTATCCCGCCGGCATCCACGCCAAGAACGTATCCGGCAAGCCCCTCGTGATTCACGTACACGCCACCGACTTCGACCGCAGCCGCGGAAACGTAAACCCCACCGTTTACAGCATCGAAAAGGACGGTATGGACCATGCAGACTGCATTATGTGTGTGAGTGAGTTGACTCGTCAGACCGTCATCAACCACTACCACCAAGATCCGGCCAAGTGTATAGCAATGCACAATGCCGTTTACCCGCTCTCCGAAGAGATTCAGCAAATCGTGGCACAGCGCAAGCCGGCCAGCGAGCGCAAGGAGAAGGTAGTGACATTCCTCGGCCGTATCACCATGCAAAAGGGCCCTGAATACTTCGTTGAAGCCGCAGCTCTGGTGTTGCAACGTACGCGCAACATTCGCTTCTGCTTTGCCGGCTCAGGCGATATGATGGAAGACATGATTGAGTTGGCGGCCCAGCGAGGCATTGCCGATCGTTTCCACTTCCCCGGCTTCATGAAAGGCAAGCAGGTGTACGAAACCTTCCGCGACAGCGACGTTTACGTAATGCCCTCCGTGAGCGAGCCATTTGGTATCTCGCCCCTCGAAGCCATGCAGTGCGGCGTTCCCTCCATCATCAGCTACCAGAGTGGCTGCGCAGAAATTCTGGATAAATGTATCAAGACCGACTACTGGGACATCCACGCAATGGCAGATGCGATGTACTCAATCTGTACAAACGAAGGACTCTACAAGTATCTACAGGAAGAAGGTAAGAAAGAAGTTGACCAAATCACCTGGGAGAAAGTGGGCGAGCGCATCTATAATTGCTACAACCAGGTAATAGAAAAATACAACCATTAATCTACGAAGTTATGAAAACCATTTGTTTATATTTTGAGATTCACCAGAATATTCACCTGAAGCGCTACCGCTTTTTCGACATCGGTACAGACCACTACTACTACGATGACTACGAGAACGAGCGCTCCATCTCCGAGACTGCCGACCGCTCTTACGTGCCGGCACTCAACGCGCTCATCGAAATGGCAGAGCGCTACGGCAGCTATTTCAAGTGCGCCATCTCCCTCTCCGGTTGTGCCATCGAGCAACTTGAGAACCACGCACCCCAGGTCATTGAATTGCTCCAAAAGCTCAACGACACCGGTTGCGTAGAATTCTTGGCCGAGCCCTACTCACACGGTTTCTCTTCCATCAAGAACCCCGAGTGCTTCAAAGAAGAAGTAACCCGCCTCTGCAAGAAGGTGAAGACCCTCTTTGGCCAACAGCCTAAAGTATTCCGCAACTCCTGCCTTATCTACTCTGATGAGATTGGAGAGCTCGTAGCCGAAATGGGCTTCAAGGGTATGCTCGCCGAAGGTGCCAAGCAAGTGCTCGGATGGAAGAGTCCGCACTTTGTGTACAACTGCAACCGCAACCCGAACCTCAAGCTCTTGCTCCGCGACTATAGCCTCTCCGAGGACATCTCTTTCCGCTTCAACGACTCCAGCTGGAGCGAATATCCGCTCTTCGCAGACAACTATGCCAACTGGATAGCCAACCTGCCGGAAGAAGACCAAGTGATCAACATCTTCATGGAACTCTGTGCGCTCGGTATCTTCCAGCCACTCTCTTCCAACATTCTTGAGTTCATGAAGGCTCTTCCCGAACAACTCAAGCAACGCGGCATCGTCTTCTCTACTCCTTCAGAGATTTGCGCCAAGATTAAATCTTCAGGCGACCTCCACGTAGAGTACCCCACATCATGGGTGGACGAAGAGCGCGACCTCTCTCCCTGGCTTGGCAACGTGATGCAGCAAGAAGCCATCGAGAAGCTCTATAGCGTGGCCGACCGTGTACGCATCTGTGGCGACCGCCGCTTGATGCAAGACTGGGACTACCTGCAAGCCTCTAACAACTTGCGCTTCATGAGCACCAAAGCCAGCTCTTACGGTGGCTACCGCGGAATCTACGATTCTCCCTACGATGCCTTCACCAACTATATGAACATCTTAGGCGACTTCATCACTCGCGTAAACAATCTCTACCCCGCCGAGATTGACAACGAAGAGCTCAACTCTTTGCTCACCACAATCAAGAACCAGGGTGTAGAGTTGCAGATGAAAGACAAGGAACTCGAAAAGCTTCGCCACATGCTTGCCAAGCTAAACCCCGAGACACCCGCAAAGGAAGAGAAGAAGGCTACCAAAGCTCCCGCCCCCAAGAAAGAGGCTCCTGTAGCAAAGAAGGAGGCTGCGCCCAAAAAAGCAGCTACCCCCAAAGCTCCTGCTGCTAAGAAAGTTGCAGAGAAGAAGCCCGCAGCTAAGAAGTAATTCAGTTAGCGAGACATAAACAAAGGAGTTGTGCCCACACAGAGGGCACAACTCTTTTTTTTGCTATCACTCTCCTATTACCAAAAGACTTCCCAACACTCTGCCTATACGCAAAATGCAGAAGATATTCCTCTGATAATCAGCACTTATTTGAGGCCACTCCTTCGTAGTCTACTAGGATTATTTTAGCTTACTAGAAATGCCTACTGGCTTACCAAGAAACAAGCGTAAGTCAAAGGTCCGGGTGGTGGGAGGTTTTTCTGCTTTTCAACGACCCCTCTGCCCGACATCTTGACCACAAAAAATCGACGCCGACTCCCAGACTTTCCAACCCTCAAGAGCCCTATTTCACAAAGTCTGATCTACGAAAAATTCCGCAAGACCTAGGAAAAATTTTCTAAGACCTAGTTTTTCCTAGATCAGACTTTCGAAATGGGGCATAAACTATGGCAGCAAAAAGTGGAGGTGGAATGTAAGGAAGAAGGCCCGTTATTATGATTCGCAGCCCTCTTTACTCTCCCACCTTATTCCTGACACTTGCCCAATCCGGATTTCAAAAGCGCCACAAATTAGGATGCCCTACTGAATATTTTTAAGAAAAACACAAGTCATAACAAATATTTATAGTATTTTTGCACAGACTATTGGCTGAATTGAGACAGCTCACGGCACATAGTCGCCAACTCTATCTTAAAAAGGTATTTAGCAAACACATATAGGAAAATGAAAAAGATATTTTTTATCCTCGCCAGCGTAATCCTTCTCTTCTCTTCTTGTAGAACTCAAGAGAAAGTGTTGTACTTCCAAGACGTAGTCAACCAAGAGGCCATCGCCACCCAAGTAGCTACCGACATTAAGTTTGAGCCGGGCGACAAAATGTCTATCGTCGTATCCTCTCCCAAACCTGAATTGGCAGCTCCGTTCAACCTTCCGATGGCCAACGTACAGGCCGGAAGTACCTCAAGAGTAGGCTCCAACCAGATTTCCCTTTACACCATTGACAGCGAAGGCTACGTGGAAATTCCCGTAGTAGGAAAAATAAAAATAAGCGGACTCTCACGCTCAGAAGCCACCGAGAAGATTCAAAGTGCTTTGCGCGACAGCAAATTGTTGACTGACGCCGTGGTAACCATCAACGTCTACGAGCAATATATCAGCGTGCTGGGAGAAGTTAAAAACCCAAGCCGCATCAACGTCACTCAAGACAACATCACGCTACTTGAAGCCTTGGCACAAGTGGGCGACCTGACCATCCACGCTCGCCGCGACCGCATCTTGGTGCTTCGCAAAGAAGGCAACGAAACCAAGCCCTACTATGTAGACATTCGCTCTAAGGACTTGATGAACTCACCGGTATACTACCTGAGCCAAAGCGACATTGTGTACGTTGAGCCCAACAAGGTACGTACCGGACAGAGCACCGTGAACGACAACAACATCCGCGCCATCTCCACTTGGCTCTCCATCAGTTCGTTCCTCGTGACGCTGGCCGTGCTCATCTTCAAATAATCAAAGAAGAAATCCCCATACGCAAGCCGAGAGCCATCAGGTTCTCGGCTTGTTTTTTAATCTGAAAATAGGAGGTAGATAGAGAAGAATTATTTTTCTTAGCCCGGTCACTTTCACATACCCCAAGTAAAAAAAATCTTTATCTTTGCATCCCCGTTAGCCCATCCGTATATGCACAAGTTTGCCGACGTCATCTTGCCCCTGGCTCTTCCAGGCACATTTACCTACAGACTGCCCTCCGAATTGAGCGAGAAGGTCTGTGTGGGAAGTCGCGTCGTAGTGCCGCTGGGCAAGCGTAAACTCTATACGGCCATCGTATCGCACCTCCACTCAGAAGAACCGCCTAAAGGTTTGGAGATAAAAGACGTGGCCGACGTCGTAGACGAAGCACCGTTGCTTCTCGCCGCGCAGTTGGAATTTTGGAAATGGTGCTCTTATTATTATATGTGTACCCAGGGCGAAGTGATGAAGGCCGCCCTCCCCTCCGGCTTAAAACTGGAAAGCGAAAGCCTCGTCAGTCTCAACCCCGACTTCTCAGAAGTAGAACAACTCACCAAGCGCGAACGAGAAGTGCTCCACCTCCTCGCAGACCAAAATCCCCATTGCATCGAGCAACTGCAAAAGGAGATGCGCGCCGCCAATATCTTCTCAACCATCAAGAACCTCTTGGGAAAAGAGGCCATCTGCATCCGGGAAAGCCTGTCGCGCACCTTCAAACCGCGCTACGAAACCCATGTGAAGCTCTGTGCAGAATACCGAAGTCAGGAAAAACTCGCCATCCTCTTCGAGCGCCTCAAACGCTCTGAGCGACAAACCACACTCTTGCTGGCCTACCTCGAAGCCTCGCATGCAGCGACCGCCCTGACTTTGGGCAATGAAAATCTGCTTGGCGAAGTAGCAAAAAAAGACCTACTGGAGAAAGTGGAAGGCGGCGAAGCAGCCCTGACAGCCTTGCGCTCAAAAGGAGTGCTTGAAACTTATCCCTTCGAGACGGGCCGCCTGAAAAGCATAAAGACTGCGCCTGGCCAGTTTGAGAAACCCTTGAGCGAACCACAGACCAAAGCGCTCCAAGAAATCCGCCAAGTTTTCCAAGACAAAGACGTCTGTCTGCTCCACGGCGTCACCTCGAGCGGAAAGACCGAGGTGTACACCCACCTCATTCGCCAGGAACTCGAAGCAGGCCGGCAGGTGCTCTTCATGCTTCCGGAAATAGCCCTCACCACACAAATCACCTCACGCCTGGGCCGCGTCTTCGGCGACAAGATGGGCGTCTACCACTCCAAGTTTCCCGACGCAGAGCGCGTAGAGCTTTGGAAGAAACAACTCTCGCCGGAGGCGTTTCCCCTAATTCTCGGCGTGCGCTCCTCCCTCTTCCTGCCCTATCAAAATCTGGGATTGATTATCGTAGACGAGGAACACGAGATGTCCTACAAGCAGCAAGACCCCGCACCACGCTACAACGCCCGCGACGCTGCTATCATGCTAGCACGAGGCAGCGGTGCAAAAGTGCTGCTAGGCACTGCAACGCCCTCCATAGAGACCTACAGCAACGCCATCAACGGCCGCTACGGATTGGTAGAGATGACCATCCGTTTCGGTGATGTCTGCCTGCCGGAAATTCTGATGGAAGATGTCAAAGAGTTGAAGCGTAAGAAACTGATGAAGACCCCCTTCTCGCCGCGCCTTACAGAAGAAATCCACCGCGCCCTCGGCGATGGACAACAAGCCATCCTCTTTCAAAACCGCCGCGGCTACTCGCCCGTAATGGAATGCCACACCTGCGGTTGGACTCCTCGCTGCACCTGCTGCGACGTCAGTCTCACCTTCCACCAACGTATCAACAAACTGGTATGCCACTACTGCGGCGCACAATACGATGTACCAAAATGCTGCCCTAACTGCGGAGACACAGAACTGCGCGACATCGGTTACGGCACAGAGAAAATAGAAGAGGCCGTTAAAGCCTGCTTCCCCGAAGCCCGCACCGCACGCATGGACCTTGACACCACACGATCGCGCTCGGCCTACGAGAAAATCATCAGCGACTTCCAAAGCGGAAAGACCAATCTGCTCATCGGCACACAGATGATTACAAAAGGACTGGACTTTGAGCGCGTCAGAGTGGTGGGTATTCTCAACGCAGACCAAATGCTCAGCGTGCCCGACTTCAGAGCCTTCGAACGCAGCTACCAGATGATGTCGCAAGTGGCCGGCCGCGCAGGTCGCCGAGGCCAGCAAGGACTCGTGGTGCTCCAAACGCGACAGCCACATCTGCCCGTGATTCAACAAGTGATGAGCAACGACTACAGAGGTATGTACGAGAACCAAATGGCAGAGCGCAAAATGTTTGGATACCCGCCCTACGTGCGCATCATAGACATCTACCTGAAACACCGCGACGAAACCCTTTGCGAAGCCGCTGCCATCACCCTTGCCGGACTGCTCCGTCCTCATTTCGGTAAACATTTATTAGGTCCGGACAAACCCGCCGTAGGCCGCATCCAGTTGCTCCACATCCGAAAAATGGTATTGAAAGTCACACCCGACTTACCTGCCTCCGGCGTACGCCGAACGCTTCAAGCCGCTCGCATATCGATGCTCGCCATGCCTCAGTTCAAGAACGTCGGACTTTACTTCGACGTAGACCCCCTTTAGCCAGACAAACACCCCAATAAGTGTTTCATCCGCCATAGTTGGGCGCTGAAACACAAAAAAGTGGCGTACAGATAGGCCCAGTTGAAAAATAAATTATTACCTTTGGCCATCTAAGTCAAACTTTTACAAAAAATCTATCCTATGGAAGTAGCAAACGAAAAACCTTACGTAATCGGCCTTGACATGGGCGGCACAAACTCAATCTTTGGCATCGTGGACCAACGTGGTACCATCAAAGCTCAGACCGCTATCAAGACCAAAGCTTATCCCGACATAAACGACTATGTAAAAGCTGCCGTTGAAGCATTGCAACCGGCGCTCGACGTAGTGGGCGGCATCCAAAATATCAAAGGTATGGGTATCGGTGCGCCCAACGGTAATTTCTATACCGGCAACATCGAATATGCAGCCAACCTTCTCTGGCCCGGCATCGTGCCCATCGCACAGCTCTTCGAAGACGCACTGGGCATCCCCTGCCGCGTAACCAACGACGCCAACGCTGCCGCCATGGGCGAAATGACTTACGGCGTGGCCCGCGGTATGAAAAACTTCATCATGATCACCCTCGGCACCGGCGTAGGTAGCGGAATCGTGGTAGACGGCAAGATTGTATATGGTAGCGACGGCTTCGCCGGCGAGTTGGGCCACTTCGTGGTAGACCACACTCCCGCCGGACGTAAATGCGGTTGCGGCCGCAGCGGTTGCCTTGAGACCTACTGCTCAGCAACAGGCGTTGCCCGCACAGCCCGCGAGGTTCTCGAAAACCGCACAGAGGACAGCCCGCTCCGCAAGTTGAACCCCGATGAGATTACCTCCTTCGACGTATTCCAAGCCGCAGAAGCCGGCGACCCCATCGCCCTTGAAATCTTCAACTTCACAGGAAGTTTGCTCGGACGCAGCTGTGCCGACTTCACCACCTTCAACACGCCCGAAGCCTTCGTGTTCTTCGGCGGACTGACCAAGGCCGGCGACTACATCATGAACCCCTTGCGCAAAGCATTTGAGGACAACGTGCTCAACATCTTTAAGGGCAAGACCAAGCTCCTTATCTCTGCGCTCAACGGTAGCGAAGCCGCTGTGCTTGGCGCCAGCGCACTCGGTTGGGAATAATCAGAAAGGAGAAACAGCGACTTCAAGAATCCGTTTCTGAAGAGGCGCTGAAAAAGTCCCCTTATCAAGACATAGAATATAGGTTTGCAGTCCATGCTGTAAACCTATATTTTTTATCCCCTCCACACCTTATTTTTCTTAGTAGCTTTCTAGGAAATCTTAGTAAACTTCTAGGAAAAACTAGTAAACTTCTAGTTTTACTTAGTAAACTCCGAAGAAACGGCCCAAAATCACTATTGAAAAACAGGCAGTTACAAAAACATATTTTGAGCCTCAAGCATCCTCTTTAGCAACACCTATTATAAAAATAAAATAGCAATATTTTGCCAGGTAAATAAAAATCCGTATCTTTGCGCCGCAATTTTGCAAACAATACATAACTTTTTAATTATCAACCTATGATGAATCAGTACGAGACCGTTTTCATTTTGACTCCCGTTTTGTCTGACCAACAGATGAAGGAGACGGTCGAAAAGTTCAAAGGTATTCTTGCAGCTCAAGGCGCAGAGATTATCAATGAAGAGAGCTGGGGCCTCAAGAAGATGGCTTACCCCATCCAGAAGAAATCAACCGGTTTTTACCAGTTGGTAGAATTTAAGGCAGAACCCACTGTAGTAGAAAAACTCGAAACCAACTTCCGTCGTGACGAACGCGTGCTCCGCTTCCTCACCGTGAAGCTCGAGAAATACGCAGCTGAGTATGCAGAAAAACGTCGTAACAAGAAAGCTAACAAGGAGGACTAAGCCATGGCACAAGTACAATCAGAAATCCGTTATTTGACTCCGCCCACAGTGGATGTTAAGAAGAAAAAGTACTGCCGTTTCAAGAAGAGCGGTATCAAATACATCGACTACAAAGATCCTGAATTCTTGAAGAAATTCTTGAACGAGCAGGGTAAGATTCTTCCCCGCCGCATCACAGGAACTTCTTTGAAGTACCAACGTCGCGTAGCACAAGCCGTGAAGCGTGCTCGCCACTTGGCTTTGTTGCCCTTCGTAACCGATTTGATGAAATAAAAAAGAGGAGGTATAAGATATGGAACTCATTTTGAAAGAAAACGTAATTGGTTTGGGTTACAAAGACGATATCGTAACCGTTAAAGATGGCTACGGACGTAACTTCCTTATTCCTACCGGCAAGGCCGTTATCGCTTCTGTTTCTGCTAAGAAAATGTTGGCTGAAGAGTTGAAGCAACGCGCTCACAAACTCGAGAAAATCAAGAACGATGCTCAAGCTTTGGCTGACAAGCTCGCTGCTATTGAGACTATCAAAATCAGCACCAAGGTTAGTGCTACCGGCGCTATCTACGGTTCTGTTAACAGCTTGCACATCGCTGAAGAACTCTCTAAGCTCGGCTTCGCTATCGACCGCAAGACTATCATTGTGAAAGATGTGAAGGAAGTAGGTGCTTACACCGCTGTTGTGAAACTCCACAAGGAAGTTTCTGCAGAAATTCCTTTCGAGGTTGTAGCTGAAGAAGCTTAATCAAGCATTCAGATATTGACACTAAATAAAAATGTGCCGCTCCGCAAGGACTGCGGCACATTTTTTAATCCTTAAAACCATCACTCCGTGCGCTACTTTATCTACTTCTCCTATGACGGGGCAGCCTACCATGGCTGGCAAATACAACCCAACGCCAACAGCGTACAAGAAGAACTGAACAACGCCTTGAGCACCCTGCTCCGCACAAAAATAGATACCGTGGGAGCCGGACGCACCGATAGCGGAGTGAACGCCCGAGAAATGGTGGCCCACTTTGACGCCGAAGAAGTCGACACAAAATGGCTCACCGAAAAACTCAATCGTATCCTACCCCCGGATATAGCCGTCTGCAACATCCGCAGGGTTCACCACGAAGCACACGCTCGCTTCAACGCCACCTCCAGAACTTACCACTACTACGTCTACAGCCAGAAAAATCCTTTCCAAAGACACTACGCCACCCGACTCTACTTCACCCCCGACTACACTCTGATGAACGAGGCCGCGCAGTGGCTCCTAAAAACCGAGGACTTTACAAGCTTCAGCAAACTGCACACCGACACAAAAACAAATATTTGCAGAGTGGAAAAAGCAGAGTGGAAAAATATAGATAGCGACCTCTGGTGCTTTGAAATAAAGGCCGACCGCTTCCTGCGCAACATGGTGAGAGCCGTAGTCGGTACACTTTTAGAAGTGGGGCGGCAGAAAATGAGCATAGAAGAATTCCGCGATGTGATAGCCCTTAAAAATAGATGCGCAGCCGGCGACTCCGTTCCCGGAAACGCCTTACACCTGGTAGATGTAGAATATCCCGCCGAATTATTCATTGACTAAAAGCCCCCACACCCTAAGAAAACCAGCATGTGGATATTCTTGGCCTTCCTCTCAGCCGCCCTCTTGGGATGCTATGATGTCTTCAAGAAACAATCTCTCAAAGAGAACGCCGTCATACCCGTCCTCTTTATCAACACTCTGATTTGCAGTCTACTATTCATCCCCTTCATCTGCGGTTCTGCCTACGGATGGATAGAAAACGGCCAGGCGCTATTCGTGCCTCAAGAACACTGGACAGCCCATAGCTACATCCTCCTAAAATCAGCCATCGTCTTGTCCTCCTGGCTTTGTGGCTACTTCGCCATCAAGCATTTGCCGCTCACCATCGTTGGTCCCGTCAACGCCACACGCCCCGTCATCACCCTCCTTGGAGCACTCTGCATCTACGGCGAGCACCTCAACCTTTGGCAATGGGCCGGCGTTTCTCTGACCATCCTCTCCTTCTATCTGCTCAGTCACAGCAGCAAGAAAGAAGGCATCCGTTTCTTTCACAACCACTGGATTTTCTTACTCATAGCCGCAGCCTTTTTAGGTGCAGCCAGCGGACTCTACGACAAGTTTCTAATGTCGCCCGTCAGCCATGGCGGCTTAGGCCTCAACCGCATGTTCGTTCAAGGCTGGTACAACTTATATCAAGCAGTTATGATGGCGGCCATTCTTTTAGTGCTATGGTTTCCCAAAAGAAAATCCTCCACCCCTTTCCGATGGCGGAAAGAGATTGTGCTCATCTCTCTCTTTCTAACAGCAGCCGACATGGCCTACTTCTACGCACTGAGCGACCCCGACGCTTTGATATCTGTTGTATCAATGGTGCGCCGCGGAAGCGTCATCGTATCTTTCTTTTTCGGAGCCTTGCTACTACGCGAAAAGAATCTGAAAGCCAAAGCCTTCGATTTGCTCTTGGTGCTCTTGGGTATGATCTGCTTGTTTGTAGGTACAAACAAACTCTAATTTTCTTTGCTATATAAAGAAACGATGGCCTTCCAATTCCTGCCAATGCCCATTTGTAAAATCCGGAATAGCTACCGGACGACTTCCTTCACGAGCCGACTGTTGGCTAAGTTCTGCCAAGCACGACCACTCAGCAGCATCATAGACATCAATATCTAAGGGCAAGCCGTTTCTCAGACAATGAATCAAGCGGCAGTCCATGGTGTAATTCATTTCGTTGGGCACTCCCAAGCTATGACCATGCTGCCAAATTTTTGAAACTTCTCCATGCGAGAAAGTCTCTATCTGTTGCAAGGCTGCATCACCTTGCAACGCTGTTTTATCCGTAAGAAGTTGGTAGGTCGGAGTTGGATATTTTTGCAAAAAACCTTTCGTACCGCATACAGTTTGCAGACGACTGTAAGGACGCGGCGTAGTCACATCGAGTTGCAAAAGGATGCTGACTCCCTTAATGGTTTTAATCAATGTAGTATTAACCTTCCCCGTAATCTCATCCTCACCAACCCCTTGAGCAGTTAGCGACACGAGATAGTCCATTCGGTCACCACGATGAAGTCCGAGCAACCATCCTATAGGACCTATACCATGCGTTGGATAAGGATTGCCTCCATGCAAAGCGCAACTGCGCTCCATCCAAAAGCGCGCTGTCTCTACTTCTTGACCTGTCAATCCGAACTTATCTCTCAAGTCGTGGATGTAAGCTCCTTCGCAATGTGTAATATCACCAAGCAGACCTGCTTTCTTTATTTCCATCGTGGCGAGGGCAAAGAAATCATAGCAACAGTTCTCCGTCATAAAGCAATGACGCCTGGTTTCTTCTGCCACCTCCACCAAGAAACGACATTCCTCTACCGTAGTAGCGGCCGGAACTTCTACCGCTACGTGCTTACCACATCGCATAGCCTCTACAGCCATCTCGCAATGCGTACTCCAATCCGTACAGATATATACAAGGTCAATATCTCTACGGCAGACTTCTCTCCACGCTTCCGGGCCTTCAAGAATTTCTGCAGCCGGGCGTCCACTTTGTTCTAACGTACGCGCAGCTACAGCCAGACGCTCACCATCTATATCTGCCAAGCATCTGATTTCTGCCCCTTGAATATAAGCATATCGCTCCAAGGTTTTCATTCCACGTTGTCCCAATCCTACCAGTCCGATACGCACCAACGGAATAGGCGGACAAGAAAGAGCAAGCACATGTTGAGATTTTTTCATACGGAGGAGGCTACAAAGTTTCTTCTTATAAAGAATAAAAATAATACGGGCGTATCTCGTCAGACACACCCGTACTATATTTTCAAAAACTCCTTACGAAGTTTTGTGGTCCAAATACCCCAATCTTACTTTTTACGAGACTGAGCGTAGCGGCTCATGAACTTATCAACACGTCCGGCTGTGTCGACGAGCTTAGACTTACCTGTATAGAACGGGTGAGATGAGCTAGAGATTTCGAGTTTTACTACGGGATAAGTCTCGCCTTCAAATTCTACAGTGTCGTTTGTCTTACATGTAGAACGAGAGAGAAACATGTCGCCGTTGCTCATATCCTTAAATACAACGGGACGATAGTTTTCAGGGTGAATACCTTTTTTCATATTGCTATAGCTTTGTTTTAATTTTCTATTTACTTAAGTGTTTGGTAACAGCTTGTGTAATGGTCATAAGCGGCTGCAAAGATACTACTTTCTTTGGAGTCTGCAAATATTTCTTACATCTTTTTTTCGCAGCCCAACCTTTAGGCCTTTCCGCAAGAGGGAGTAAAATCTTATTCTAAGAGAGTCTGTCGCCTATAGTTTCCCCTAAAGAAAAGGGTTCTCTCTATACAATATAGCCTTCCCTCTTGGCAGTTTCGGAGTTTTTTATGTAAGTTTGCAGACCATGAAACGATACATTATATATATATGGTTGGCGCTGCAAGGTTTTGCCTTGCACGCAGAAAGCATCGACAGTCTCTTCATACGTGTGCCCGACAATCTTCTCCCTTTGCTTGAGCTCAATGCCCGTCTCGACTTGCTCGACCTCTATAACTGCGGCATGAAAGCCAAGGCTGAGAATGCCTACAAGGGCACTTCCTATCTTACGGTCAAGAGCAAGCATTTTTTGCACCTGCAATTGACAGACATCAGCACCTGGTCGTTGAAGCGTCTCGCTACCGAGGGCGACACGCTCTTTAGCTGCATCCACACTTTGACTCATCCGGCTATAGCCAGCAGTATCCGGTTCTTCAATCCTCAATGGGAGAGTGTAGACATAGAATTACCACAACCGGCCGACAGCTTGTTCTGGCAACCCACCGATAGCTTGTCCCACGAGCGTATTACAGAGCTTCGCAGCCGCATCAACTTTTCAGCTGTCACAGCCTTTTGGTCGCCCGAGGTTGACGAACTGACGCTACGCATATCCGTGGTAGACCTCAACGAGGAAGACCGCAAGGACGCACTGCTTTGTCTGCGTCCGACCACCTATGTTTGGCGCAACAAAAAGTTCGTACTTAAATAACACTTTGCTGTTTCTGTTTGCCAAAACCGGCACTTAGAGCTTCCTAATGCAATAAAAATCAGAAAAAACAAGGTGGAAATTTTCCTATCACAAGGGGAAGTTGTAATTTTGTAGAGAAATTTTAAGACAAACCCATTAATAATTTCACTATTATGACTAACTACAAAGAATTGGGCTTGGTGAACACCCGCGAGATGTTCAAGAGAGCCATCGACGGCGGTTACGCAATTCCCGCTTTCAACTTCAACAACATGGAGCAAATGCAGGCCATCATCAAGGCTGCTGTTGAAACAAAATCACCCGTTATCCTTCAGGTGTCTAAAGGCGCTCGCCAATATGCCAACGCTACTTTGTTGCGCTACATGGCTCAAGGTGCTGTAGAATATGCTAAGGAGCTCGGTTGCGAAAAGCCTGAGATCGTTCTTCACCTCGACCACGGAGATACTTTCGAGACTTGCAAGAGCTGCATCGACTCTGGTTTCTCTTCAGTGATGATCGACGGTTCACACCTCCCCTACGAGGAGAACGTAGCCCTCACTAAGAAGGTTGTAGAATACGCTCATCAGTTTGACGTAACTGTAGAAGGTGAGCTCGGTGTATTGGCCGGCGTAGAAGACGAAGTTTCTTCTGACCACCACACTTACACTGACCCCGAAGAAGTAATCGACTTCGCTACTCGCACAGGTTGTGACTCTTTGGCTATCTCTATCGGTACTTCTCACGGTGCTTACAAGTTCACTCCCGAACAGTGCACAATCGACCCCAAGACTGGTCTCATGGTACCTCCTCCCCTCGCATTCGACGTGTTGAAGGCAGTAGAAGCTAAGCTTCCTGGTTTCCCCATCGTGCTCCACGGTTCTTCTTCAGTTCCTCAGGACGAAGTTGCTACTATCAACAAGTTTGGTGGTGCGTTGAAGGCTGCTATCGGTATCCCCGAAGAATGGTTGCGTGAATCAGCTAAGTCTGCAGTTTGTAAGATCAACATCGACTCTGACTCTCGTTTGGCTATGACTGCTGCTATCCGTC
>CALCHR010000242.1 GCA_937901185.1 uncultured Bacteroidales bacterium
GAACCTTACCTTGGGCCTCGACATGGAACTGCAAGCTCTGGCAGAACGCCTGCTGAAAGGAAAACTAGGCGCCATCGTAGCTATAGAACCCGCTACGGGCGAAATTCTTTGCATGGCCTCCTCTCCCTCTTACGACCCGCGCATCATGGTGGGCCGCGATCGCGGAAAGAACCACCGCCTGCTTAGCAAAGACCCCATGAAACCCTTGCTGAACCGCGCCATCATGGGAACCTATCCTCCAGGTTCCACATTTAAGCTCACACAGGTGCTTCTGGGCTTACAAGAAGGTAGCATCGACCCACAAATTTCTTTTCCCTGCCATGGTGGTTTCAATTACAAAGGTCTCCACCTCGGCTGCCACGGCCACGCTTCGCCCATACCTTTAGTGCCGGCCATCGCCACCTCTTGCAATGCTTACTTCTGCTGGAATCTCTACCGCATGTTTAACAACCGCAAAAAATTTGAGACCATCCAGGATGCCATGACACAGTGGAAAGACCACCTTGTAGCTATGGGCTTTGGCTACAGACTGGGCATCGACCTCCCGGGAGAGGCACGCGGCATGATACCCAATGCCAACTACTACGACAAGCACTACAACAAATCCTGGAATCCGCTAACCGTCATCTCCATCTCTATCGGACAGGGCGAAGTGACTGCCACACCTTTGCAAATAGCCAACCTCGCAGCCACAATAGCCAACCGCGGTCACTTCTATACTCCCCACGTGGTACGCAGCATTCAGGACGGACAAATAGACAGCCTCTACCGCACACCACGCTATACGATGGTCGACAAGAAGTGGTACGACTACGCCGTGGCCGGTATGCGCCAGGCCGTAGTCAATGGTACCTGTCGCCTGGCCAACTTACCCGGCCTCGACGTCTGCGGAAAAACAGGTACAGCTCAAAACCGCGGACAAGACCATAGTGCCTTCATGGGCTTTGCCCCTATGAATGACCCCAAGATAGCTGTAGCTGTCTATGTGGAGAACGGCGGCTTCGGAAACGTATATGGCGTGCCACTCGGCGCTCTTATCATGGAAAAATATCTCAACGGCTCCCTCTCACCCGAATCGGAAGAGAAAGCAAAGGCCTTTGAGGAACGGAAAATCATCTACGGAAACTATGTCAGATAAGCTTCCTCGCTATCCATTTATGTCGGTAGACCGCATCACGGTGTTGCTCTACATTCTGCTGCTGGCCTTTGGTTGGTTCAGCCTCTGCGGTGCAAGCCACGAGATAGGCGATACGGATTTCCTGAACTGGGAAAGCCGCACCGGTAAGCAGTTGGCGTGGATGTGCTGTTCCTTTGGCTTGGGTTTTACCTTGCTGATGATCGACGACCGCTACTTCGACACGCTCGCCGGTTTGCTCTACGTTGGCACCATGCTGCTTCTCTTGGTCACACCCTTTTTGGCCACAGACATCAAAGGCTCCTACTCGTGGATTAAGCTTGGCCCCGTCAGTCTGCAGCCTGCCGAGTTTGCCAAATGTATTACGGCGCTGACCGTCTCTAAATACATCAGTCAATACGGCTTCTCCCTGCACAAGATGAAACACTTTGCCCAAGCCGCCGGCCTTATCCTCCTGCCTATGGTGCTTATCATTTTGCAACGCGAGACCGGTTCGGCGCTGGTATACTTTGCTTTCTTCCTTATGTTCTATCGGGAGGGAATGCCGGGCTGTTTCTTGTTCACCGCCGTAGCTGCCGTCACCTATTTTGTAGTGGGCATCCGTTTCTCCGATGTCCTTTTACCGGGCACGCTGACCTCCATCGGCGAGTTTGTGG
>CALCHR010000243.1 GCA_937901185.1 uncultured Bacteroidales bacterium
GCCTCGTAGGGGAGCTTCTATAAACCTCCCATGTAGGGGAGGTGGCACGGCGTAGCCGTGACGGAGGGGTTGTTAGGACTGGTATAGTCACGAAAAATGTGCGTGATTGCTGCATTTTCCAGCAAATCAACAGTCAGCGTGCGCTCCACGGGGTTCTTGCCCCTGGCATCCCAGAAGGTAACCTTCTTGGCGTAGCCGTCCCAGCCGTCGTCGAAACTGATGCGCAGGCGGTTCACATTGGCCTCGCCCTGCACACCGGCAGTCTTGCTGTCCTTCGTCAGATGGCTGCCGCTGATTTTAACGTTAATCAGTCTGTCCGTCCTTCTGCTCCTTTCCCATCTGCTCCAGCTCCGCTTTCACTCTGCGGATCTTGCTCTTGGCCGCCACCACGGTGTCCTGTGCCTCGTAGGTCACGGACAGCGAGCCCAGCAGAGCCTCAGCAATGCTTAGTTCCTTAATCATTTCCTCCATGCGTTACACTCCTTTCTTCCATCCTCCGTTGTACCAGACGTAGGGCACGGCCTTGCGCCATCCGCCGTTGTACCAGATGTATGGTGTATAGCTGTCAAATCCATATCCGTTTCCGATATGCACCTTGCCTGTGCTGGCGTTTTTTGTCCACTGCGCGTACAGCGTGTGCGGTGTGGAGCTGGGCGAGCCCGCTGTGCCGGTGATCGGCACCAGCCCTCCCGGTTGATAGGTACCGTAGGACTCAATGTTGTACAGCCACCACCCGGCGAACGTATATCCGTTGCGGGTCGGCACAACGCTGGAGATCTGCGCGTTAAAAGTTTCCGTTTTACCAGAAACCTGGTGCTGGCTCGGTGCCCCGCTGCCGCCGTTTGCGTTGTACGCCAGGTATGCGTAGTATGTGGTGTCTGCTTTCTGCCAGACCGCGTACAGCGTCATGCCGTAGCTGCTGGATGTCGACGCCCACCAATTGCTATATGTAACGCCTGCATAGTAGCTGGGAGATGTGGCCGTACTGGATGTACTCCATCCCAAGAATGTGTACCCACTCCGACTTGGCATTGTGCCGGGGATCGTCACAGAAATATACTGGCTGGTTCCCATATAGGTCTGTGCGCTTGGCGCTCCGCTTCCTCCGTTGGCATCGAAGTACAACGTTACATAATAGTTGGTGATGAGAGACGTGGCTTCGATCCTATAGCCGGAAGATGATACAGCACCATAGTTGCTGTTGAATGTCCACGGCGCCGTACCGGCAGAGGTGTAAGTATACACGCCACCAGTGCTTTGATTTATGACTTTTACGGGGTAGCCGTAGCCACTTTGTAGTACAAAGCCTTCCAGCGAAACCGTTGTACCATCGTCGAACCCGTAAGTGTTGAACGTGCCGGTGTTTGTGTAACTGGTTCCGTTATAAGTTCGTCTTATTGTGAAGCTGGAAATACCATCGCCACAATAAAATGATATCGTGCCCATCTACCTCACCTCACTCCAGCGCGAAGTACACCTGGCCATAGGCGCCGGTGCTGGGGCGGTCTGCAAGCGATCCATAGCTGTGCAGTCCGATGACCAGCGGGCCACCGGTCAGCTGGCACAGGCCACCCTCGCCCAGGTTCAATATCTGTCCTCCGGAAGAATGCAGGTAGATATTGCCTCCCGCCGACAGTCGCAGGCCATTTGTTCCGTACAGCTCAAAGGCCGTCGTGCCTACACTGTTTCGACCCGCATACATGATCGCATAGGTAGCCGCGCCGTAATTGACGGTGATGACGTCACCGGACAGGTATCTGGCTGTGACGCCCAGTGCGTTGATGAAGTCGGCATCTACCGTGCCGTTGATGATGCTCACAACGCCGGTGGCGTCCGTATAGCCCAGGTTGCTCACATAGGATGCCACGCTGCTCAGGCTGGTAAAGCCGCTGTTGTTGGTCAGCTGGCTGGTGCTGGTGGGGATGTCGCTCTTCATGGCGATACCCTCCGGCAGGTTTTCCGAGGTAATCACCAGCCCCTGGGCATTGATCTGGCCACCTTGAATCGTCACCTGGTTTCCATCCTGGTCCACGATGTACACGCCGCCACTGTCCAGCTTCAGCGCGTGGCTCATGCCGGTCTGCAGGTCACTCACAGTGCCCTCGATCTTGCCCATCTGCACGCTGAAACTGCTCTGCACCTGAGCAATCTCGCTGCTCACCTCTGCGCGGATCTCACTTGCCGTCTGGCTGAAGCTGCTCTGCACCTCCAGTAGCTCATTGCTGAACTGGCTCTGCAGCTGGGTGGCCGTCTGGCTGATCTCAGAGTGCAGCCCCTCCAGCTCCCTCGTCACCTCGGCTCGGATCTCATTGCCTGCGATGGTCAGCTGCGCCACAGCCTTCTCATTCTCGGCAATCAGCTCAATGAGCGGGCCGCTCATCTTGGTAATATTGGTGTCAATCTCGGTGATGTTTTCGCTGTCCAGCACGCTCAGCCGGTACTCCAGCTCCTCCTGCACCTTCCGCAGGTGGTTTGCCACCGCTTTGACAGCCTGTTCATTGGTATATCCGTCCAGCTTTCCAAGCTGGCTGGAAAAAATCATGCTAACACCTCCCATATGACAAAAGGGACAGGCATGCCCAGTTTGGCTGCTTGTCCCCATGCCGTGTCATAGAGTAGAATGTCTGCGTCGCGGTAGGTATTCAGTTACAGGCCGCTCTTGGCCCATTCGCCGCTCTTCTGCTCGATCATCTGGGCGGTCTCGTAATCCTGGTGCTCGCTGTTGTCCAGGATCTCGGCAAACTTGCGCTTGATCTTCACGCGCTCACCGCGCTTGATGGCGATGGCCTCACCGTTGCAGCCCACGAACACGTCGTCCTTGTACTTGCCGGTGTCCTTGAAGAGCTTGATCTCCACCAGCTCCTCGCCTTTTGCCTTGTCAGCTGCCAGCTCAGCTGCGCGCTCAGCGCTCACCGCCTTGCTGCCGCTTGCCTTGCGAGCCTCCTCGATGATGCGGTCAGCCTCCAGCTTGGCGCTGGCCAGCATGTCCGCGATCTGCTTCTGAACGTCTGCCAGGCTCATGGCCTCCGCGACTTCCTCATTCTTCTTATTGGTTGCCATTTGGCTCTCCTCCTTTTGTATTGCTGGGGAGGGGAGGAGGAAAACCCCTCCCCAGCCCCGTGTTACCGGGTCGTATCAGTCCTTAGTTGGCTGCGCCTTCAAAGGTGCACTTGGACTCGACACGCACCATGAACTGCTCGACCAGACGCTCAGCAACCTTGGTAGCCTTCCAGCCGCAGGTAGCGCGCTGGTTCAGGGGGTCAGCAGTACCGGCGCTGCCGC
>CALCHR010000244.1 GCA_937901185.1 uncultured Bacteroidales bacterium
CCGGCCCTCACCATGCCCGACATCACATGGGAGCAGGTGAAACTCCTCTTCCCCACGGCCATGACCATCGCTGTGCTCGGCGCCATCGAGAGCTTGCTCTCTGCCACCGTGGCCGACGGCGTAACGGGCGACCGCCACGACTCTAACCAAGAGCTCATCGGCCAGGGCATCGCCAACGTCTGCACACCCCTCTTCGGCGGTATCCCCGCCACAGGAGCCATCGCCCGCACCATGACCAACATCAACAACGGCGGCCGCACTCCCGTTTCGGGCAACATCCATGCCGCCGTGCTGCTACTCATCTTCCTCGTGCTCATGCCCCTCGCCGCCTACATTCCCATGGCTTGCTTGGCCGGCGTGCTCATCATCGTGTCTTACAACATGAGCGGCTGGCGCACCTTCCGCGCCTTGATGAAGAACCCCAAGAGCGACATCACCGTGCTCATCATCACCTTCTTGCTCACCGTCATCTTCGACCTCACCATCGCCATCGAGGTGGGCCTCGTCATCGCCTGTCTGCTCTTCATGCGCCGCATGGCCGAGACCACACAGGTGAAACTCATTGCCGACGAGATTGACCCCGCCGAAGAAATCGACGTACAGCTCCACGAAGAAGAGCACCTCATCATCCCCCGCGGCGTAGAGGTATACGAAATCAACGGCCCCTACTTCTTCGGCATCGCCAACAAGTTTGAAGACCTCATGGCGGGCATGGCCAACCATCCCAAGGTGCGCATCATCCGCATGCGCCGCGTGCCCTTCATCGACTCCACCGGCATCCACAACCTGCAGACGCTCTGCGCCATGAGTCGCCGCGAAGGCACAGAGATAGTGCTCTCCGGCGTGCAGGAAAAAGTATACGAAGTGCTTGACCACGCAGGCCTCTGCGACGAACTGGGCAAAGAGAACATCTGTCCCAACATCAACGCCGCCCTCGAGCGCGCCAAAGAAGTGGTCGGATAATACAGAAGACCGTCCGAAGGACACATATCCCACCATGGGCTGCCATTTATCCCCCGATAAATGGCAGCCCATCATTGTTTATATCCCCTGACCAACCTCTCCAAATTTCGGGGAAATGGAAAAACACCCTGTTTTGCGAGGCCAACAACAAACGATTAGCACCAGAGGATACAGACAATCCTTTAACACATTTGCAAAAGAAAGTTAAA
Organism: uncultured Bacteroidales bacterium; assembly: GCA_937901185.1. Classification (GTDB taxonomy): domain Bacteria; phylum Bacteroidota; class Bacteroidia; order Bacteroidales; family Bacteroidaceae; genus Alloprevotella. Next base: position 1,173 of record CALCHR010000244.1, read on the forward strand.
CGCCATTTGCATTTCGCCGCCAAATGTATTATCTTTGTAATAGCGAAGCGGGAGCCCACCAGGGGCGTCCCGCTTTTTTGCATCTTTACGAAAGAGAAAATGGGACTTTTGGGCCGGTTCTTAGTAAAGAGAAAAATTTTCCTCGGCCTTTACTAAGAAAATTTTCTAAACACCGAGGAATTTCTGCGAGCCGCTGAAGATTTCCCGGCAAGCGCAAACGCATTTTCAAAGCAATACCAGCACCTCTCAAATCTTAAAAATCATTAAATATTCATAACAACATCGCTCGCCCACAATTAAAAACTTGGCAAATTCTTTTCTTAATTAAAATAACATTCGTAATTTTGTAGCGGTGTATAGTGCACCTACAACAGAAATTTTGTTTTAACTATTTTAATAATCAATTCATTATGAGAAAAATTACTAGTCTCTTGATGCTTTGCTTAGTCTGTATCGGGCTGAGCGCACAAAAGTATCCCATCAATTTTGATGTGAATGCTACGAAAGGTGACAGACATGTAAATTCTGTTACACTTCAGAGTCCAGCCTTTGGCAAACAGACTATCGACGTGTCTGCTACCAGAGGAAAAGTGTACAACGACTACACCAGCCAATCTTTCGAAGTGGCTGCCGGCGAGTCTGTTACTCCGACCATCGGTTATGATGGATCTTGGATGCACGGTTATGTGTACATCGACCTCAACCAAGACAACGCTTTGAACAGCGCTGAAGAGTTGGTTTCTTACACCTACTACAATGACAAGAACAGTTTAGGCCAAACTGTAGCCAACAACTGCAACGCCAACAATCCTCCTGCATTTACAGCTCCCACTACCCCCGGTACTTATTACATCCGTTTCAAGGTAGACTGGAACAGCATCGACCCTGCAGGCTGCAATGACGCAGGCAATACAATTACAGCAAACAGAGGTTCTGTTATCGACGTGCAGCTCGTAGTGAAAGAAGCATCTGCTGCTCCGTTGGTAGAAGAAGGTAAATTCTACACCCTCGAATGCCGCTCAGGCGCAGCCCACAGCACAGAAAGATTTATTGCTGACAATGGCACCGTAATCAGCGGTCAAGCTGCTGAAGGCACCACTTTCTCTTTCGAGAGCGCCGGCGATGGTGGCTACTACATGAAGAGCACCGTATCTAACAAATACCTCAGCTACACAGCTACAGAAGGTATCCACACCACTGATGGCAAAGTAACCTCTTGGGTACTCGCAGCTCCCGATCACACTCCGGGCGTTGTAACCTTGACAGTTGGCGACGACAAATATCTGAACAACAACGGCTCTGACTGCACAAACGGTTCTACCACTTCTTTGAAGGCCAACACCCACGTTGGTGGCCCCACTGCAGGCAACGCTTGCTCTCTCTGGGAACTGAAAGAAGTAGTAGTATTTGTACCCGCTGTAGCTAACGGCGTTTATGAAATCCAAAACTTCGACACAGGTATGAGTTGCAGCCGCGGCTACTTGGTATACTCTACTGCCTACGAAGGAAAAATCAAGTTGGCAGAATCTAAGTATCCTGGTCTTTCAGGCACAGACTGTGCATTTGCCAGCCGTACAGAGAGTGGCGTAAATCCCTACTGGTACGTTTACAACTCAGCTAAAGGCAATACCTATATTTTCTCTTTGGCTAACGGCCTATTCATGAACGACAAAGGCGGCGACGCTGTAGAACTCAGCGCAACTCCCTTCCCCGTAACCATCGAAAAGAACGAAGGCTACCTCAAGATTCAATCTACAAAGAGAGATGCTTATGTAACAGCAGCCGTAGGTTGGGGACAAGCCAATGACAACGTACGTTGGAACAACGAGTACAACGACGGCGGCCACCCTTACACATTCAACGCAGCTTCTGAAACTGTAAACGAAGACATGCTGAACACAGCACTTGCTGCTATCGATGCTTTAGAAAACGGACCTGCTCCCGAACCCGAACCCGAGCCCGTATTTGTTACAGATTTGAATGACCTGAGCAACAATAAGGTGTACACCATCCTCAACGCACGCAATGGCAGCGGTATCCTCTACCACCCCAGCGCATCCGATGTGATTTCTTGGAACGGTAGAAGCGGCTACAACGACATTGAATACAGCACTGAGACTGCCAACTACCAATGGGCTATCTACAAGTCAGCTAAGGGTAAGTTCTACCTCTACAACATCGCAGCAGCTAAGTTCGCTGGTACTACAGAAACCGGAAACGCTTCTATCCCCCTCGTAAGCACAGTGACCAACAGCTACGAGATTGCCAAGCGTTCTAACGTAGCCGATTATCCCTTCATGCTCTGCCAGGCTACAGCCCCCCACATCTTCAACACCAGCTTCGACTTCGCCACTGGTCTTATCAACTGGAACGGCGGTTACAGCGATGTAAACGATAAGGGTAATGCCTTCGCTTTCTGCGAAGCCGGCGATATTGACGCTGCCGTATTGACCACTATCGAAGCAGCCGTAGCAGCTTACGAAAACGCTATCCCCGCACTTCCCTACACTCCTATCACTGAAACTTCTGAACTCGCAAACGATAAAGTTTACGTAATCATTCCTCAAGACAACGGCCGCGGTTACTTCTACGCAAACGCTACATCTCCCTACTTGACTTCTACCGTGAAGGCCGGAGTTGATAAGGATGTAACCAGCAAAGACCAGCAGTTCGCCATCGTTAGCCACAACGGCAAGAGCTATCTCTACAGCCTCGGCGCTGACAAGTTTGTACACGACGCTGGTGGCTCATTCGCAGAAATGTCTGCAGTACCTGCCTCTAGCGTTACCCTCACCAAAGAAGCTTCCGGCTACTTCTCTATCAAGCTCAACGGCACTGAGTGCATCAACATCAGCAATGGCTATGACCACGCCGGTGTATTGAACTGGAACGAGTTGGACGCTGGTAACCAATTCGAAGTTGCCGCTGTTAACGACGAAGTATTCGATCCTTCTACAGTGCTCGTTATGATTCAGAACTACGAAGGTGCTCTCACGGCTGAAGGAATTCTTGCTTCTTACGACGGCGTAGGTTATCCCGCTGACAGTGAAAGAGAACTCCTCGCCGCTGCGGCTGCTAACTCTAAGGCCGACTGCAAGTCAACTGAAAACTTGGCTGCCCTCGCTACTGCTGCCGCAAGCTACAAATCAACCAGCAATGTGAAGATGCCTGAAGATGGTAAGGCTTATACCTTTACTAATGTACAGAAGGACGGCACTAAGTTCTACTTCGCTTGCGACGCCACTACTGGTGTATACATGTCAGAAAACGAAGCCGACGCTTGCACATTTGTATGTAAAGTAGTAGGCGACAAATATGTATTTGTAAACAACAATGGTCAATACCTCGCAGTTAAGGGTAGCAGTGCCGGCACTAATGGCAACAAGGGCTTCACTGAGGTTTACGACCAAACCGAAGGTAAGTTCTTCAATGACTTTACTATCACTAAGTTGACTCCAAGCAATGTGGCAACTGCCGGAAACACTGACGCTATTGCTGTAACCGATGAACTCCTCTTTGGCTATGTAGGTTTGGCTACTCAAAGAGCTGACAGAGATGAACTCATCTACTTCGTAATTAAGAACAACAAGGGCTTCGACCAAGCTAATGCACCTTTCTGCCGTCACAACTTGACTTCAATGGTTAAGGTTACAGAAGTAGAATTCCCCAACAAGCCCGTTGTAAACGATGCTCAAGGCATTGAAAACGTAGCTGCTCTCTCTACATTCTGCGCTCCTTTCGCTACTGTAGCTCCCAGCAACGTAGAAGTTTACATCGCTGCTAAGGACGAAAGCCACTACATCAAGCTCGAGAAGGTGGAAGGCGCTGTGCCCGCTAACACCGGCGTAGTGCTCGTAAGCACTGACGACGCTCAAAAGGGTCAAGCTGTGGCTATGGTTCCCGCTACTACTGAAGAGCTCGCCGACGTAACAGGCAACTTGCTCCGTGGCGATGCCGCTAAGGCTGACTTCACTGTAGACGCTGCTGTGAACGCTTACGTACTCGGCGCAGTAGACAGCGTAGTAGGATTCTATCCTCTCTCTGCTACCGACCGCACCATCAAGCAAGGCAAGGCTTACCTCGTACTCGACGAAACTCTCAGCGCAGTGAAGCTCTACTTCGGCGGTGACGACGTAACCGGTATCGAGACTGTAGAAAAGACAGAGAAGAGCAACGCTCCTATCTTCGACCTCAGCGGACGCCGCGTAGTGAACGTAGCGAAGGGCGGTATCTACATCCAGAACGGAAAGAAGTTCTTCGTAAAATAATCCCGGATTACTAACTACTGTTATATATAAGTAAATGAATATGAAAAAAGCATATATCACCCCCAACACTCGTGTAGCGAATCTCTACACTGAAAACATGTTGGCTGTATCAGTACCCGTAAACAAAGAAGAAGAACTGAATGGTTCCGATGCATGGTCTCACCACCGCGGCTGGAGCAGCTCCAACTGGATGAAGCAAGACGAAGAGTAAGCACACACTCTTCCCGAGCATAAGCAAAGCCTTCCCCCACAAAGGGAAGGCTTTTTTCTTGCCCTACACATTATTATATAATATAGGGACCTTAAAGTCCTTAAAGACTCTAAAGACCTTAAAGACCTTAAGCCCCAATCTCAAAAAAATATTATCTTTGCACTGCATAAACCAAGCTATTATGGAAGAGAACAACCTGACGCTGGCCGAGCAGCTGCGCTTTGTGAAGCAGAGCCTGCGCGGCGTGATGAACGGCGTGACCAGCACCTCGATGCGCGAGAAAGGGCTGACGTATAAAGTGAACTTCGGCGTGGAGCTGCCACGCTTGCAAGCCATGGCCGAAGAGTTGCCCCACACCTACGAACTGGCTGCCGCGCTGTGGAAAGAAGACATCCGCGAATGCCGACTGCTGGCCACCATGCTGATGCCCGAAGCAGACTTCTGCGAAGAGCTGGCCGACCTGTGGGTGGAGCAAATGCGCTTTACGGAAGAAGCCGAGTGCACCGTGATGCACCTCTTCGCCCGCCTGCCCTACGCTTCGGCCAAAGCCTTTGAATGGGTGGCCCGCGAAGAAGAAATGTATCGCCTCTGCGGCTGGCTGCTCTGGGCGCGCCTCTTTATGAAGCAGATGAAACCCGGCGAGCGCGACAGCTACGAACTGCTCGACCAGCTGGAAAGCGACCTGAAAGGCGGCGAACCCCGCGTGGCCCGCGCAGCACTAAAAGCCTTACTCAAGTACATGGAGCTGGGAGAGGAAGAAGAGGCTCGCGGTGAAAAACTCCTGCCATAAGCCCACTCTATAGCCTAAAAAGGTCCATAAATAGAGGCGCAGCAATAAAAAATAGAAAAAAACTTATAGGAAATTTTGTCGGTTACAGAATTATCCTTAATTTTGCATCGCTTTTGAAAGGAACAAGGGCGCTTAGCTCAGCTGGTTCAGAGCGTCTGCCTTACAAGCAGAGGGTCGGCGGTTCGAATCCGTCAGCGCCCACACAGAAGAAGAAGCCTCATCCCAAGGAGATAAGGCTTCTTCTTTTTCGGCCCTTGTTTTTACCCACGGACCGACACGCACCTTGGAAGCCTTAACCGCACACAGCGGACATGTATGCTTAAAAACTTCTAAAAAGTGGTGCAAGTCAATATTTTTTACTAATTTTGCACACCTATTCGCAAGTGCTGTATGAGACAACTAAAGATTAACAAGAGTATCACCAACCGCTCCAGCGCGGCCTTGGACAAGTATTTGGTAGAGATTGGACGCGAAGAACTTATCTCGACAGACGAGGAAGTGGAACTCGCACAACGCATCCACCACGGAGACAGAGAAGCTTTGGAACGCTTGACACGCGCCAACTTGCGTTTCGTAGTCAGCGTAGCCAAACAATACCAAAACCAAGGCTTGGCGTTGAACGACTTGATTGACGAAGGTAACCTGGGACTTATCAAAGCGGCACAAAAGTTTGACGAGACCCGCGGCTTCAAGTTCATCTCTTACGCCGTATGGTGGATTCGTCAAAGCATTCTGCAAGCCATCTCAGAGCAAAGCCGCATCGTGCGCATGCCTTTGAACCAGGTGGGCTTCCAAAGCAAGCTGACAAAAGCCATTGTCAACTTCGAGCAAGAAAACGAGCGCCGTCCCTCTGTACAAGAGTTGGCCGACATCCTCGACACCGATGTAAGCAAAGTGCAAGAGGCGATGGGCACCAACGGCAAGAAAGTGTCTGTGGATGCTCCTTTCCAAGACGACGACTCTAACTGCCTCATCGACATCATGACCGACGACTCTGCGCCCGGCACTGACAACCAGATGGAGAAAGAGTCGCTCTCGGCCGACCTTGAAGCAGCCCTCGGCATCCTCACTGAGCGCGAACAACTCGTATTGAAAATGCTCTTCGGCATAGGCCGCAACGAAATGACTGCTGAAGAGGTAGCCAATTCTTTAAGCCTGACACGCGAACGCGTACGCCAAATCAAAGAACGCGCCCTACGCCGTCTGCGCGAAGACTCAAACATCAACATCCTGATGAAGTATCTGGGATAAAGCCATAGGCTCCCACACCACATAAACTGCTGCCCCGTTTGCACCAAGCAACGAGGCGGCAGTATTTTTTTAGCCGTTACGAGAGGCCTTATTTACCTGGAGTTTCATATCTTTGCAAAAAGATCCTTTAAGGCACCCTGCCGACTACGAAGATATGAAAGAGCTGAAACTCCTGGTGCGCCCCAACATTCAGGCACTGATAGAAAACGGAGAGAGAAAGTTTCCTCTGCCCGACTATCATTCTGAGTTGCGTCTACACGCCAACGAAAGCCCCTACAACGCTCCTTACAACCGCTACTCTAACACCGAGTTGAGACTCTTCTGCGAGGAGATGGGCCGGCTACGTGGTTTAAGAGAAGACTGCATATTCCCCGCAGGCGACTGCGAGGAGTTGGTAGATCTCCTGCTGCGCCTCTTCTGCGTGCCCCAAAAAGACAATGTGGTTTCCATCAAGCCCACCTCTCCGATGTACGCCCACCGCGCCGCACTAAACGACGTGGAGTGTCGCTGCGTCAGTCTCTCTTCCGACTTCGAGTTGTCCGCAGAAAAGCTATTGGCTGCGGCAGACGAGAACACCAAACTGATGCTCCTCTGCAACCCCAACGACATCACGGGCACTCTCTTCCCCTGGAGCGAGGTGAAGGCGTTGCTCGAAGGCTTTGAGGGAATAGTGGTGATCGATGAAAGCTATATCGACTTTGCCCGCTGCGAGTCTGTGCGCAAAGAACTGGTCCGCCATCCCAGCCTCGTGGTGCTCGACACGTTTTCCGTAGCATGGGGTGCTGCTGCCCTGCGCCTGGGCGTAGCTTATGCCGTGCCCGCCATTGTGGCCTATCTAAAAGATGTGGCCTACTCATGCCCCCTGAGCATTCCGGTTTTAGAAAAAGGAAGAGAACTCATCAAGCACCGCTTCGACGTGGACCAGTGGGTAAAGCGCCTGCTCGAAGAGCGCGACCGCATGGCCGAAGCTCTGAAACTCCTACCCTTCTGCGAGAAGATATTTCCCTCAGCGGCCAACTTTCTCTTGGTACGTTTCAAGAATGCAGACCTTGTATATGCCTATCTGAGCCAACAAGGAATCAGCGTACTACCTGCAAGCTGTTTCGACCTCTGCGAAAACTGTTTGCGCATCAGCGTGGGACTGCCCCACCAAAATTCACAGTTACTGGGCGCACTACGTAAATTTCCCTACGCATAACCCCACCTCTCCATGAAAGAAAAAATCCTCTCCCTCCTACTCCTGCTCTGTTTGTTCTGCGCCTGCGGCAAGTTGGAACTCCCCACCGACAGCGGAGAGGAAGGCGATAGCAGTGAGGGCGAAGATACAGAAAGCCCCATACCAACGCCCACTACCGACACGCTGACCGTGGCCCAATTCTGCAACGAACTTGATTTGAAAGCTGCATCTTGGGTAAAGGGCTACATCGTGGGTTACGTGCCGGGAAACAGTCTCAAGCAAAGCGTGTTTGACACCCCCCTCGACGAGATAAACACCAATATGCTTCTGGCCGACAGCCCCCACGAGACCGACCCAGCAAAGTGCCTCCCCGTAAAATTGGCGAATAGCGGAACCTATGCCGTGCGCAGCGAACTGAACCTCTACGACCACCCGGAATTCCTGGGACAGCTTATCGCCTTGCTAGGTTTGAAGTGGACTTACTTCCGCACTGCAGGCATGACAGAGGTGTACGACTTCTGCTGGCCCCCGGTTCCTGCTCCGATCGAAAAAAGTACTCCAATCCTCGTACACGAAGCGCAATTCATCCCCGAAGGGAGGTAGAAAAACAGGATTATAGCAGATTTTTCTCTGAAAAACTATCCAAATATTTTGTCAGATAAAAAAAATAACCTACTTTTGCATCCGCAAACAGCAATAAACTTTGCGATGGCGCGATAGCTCAGCTGGTTAGAGCGCATGATTCATAATCATGAGGTCCCCAGTTCAATCCTGGGTCGCGCTACAAATAAGTTAAGGCACTTGCAGATTTGCAGGTGCCTTTTTTTTGTCCCTTTTCTTATGGAAAGAGTAAAAAATAAAGTAACTTTACGCAAGTTAAAACATTTGTAATGACACAACAGGAGTACCAGCAGGAGATAGAGTTCATTTTTAACCGTTTTCCTTCGTATCAGACAGCGGGAAAGGTGGCTTATAAACCGGGGATTGAGAGCATGCAGGCATTGGATGCCATGCTGGGGCACCCCCACCGCAGGTTCCGCACCATTCATGTAGCAGGTACAAACGGCAAGGGGTCTACAAGCCATATGTTGGCTGCTGCGTTGCAGAAAAACTACAAGGTTGGCCTTTATACTTCTCCTCACCTGGTAGATTTCAGGGAGAGGATTAAGGTGAACGGGGAGATGGTTCCGCAGGAGTTTGTGTACGGTTTCCTCAAGGAGTACAAGGGACGGTTTGTGGAGATTGGGGCAAGTTTTTTTGAGATTACTACAGCCTTGGCATTCGCTTATTTTGCCTGGCAGGAGGTGGATGTTGCAGGGATAGAGTGTGGCTTGGGTGGAAGGCTGGATTCTACAAACATCATTACACCGGAGTTGGCTGTAATTACCAATATCGGTTTGGACCATTGTGAACATCTGGGCTATTCTTTGGCGGAGATAGCCGGGGAGAAGGCTGGTATTATAAAGCAGGGTGTGCCTGTGGTTATTGGAGAGAAGGGATGCCGTGAGGTTGAGGAGGTGTTCCGCAAGAGGGCATTGGAAGCAGGAGCCCCA
>CALCHR010000245.1 GCA_937901185.1 uncultured Bacteroidales bacterium
AATCGAACTCCTATCTAAAGTTTAGGAAACTTCTATTCTATCCGTTGAACTACAGGGGCAGCCTCTTCCGGGCTGCTTATAAAGCCCGATTTGATAGGCAGAGGATGCAAAGTTAATATATTTTTTATAAAAATATTGTAAAGGGTAGATTTATCTGGGTTTTATTTTTTGCTCTCTGAAAAAAGTAGTTCCTTTGTAGATAAATTCTTAAATCAACTTAATTTATTTACCAAATTAAAAAAATTATCAAAGCATGATTGCAACCATTATTGTAGCTGTATTTGTATTCGGCTATGCGTGCATTGCCTTAGAGCACGGCACGAAGATTAACAAAGCTCCTGTGGCGCTCTTGATGTGTGCCATCTGTTGGACACTCTACACTATTGGTGTTTCAGCAGGTATGTTTACTCCGCAGCATGGCGACACCGTGTCAGCCTCTATGCTCCACCACCTCTCTGAGACTTGTGAGATTATTGTGTTCCTCATGGGCGCAATGACTATCGTAGAAATTGTAGACGCCAACGGCGGTTTCAACTTCGTAAAGAAGGCTCTTGAAACTACCAGCAAGCGCAAACTGATGTGGAGCATGGCATGGTTGACTTTTATCCTCTCTGCTGTACTCGATAACCTCACCACCTCTATCGTAATGATTATGGTGCTCCGCAAACTCGTTGCGGGCCGCAACGACCGTATGCTCTTTGCAGGTCTCATCATCCTCGCTGCCAATGCCGGTGGTGCTTTCTCTCCCATTGGCGACGTAACCACCATCATGTTGTGGGTGCGCGGCATGCTTTCTACTACAGGTGTCATCATGCAAGTGTTCTTGCCTTCAGTAGTGAGCCTCTTGGTGCCCTGTTTGTTGATGCACTTCCGCATGAAGGGCGAGTTGGAAGTGGTGAAGGACGTAGCCGAGGCCGAAGAAGATAAAGAGTTCTCTCAGACTGAGCGCAATATTGTGTTCTGCCTTGGTGTAGGCGGTTTGCTCTTTGTGCCCGTGTTCAAGATGTTGACCCACTTGGCTCCCTACGTAGGTATCCTCCTCGTACTCGGTGTGCTCTGGACCGTAGTAGAAGTATTCTTGGCCCGCAAGAAGAACTCTCACCTCATGTCTACTCACCGCGTGACCAACATGTTGCAGAAGATCGACATGACCACCATCCTCTTCTTCCTCGGTATCTTGATGACCGTAGCCACACTGCAGGAAATAGGTACACTCACTGCCTTCGGCGAATGGTTGAACGAAGTGACCGGCGCTAACCACTATGCCATCACCGGCGTCATTGGTGCTGCCTCTTCTATCGTGGACAACGTGCCCCTCGTAGCCGGTTGTATGGGTATGTATCCCATCGAAGCTGCCGGAGCTTTGGCTCAGGACGGTATCTTCTGGCAACTCTTGGCCTACTGTGCCGGTGTCGGTGGTTCAATGTTGATCATCGGTTCAGCCGCAGGCGTTGTGGTAATGGGATTGGAGAACATCTCATTCGGCTGGTACTTGAAGAACATCACATGGTTGGCAGCTGCCGGTTATGTAGCCGGTATCGCAGCCTACGCAGTTCAGCACGGTATCTTTACACAATTAGGCATTATCTAATCCTTAATATATAAGATTATGAAGAAGCTATTATTAACCCTGAGTATGCTCGTAGCTTTTGCATGGGCTACTCCCGCATCTGCCTTAGGCTTCGACTGGGGTGTGATGGGCGGTATGAACTTAAGCAAAGTAAACTTCAGTACAGAAACCTTTAACACCGACAACCGCTTAGGCTGGTTCGTAGGTCCTAAAGTTCAGTTGTCTCTCCCCTTAGGCTTTGGTTGCGACGCAGCAGCGCTCTATTCACAGCGCCGTCTTAACTTAGACTCTGAGACCAACACCACTGAGACTTTCCGCAGCATTGAAATTCCCATCAACCTGCGCTACAGCATCGGCCTTGGCTCTACAGCTTCGGTATATTTTGCCACCGGTCCTCAGTTTGGTCTGAACGTGGGCAGCGATAAGTTCAAAGTGGGTAAGGCCGCTTATGTGTTCGACACCAAGACTTGGAACACTTCCTGGAATGTAGGTGCCGGCGTGAAAGTATTGGGCCACTTGGAAATTGGAGTTACCTACAACATCGCCCTCAGCAAATACGCTGATTGCGCAGCCGGAAGCGACTACGATTTCAAGACCAACAACTTCCAGGCACACGCTTGCTACTATTTCTAATAGTTTGAAGTTTATAAATATTTTAGAGAACTTGTGGTAGTAAAATACTGCAAGTTCTTTTCTTTTAGATAGTAAAACACAGTCGGTAAGAATAAAATGTTTATATTTGCAGCCGAAATTTTTGACATTATGAAAAAAATATTTTCTCTTACCCTCTTGCTTTTGGCAGCCTTCTTCAGCGCTGCGCAAGCACAAGTAAATTTCAGTGTTGAATACAAGCGTGTCAGCCCTACTGAGATAGATATTATTTTCAAAGGCACCGCAGAACCCGGATGGCACGTCTATTCCACGGACATGCCTGCTGATGGTCCCCAGGCGGCTACTTTTGCAGTAGACGAAGCCACGGGAGCCAAGCCGGTGGGCGCTCTGAAGAAGGGCGGAAAGGAAATCAGTCAGCACGACCCTATCTTCGGAATGGAGGTAAGGTTCTTTGAAGGCACTTGCAGCTTTACGCAACGCGTGCAGCTTACAGAGAAAGACTATAACTTGAAAGGCTACTTCACCTTCGGTGCTTGTAACGACCAGGCTTGTATGCCGCCCACCTCAGTGGACTGTGCGGTGAAAGGCAGCGATGGTCCGGCAGCAGCCGTAAAGGCCGAGAAGAAAGAAGAGGCTAAAGAAGCACCCGTAGCAGTGGTGGCCGAGCCTTTGGCAGAGGAAGCAGAAAAAGTTGCTGTAGCAGATTCTGTTGCCGTAGTGGAACAGCCCGCCGTCGTGAGCACCAACGCTTGGTGGACCCCCGTTATCGACGAGCTGAAAGCCTTTGGCGGCGAAGAAGGTAACGTGGCCGACAAAGCCTGGTGGTACATTTTCTTCCTCGGCTTTGTAGGCGGACTCGTAGCCCTCTTCACTCCTTGCGTATGGCCTATCATCCCGATGACCGTAAGCTTCTTCTTGAAGCGCGCCGGCGATAAGAAAAAAGGCTTGCGCGACGCCATTATTTATGGTATCAGTATTATAGTAATCTATGTGGCCCTCGGCCTTATCATCACCTCTATTTTTGGCGCCAGTGCCTTGAACGACCTCTCTACGAACGCCGTGTTCAACATCCTGTTCTTCTTGATGCTCGTAGTGTTTGCCGCCAGCTTCTTCGGAGGCTTCGAAATCACCCTGCCCTCTTCCTGGGGAGCAGCCGTAGATAGTAAGGCAGAAAAGACCACCGGTCTGCTCAGCATCTTCTTGATGGCGTTTACCCTCTCGTTGGTATCGTTCAGCTGCACAGGTCCTATCATTGGCTTCCTGCTTGTCGAGGTGAGCACTAGCGGCGGTTCGGCCCTCGCCCCCACCATTGGAATGCTCGGCTTCGCTGTAGCTTTGGCCCTGCCCTTTACCCTCTTCGCCCTCTTCCCCACCTGGTTGAAGAGCGCCCCTAAGAGCGGCGGTTGGCTCAATGCTGTGAAGGTAACCCTCGGCTTCCTGGAATTGGCCTTCGCTCTCAAGTTCCTCTCCGTAGCCGACTTGGCATACGGATGGCGCTTGCTCGACCGCGAGACCTTCCTGGCGTTGTGGATTGTACTCTTCGCCCTGCTCGGCATCTACTTGCTCGGCTTCCTGAAATTCCCCCACGACGACGAAGACGAGCGCCACACCAGCGTTCCCCGATTCTTCCTCGCCCTCTGCTCTTTGGCATTCGCCGTATATATGGTGCCCGGCCTCTGGGGCGCTCCTTTGAAGGCAGTGAGTGCTTTTGCGCCGCCCATGTCTACTCAGGATTTCAATCTTGACAATGTACACATCGAAGCAGAGTTTCGCGACTACGAAGCCGGTATGGAGCATGCGCGCCGCACAGGCAAACCCGTAGTGGTAGACTTTACCGGCCATGGTTGTGTGAACTGCCGCAAGATGGAGCTCGCCGTATGGCACGACGCCAAGGTGCGCGACTTGCTCATGAAGGACTATGTGCTCATCTCGCTCTACGTAGACGAGAAGACCAAGCTCGCTGAGCCCATCGTGGTGAACGAGGACGGCAAGCAAGTGACTCTCCGCACCATCGGCGACAGATGGAGCTACTTGCAGCGCACTAAGTTCGGCGCCAACGCACAGCCTTTCTACGTGCTGCTCGACAACGAGGGCAAGCCCCTCAATGGTTCTTACTCTTACGACGAGGACGTAGATAAGTTTGTAGACTATCTCAAGACCGGCTTGAAGAACTACCAGAAGTAGACTATTAAATCTGATAATAAACCTAATATTTTATCCCTAATTCAAGGTCATAGGTTTTCCGTGAGGAACGCCTATCGGCCGGCACTCAATGAGGTTTTGCTCATCTGCGAAGACCGGTAAGTGCTGAATGAGTGTTTCCCCTTAAGAGGAGTGGCAACGGAGAATAACCGCCTTGCCTCTCCTCTTTTTTCAGGCTCAAAACCGGACTTTGTAACCGCTTGATTTTCAATAGGCCTTTTCGGCCGTTTCTTAGTAAACTTCTAGGAAAAACTCGGAGTTTACTAGGAAAAACTAGAAGTTTACTAAGTTTTCCTAGAAAGCTACTAAGAAAAACCCGGTGCGCAGCCCTATAAAAAAATAAGCCTGTCCTTTCAGAAAAATATGGAAGGAGGCCTCGCTGATAGCTACAAAGTTTTTGCCATAGATGAAAAAGAAAAAAATGATAATTTTTTTTAATTTTTGTCCTTAAAAATTTGGAACATATATATATATATATATTTGCATTTGACAAATTTTTATAGTTAATATTTATTTGAGTCTTGGTATCGGTTCGAGAGAATAGATACCTTTTTTTATTATCGTCCGTAGTTTTCAGAACAGCGTGCGCCCTGTTCTGAAATTTCTAAATAAAATAGAAGACCTCTTCGGAGGCCTTTTTGTATCTTTGTAGTCTCAAAAAAACAGCAAGATGGCAGCGCAGCAAAAAAAGATATTGATTACCGGGGCCAGCGGCTTTATCGGAAGTTTTCTGGTGGAGCAGGCCTTGACAGAAGGCTACGAGGTGTGGGCCGCCGTGAGAGCCACCACCTCGCGACGCTATCTGCAAGACAGCCGCATCCGCTTTGTGGAGCTCGACCTCAGTAGCGACGAGCGCCTGCAAGCCCAACTCACGGAACACGTGGCGCACCACGGCCCGTGGCAATACGTCGTCCACGCCGCCGGAGCCACCAAGTGTAAAGAGAAGGAAGACTTCTTCCGCGTGAACACCTACGGAACAGAGCGCCTGGCTCGCCTCTTGCTCCACACCCAAGCCCTGACAGGCCGCATGGTCTTTGTGAGTTCGCTCAGCGTGATGGGCGACCTGGGATGCAACACCGACGGACTTCCCCACCCCAACACGGCCTACGGCCAAAGCAAATGGGAGGCCGAGCAGCTGCTCCGAAAAATTGACGGACTGGGCTACGTGGTGCTGCGACCCACCGGCGTCTACGGACCCCGCGAGCGCGACTATTTCATGATGGCCAAAAGCATAGCCGGTCACGTAGACTTCTCCGTGGGCTACGAAAAGCAGGAACTCACCTTTATCTACGTGCGCGACCTCGTGGCTGCCGCCTTCCTGGCCCTTGAAAAAGGCAAGTGCGGCGAGAGCTATTTTCTGACAGACGGCTTCAGCTACAGCAGCCGCACCTTCTCCGACCTGCTGCAAAGCGAAATGGGCGTGCGCGGCGTGCTCCACATCACCGCCCCGCTGTGGGTGTTGAAAGCCGTGTGCTATGTCAGCGAAATCATAGGACGCCTGAGCGGAAATGTGACCGCTCTGAATATGGACAAGTATAATATTCTGAAACAACGCAACTGGAAATGCGACATCTCAGCAGCACGCCGCGATTTGGGATACAGCCCTGCCTTTGATTTGGCACGCGGCGTGGCCGAAACCGTTGCTTGGTATAAAAAAGAAAAATGGATTTGAACCTCTTTGAAACCCGTCCGCGCATCAAGAGACTGCTCGGCATCGAAAAAACCACCCTCATCTATGCAGCCTTGACCACGCTGCTGCTCCTGGTCTTTTGGAAAGAATTTACAGCCCCTATGGAGTTGCTGCTGAGCCGCTTCTGCGTGGTGCTCGGCATGGTGTTGACCATTCTGCTCTATCGCTGCCGCCCCTGCCGCGCCACCCGCTTCCTTCGCAACCTCTATCCGCTGACGCTGCTGGGCTACTGGTATCCCGACACGTATGAGTTCTGTCAGCTGCTGCCCAATCTGGACCACATTTTCGCCTCGGCCGACCTCGCCCTCTTTGGTTGTCAGCCCTCGCTGGAGTTTGCCGCACTGCTGCCTCAGAAGTTGTGGAGCGAGTTGTTTCACCTGGGCTACTTTGCCTACTACCCCATGATTTTCCTGACCATCCTGGCGCCCCTCTTCACCGACCGCCGCCTCTTCGAACCTACGGCCTTTGTGGTGATGACCGCCTTCCTGTTCTACTATCTCATCTATCTTTTCCTGCCCGTTGCCGGCCCGCAATACTACTTTCATGCCGTGGGCACAGACATTATCTCCTGCCACCATTTCCCTGAGATAGGCGACTACTTCCGCACCCACACAGAAATGCGACCCTCGCCCGGCCCCGACGGTTTTTTCCGTTCGCTCATAGAGACCACGCAGGCCAACGGCGAGCGCCCCACAGCAGCGTTTCCTTCAAGCCACGTGGGCATGAGTACCATCCTGATGATTCTTCTGTGGCGGAATAAGAAAATCTTGGCGTGGTGCGCGCTCCCCTTCTACGTACTTCTGTGCGGCGCCACAGTCTACATCGAAGCGCACTACTTGATAGACGTCTTCGGCGGATGGGTATCGGCGCTCCTGCTCTTCAAGTTGTGTCAGTGGCTCTATACGCTGCCGTTTTTCGGTGGGCCGCAGGCACTGCGCGTCTGATGTAAGACAGTTTTCAGCTTAGCAATTTTTACACATTTAATATATAGAATATGAAAAAGATTATCTTGACCCTCCTCCTGGCTGCTCCCATGGCTTCCATGTTTGCACAAAAGGCTGGCGGCATCTCTCCGGAAATGCTGCAGAGCATCAAGCAGGCGCAGACCAACACCGTGGCCGACCGTGCTTTGCGTAACGCACTGGCCGGAACTTCTATCAACCAACTGGCTACCACCGCCGAAAATCCGGCTATTGGCGACACCCACTTCTCTCACAAAGTGCCTTCAAAAGGTATTACCGACCAGCAACAGTCAGGCCGCTGCTGGCTCTTCACAGGCATGAACGTGATGCGCGCCAAGATGATAAAGAAATATGATATGGGCGAGTTCCAATTCTCGCAAGCCTACTCTTTCTTCTACGACCAGTTGGAGAAAGCCAACCTCTTCTTGCAGGCCGTAGTGGACCACGCCGACAAACCCATGGACGACAAAGTGGTGGAATGGCTTTTCCAGCATCCACTGAGCGACGGCGGCACGTTCTGCGGCGTTCAGGACGTGGTGATGAAGTACGGCATCGTGCCCGCCGAAGTGATGCCCGAGCGCTTCAGTGCCAACAACACATCGCGCATGGCTTCCATCCTCTCGCTCAAGCTGAGAGAGTATGGTCTAACCCTTCGCAAGGCTGTGGCCGATGGCGAGAAGAAAGCCGACATAGAGAAGCGCAAGACCGAGATGTTGGCCACCGTTTACCGCATCCTTTCTCTCTGCTTGGGAGAACCCCCCACAGAGTTTACATGGACCAGAAAGAACGCAGCAGGAGAGCCCGTAGAGACAAAAACCTATACTCCGCAGTCTTTCTATAAAGAATATGTGGGCGCAGATTTGAAGAACGACTATGTGATGCTGATGAACGACCCCTCTCGCCCTTACTACAAAACCTACACCATCGACCTCGACCGCCACTCATACGACGGCGCACAATGGACTTATATCAATCTGCCCATGGAAGAGATTAAGGAGATGGCCATCGCTTCTATCAAGGACAGCACCATGATGTACTACAGCTGCGATGTGGGTAAGTGCTACAACAGCAAGACCGGCGTGCTCAGCCTTGACAACTACGACTTCGGTTCGCTCTTCGCCACCGATTTCCCTATGAACAAGGCCGACCGCATCCGCACCTTCGCTTCCGCCTCCAGCCACGCCATGACACTCATGGCTGTAGACCTCGACGAGAACGGCAAGCCCAGAAAATGGATGGTGGAAAATTCTTGGGGACCGGCTTCCGGCTACAAAGGCCACCTTATCATGACCGACAGCTGGTTTGACGAGTACACTTTCCGCCTTGTGGTGGACAAAAAATATGTTCCTGCGGCCACCCTCAAGCTCTTGAAGCAGAAACCCACTTTGCTTCCTGCTTGGGATCCTCTCTTTGCGCCGGAACAATGAGCCACTTGGGAAAAAGTCTGCAACGATCTTGCAGACTTTTTCTTTACCCATATCAGTCTGAGAAAGGTCTGTCGAGAGGCAGTCCTTTATTTTTTAGAATAATTAAAGCTTTGCAGTGGCGTTGCATGGACAGAAAAGTGTACATTTGCCTATCATCCTCAAATGTATAAAGCTATGGGAAAAACTATCAACATCCGCTGCAAAAATACCGGTAAGACCCACAAAGTACCTATGGGTTTCACGCTCGAAGAAGTCTACGAGATGCTCGAGATAAACCTTCCGCTTGGCGTCACCAGTGCGAAGGTGAACAACAAGGTGGAGGGCTTGCACTTTATGCTTTTCAGCGACAAGGACATAGAGTTCTTAGACATCTCTTCGCCCTCCGGCCGTCGCACCTATACGCGCTCTGTGCTCTTTGTGCTTTACAAAGCCGTGACAGAGCTTTATCCCGGGGTGCGTCTGCGCATTGAGATGCCCGTGAGCAACGGCTACTATTGCCGCCTCACTTCCGACGGACAGCTCTTCGACTTCTCGCCCGCCGAGGTGCGCAGCCGCATGCAGGAAATCATTGATGCCAACCTACCCTTCCATCGTGTGACCTGCCCCACAGAGGAAGCCATATCCCTGTTCCGTCAGCAGGGGTTAGAGAATAAAGCCAAGTTGCTCGAGGGCCTTGGCAAGCTCTACACACATTATTATATGCTCGACGGCACAGCCAACTATTTCTATGGCTCTTTGCTTATACGCACGGGTCAGATTACGCTGTTCGACATTGTGGCTTACGAGGACGGACTCCTCTTGCGCCTGCCCGACTCAGACCATCCCGGCAAGCTCCGCCCCATGCGCGAGCAGAGCAAGATGTTTGATGTCTTCAACGAGCAGCACCGCTGGCAGGAAATCCTGGGCATCTCCACCATCGGAGAGTTTAATGCTGCCTGCGAGGCCGGCTACACCAACCAACTCATCAACCTCTCCGAAGCGCTGCAAGAGAAGAAAATAAGCCGCCTGGCCGATAAGATATCCACCAACCCCAAGTTGAAAGTAATCCTTATTTCCGGCCCCTCTTCAAGCGGTAAGACCACCTTCTCCAAGCGCCTCTCCGTGCAGCTCATGGCTTGCGGCCTGCGCCCCTATCCCATTTCGCTCGACGACTACTTTGTGCCGCGCACAGAGACCCCACGCGATGAGAACGGAGAGTACGACTATGAGAGCGTACACGCTATGAACATCCCCCTATTCAACGAGCAGATGAACGCCCTGCTTTCCGGCGAAGAGGTGGAACTGCCGCGCTATAATTTCCAGACCGGTCTCAGCGAAAAGAGTGGCAACCGCTTGCGCCTGCGCGAGGGAATGATTCTCATCCTCGAGGGTATCCACGCCCTCAATCCCATCTTGACAGAAAACCTGCCCGCCGAAAATAAATTCAAGATTTACGCCTCGGCGCTTACCACCATTATGCTCGACGACCACAACCACATCCCCACCACCGACAACCGCCTGTTGCGCCGCATCGTGCGCGACTATAAATACCGCGGCTACTCGGCCGAGGACACCATTCGCCGCTGGCCGTCGGTGAGGGCGGGCGAGGAAAAATGGATTTTCCCCTTCCAGGAACAGGCCGACGAGATGGTCAACACGGCTTTGCTTTTCGAACTGGCAGCCTTGCGCGAACAGGCCATCCCCTTGCTCGAGCAAGTGCCGGAGAATGTGCCCGAATATTCTGAGGCCTACCGCCTGCGCAAGTTCCTCTCCTACCTGAAACCCATTTCCATACAAGGGCTCCCCCACACCTCCTTGCTCAGAGAATTCCTGGGCGGAAGCACCTTCAAGTACTAAATTTCCGCATCTATATCTGCTTCATGCCGACCTCTTTTTCTGGGGTCGGCATGAAGCATTTTTTATCCCTTTGTAATCGTCTGAAAATCAAGGGTCATTTTCGGGCGTTTCTTAGTAAACTTCTAGGAAAAACTCGGAGTTTACTAGGAA
>CALCHR010000246.1 GCA_937901185.1 uncultured Bacteroidales bacterium
GAAAGCAGGGATTTATCGCTATGTGCTGAGTGGTGATTTGCGTGACTTGTCATTCAGAACCTTTGACAAAAAGCAGAAGCGTGAAGCATACGAGCGTCAAAACGGAATTTGCGTGCATTGTGGCAAACATTTTGAATTGGAAGAAATGGAAGCTGACCACATCACTCCATGGAAAGAAGGTGGCACAACCGTAGCCGAGAACTGCCAAATGCTTTGTAGGAATTGTAATCGGGTTAAGGGAGGAAAATAGAGTCTGCAAGTATCTTGCAGAATACAACAATGGTTAATCTATATTTGATAATAGTATGTGCAGAAACAACCCAAACAAGGATTCTGAATGTTCTCGATCAGGCTATTGTATTGCGTTTGCATTTGTAATAGTTATTAGTCTATGGGGGTTATCTTGGTGGGGAATTAGCAACTTTATTGAAGAACCGACAAATCAAGGTACATTCGGGGATATGTTTGGTGCTGTAAATGCATTGTTCTCTGGATTGGCTTTTGCTGGATTGATTGCTACACTCCTCTATCAAAAAAATGAACTCAAATTGCAACGTGAAGAATTAAAGCTAACCCGTGAAGAACTCAAAGGTCAACGCGAAGAGTTCGAGCAACAAAACAAAACGCTAAAACGCCAACGCTTTGAAAATACCTTTTTCAATATGCTATCGTTGCAACAAGAGATAGTTGCAAATTTGTCATATGAAAATCGCCACAAAGGAACCGCTTTTACTAGGGCCAGCATATATCAAAAGAAAGAAGTATTTAATGGCATTTATACCGATGCAATGATTGTTTACAAGGGCAATTTGTGTTATGGGGGAATTAAAGATAAACTTCGCGACAGATATACCGAATATTCATCTATACAAGAACTTTCATTTTTAGACCATTACTTTAGGCATCTATACCGTATATATAAATATGTGGATACAAGTGATTTAATTACAGATGAGGAACGATATGAGTATGCATGTATTATCCGAAGTCAACTATCCGATTATGAATTGGTAATGCTTTTCTATAATTGTCTAACAGAAAATGGTAGAGAAAAGTTCAAACCATTAATTGAAAAATATACAACCTTCAACAATCTGCGAGATGAGTTACTTGCAAATAAGGAGCATAAAAAAGAATATGTAGAAACCGCTTATAGCAGAATTTGAGGTGAATCTATGTTACGGATTGCAGCGAGCATACGGTGAAGATTGTTTTAAGTTCACGGATAACTTTATCCGCATAACTTTGCCTATAAGTGCTCATGACCATGCAAGTGACCATGCAAGTGACCATGCAAGTGTACAAGTGGAGAAACTTGTTTCTATATTGACTGGTGAGATGGGGCGTTCGGAATTGCAGGGATTATTGTCTATTAAAAATAGAGATTATTTTAGAACGGACTATTTGAATCCTGCTATTAGTAATGGTTATATAGAACTTACGATTCCTGATAAGCCTAATAGTCAGAACCAAAAATACCGTCTTACAGCAAAGGGTATCGTTTTGAAAAATAGCTTAACAAGCAATAAGTAATTTTGCTCAACCTATCATATAATATGCAAAAATCACACTTTTTCTATATTTTATGATAGGTTATGATTATGAACCATTTTAGTAATACGGTTAGATATGAATAATTCTGTAATAGATGTTGCTTTTATTGCAGCAAAGGTAGCCGCAATAAAGAATGAAAAGGCAAGAATGATTGTTGGCGGAGCATCATTGGTATATAATGTAGCTCAAATTGCTCGTTTTCGTTCAATGATTGTAGAGCTGTCTCAAATATGCAATTACATTGTATCCAAAGCTCAGATTATAGGCTCTTATACACTAGAAGAATATAATCTTGCTGTTGAATGTCAACGGCAAATTGAAGAGTGCCATCAGCAGATAGCCAAGCATGGAACAATGACCGTCATAGATAGTATATCTTTACTAATTGATGCCTTTAACAATCTTAACAGAAGATAAGAATAGGGATTCCGAACTGCAGTGGAGCAAAATTTTGCCTACCTATTTCTGTTTCAAATAAATTTACTACCTTTGGCTTCGCCGAAGGTAGGCGGCGCCTCGGATGAAAAAATAAACTCATTTATTTTGTTCTTCTCTCGGCTTGCACTACCTTTGCATCAAAGTAGGAACTCGACTCTGCGAGACACTGCAAAATGGTGCAGAAATTAGGTGGAGCAATAGCGGGAGATTACGTTTGTTGCGATTCTTTAACGCGAAGATATAGAGTCATTTAGAAATGAAACTCATTTCCTGGTGGTACCACAAAGTAAAGAAAATCACTACAGTGATTTTCTTTTTTTATTTCTAAATAAATATACGCAGAATGTGGTCCCCTAGTTCCTTTGTTTCCTAAAATATTATAAATGTATTGTGGTGCCATAAAATAAATGTAACTTTGCAGCTATACAATAATAATATATTATGAAAACAAAATTTTTAACAATGATGACTATCTTAGCTTTGGGAAGTGGGGTAGATGCGGCTGCTCAAGTTGATAACTTTAAGTATACCGATGAGCAATTTGCAGACATACAGATGCTGCGTTATAAAGTGGATGGCTTTGAAAAACTTAGCCTAAAGGAAAAGACATTTATTTATTATCTCTCAGAGGCAGCTTTGCAGGGCCGGGATATTCTCTTTGATCAGAACGGCCGTTACAATCTGCGGATTCGCCGTGCGTTTGAGAAGATTTATACAGATTATACCGGTGACCGTTCTTCGGCAGACTTTTTGGCGTTTGAAGTTTACTTGAAGCGCTTATGGTTCTCCGCTGGTATTCACCACCATTATGGTTCGGAGAAATTTAAGCCTGAATTTTCAGAAGCGTGGCTGCGTGCAGCATTGAATGGGGTGGGGCATAAACTGGATGAGGAAATCTTTCCTGTGATATTTGATTCGGCGGTGATGCCTATGCGTGTGAACCAAAAAGATGGAGAAGATCTTTTGCTGACATCAGCAGCAAATTATTATGCTCCGGGTGTTACGCAAAGAGATGCTGAGCAGTTTTATGCAGAACGTAAAGCCCCGGCAGATTCTCGTCCTGTTATGGTGGGTATGAACAGTCGCTTGGTGCGTGATGAGTTCGGTCAATTGGAAGAGCGTGTCTGGAGAGTCGGAAGCCTTTATGGTACAGCGATTGAGCGTATAGTCTACTATTTAGAAAAAGCCCGCCCCTTTGCTTGTTCAGTGGAGCAACAGGTGGTGCTTGATAGATTGATAGAATATTATCGTACTGGTGACTTGCGCACATTTGATAATTATACCATCCATTGGCTGAAGGACACAGAGAGCCTTATTGATTTTGTTAATGGATTTACGGAAAGCTATGGCGACCCTCTTGGCATGAAGGCTTCATGGGAGAGTATTGTGAATTTCAAGGACCTCGCAGCTACAGAGCGTACAAAGAAACTCTCGGAAAATGCCCAGTGGTTTGAAGATAACTCTCCGGTAGATAATCGTTTTAAGAAAGAAGAGTGTAAAGGTATTTCTGCAAAGGTGATTACGGCTGCCATATTGGGTGGAGACCTTTATCCGAGTACCGCCATTGGTATCAACCTTCCCAATTCTGATTGGGTTCGTCGCGACCATGGTTCGAAGAGTGTTACGATTGGCAATTTGACAGCAGCTTATGCTAAGGCCTCTCAAGGTTCTGGTATGGACAAGGAGTTTATTATAGACAACGCCACTCGCAAGTTGATTGAGACCTATGGCCAAGTTTGCGACGACCTACATACCGACTTGCATGAGTGCTTAGGCCATGGCTCCGGTCGACTTTTAGACGGAGTGAGTGGCGATACGCTGAAGGCCTATAGTTCCACTATTGAGGAAGCCCGTGCAGACCTCTTTGGCCTTTATTATATAGCAGACCCCAAACTTGTAGAACTGGGATTGACTCCCGATATGGAGGCTTACAAAAGCCAATATTATACTTACATGATGAATGGCCTTATGACACAGCTCGTGCGTATCAAGCCCGGTTTTGTTATAGAAGAGGCCCACATGCGTAACCGTGCCCTTATAGCTCGCTGGGCTTTGGAAAAAGGACAGGACGCCAAGGTCGTTGAGTTGGTAAAGAAAGGCGGTAAAACCTTTGTGAAAGTCAATGACTATGAGGCTCTTCGTAAACTCTTTGGCAACTTGCTCGCAGAGGTTCAGCGCATCAAGAGCGAGGGCGATTATGTTGCTGCGCGCAAGCTGGTGGAGGACTATGGAGTGAAGGTAGACCAAAAGCTCCACGAAGAAGTCTTAGCCCGCTACGAACGTCTCAATCTTTCCCCGTATAAAGGCTTTATCAATCCCGTGTATAAGGTTGCTAAAGATGTGGATGGAAATATAATAGATGTATATGTGGACTATACAGAAGGCTATGCTGAGCAGATGTTAAGATATAGCCGAGAGTATAACACGCTTCCTGACATAAATGAATAAACCTACAAGGGAAATTTCTCAATCCTTTGGAAAGTTTCTGCCGATATACTCGAGCTGCCTAACGTTAGGCAGCTCGTTTTTTATTTGTATAACCTGGACGCTATCCTTTATTGGCGCCTGGAAGAGCATTGTGTTGGACCCTTTCTTGATGGGCGGCCGATTGTTTTGCTTACCTTGTTTTCTTTAGTAGCTTTCTAGAAATTCTTAGTAAACTTCTAGTTTTTCTTAGTAAACTCCGAGTTTTTCCTAGAAGTTTAC
>CALCHR010000247.1 GCA_937901185.1 uncultured Bacteroidales bacterium
GTTACCAAAATTTTCCTAGTAGTTACCGAAATTTACCTAGCTTTTACCTAAGAAATGCCCGAAAATGACCCTTGATTTTCAAGCGTTTACAAAGGCTCAGAAATGGCTTGTAGAATATTCCCGGTGGCAGATGGCTCTCTTCGCCCTTTAGCAGAGGCGCAGCAAGGCGCTTATGGCTCTGCTCAGAAAGTTTGCGCTGTGTTTTTCTGCCAATTTAAGGGGCTTGAAATCAATAATTTTGTATCTTTGCCCCTTAGTTTGCTTCGCGGCGGCGCCCCGGCTCGGAAACGAAGAAAGAGCGGCCTCGACGAAGACGGCAGGTATATCTACGTAAATAAAATAATTGTATATGAAGAAATCTTTACACACACTCTTGCTCTGCCTGTTGGCCCTTTGCATGGCGCAGACAGCGGCAGCACAAAAGAAACTGGTGACCGTCTACTCTGTGGAGGGCAACACTGAGTTGATGGAGCTCTTTGCCGGCGCTACGGCGTTTGGCACTTCGGCTTCCGGAGAATACGTGGTGGGCTATGGCACAGACTTCGTGCAAGGCTCGTTTATCTGGCAGCGCAGCACGGGCCAGTTTACCCAACTCAAAGGTTGCTACCAGAACGAGTGTTATGCCTACGGCGTGTCCGACAACGGCATCGTAGTGGGCACATTTGCCACAGACAATGACGGCGAGGTAGAACCGGGCACCGTGCCCTACATCATACCCGGCTACTGGAAAGACGGAACATGGACCGCTCTCGAACTACCCGTCGAAATGGTGCGCGGCGATGTCAACGGAAATGCAGCAGCCATCTCGCCCGACGGACGCATCATCGTAGGTTCTATTCGCGATACCTATCAGCAACACTACTACGACGTATCTACCGGCAATATGAACGCCGTGAAGGAAGTGACCAAAATCCGCCCCGCCGTATGGATTGACGGAAAACTGCAACCCTGGGAAAATCTGCCCTTTGGCGAGACCGTGGGACAAGGTATGTGGGCCGACTACATGTCGGACGATGCCGGCGTCTTGGGAGGCGTGGCCGAACACGACAGCGGCTCGCGCTCGCCGACCATTTGGGTCAACGGAGAGATGAGACGCCTCTACGGAAAAGAAGATATTGACATCAACGTAGACCTCTACTTCTACGCCGGCTATGTCTATGGCATCAGCCGCGAAGGTAAGTTAGTATGCGGCACATGGTGCCCCTACGGCGACGACGGATACAGCCCCACCGTAGGATTTGTTTACGATGTAGAAAAAGATGCCATTGAGGAACTCGAAGGTTGGGGACAGTGTACCACCGTTCTTGACAACGGCACCGTCTTTGGCAACACAGGCTACCTCGGCGAGTCATTGATTCGCATCGACGGCTTCAACGGCAAGCTCGCCGACTATGTGAAAGAAGTGACCGGCGCCGAAGCTCCCTCCAATCTGCCCTGCACCATCATCAGCGCTTCGCGCGACGGAAATGTGTTCAGCGGCTATTATGTCTACTATAGCGACATGGGTCCGATGATGATGCCCAGCATCGTGGTGATGGAAGACGACCTCAGCGGTATCAACGGCGTGAGAGCCCAGCAAAACATCGACATCAAAAACGGCGTGGCCAGTGCTCCCGGTGCTGAGAAAATGAGCATATACGATGCCACCGGCCGCCTCGTAGCTGAAAACGCAGGCAGCGAACTGCAACTCGGAGCCCTCAAAGGCGTGGTGGTAGTAAAAGCCTACTACGGAAAGAAAGGCTCTGTGGCCACACAGTTCCTCTTGAAGTAAGCCCCCCCTCTTCATACCCCTAAAAAGGCCGACGCCGGTAGATAAAAATCCGCGTCGGCCTCCTTTATAGAAAAAACTAAAGTACCGCAGCGACTGTATGCCTTGCTCGCACCCTGCGGCCATAATATAGAAACAGAAACTATGTGTCGGATAAAAATCATGGCCATCGCAGTGGCCCTACTGATAGGCGCAGGGCAGAAAACCTTTGCGCAACAGACCTTCGTAGAGGGAAACAAAGACCTCTTCCTTTGCGACTTCCAGGATGTAAATAAGAGCTACCAGCTCTTCAATATCTACGACCTTGGCGGCTTGCAACCCTCCTCGTTCATGCGCAGCTTGGGCTTCGCCGTAAATAAATCCTGGCTCTTCAAACTGATGGATGAGCAGACCTCTATCAACTATTTTGCCGGCTCGTGTTCCGAGTTCGACCCCATAGGCCAAGCCAACGCATGGCTGGTGACAGGGCGCATCGACATCCCTGCCAAAAACTGCAAGCTAAGCTGGAAATCAGAGTCGCTCAATGCCAAAAAACTCGACGGTCTGAAAGTCTTTATCTCCACAGTGGGCGGAAACCCCGAAACCGACTTCCCCGAAACTCCCGTGTGGGAAAGCAAAGCCGAATCAGCCGGCGCGTCAGATATGCTGGATGGCGAGTGGAACGAACACCAAATCTCCCTCGACGACTATGCCGGCAAGAGCATTTGGATAGCCTTTGTCAATCAAACCTATAACGGCCAGTTGCTCTGCCTGGACGATGTGCGCGTCTTCTTCGATGGCAACTACACCCTGGAAAGCGCTCTGCCGCGCCTTTCTTTGGGCGAGACCATCGAGGTGAAGGGCCGCTTCTTGGCCAAGAAGACCGCTGTGAATGCCTATACTGTCTGCTGCCGCTCAGTGGATGGAAAAGTGCTCTCGCAGACTTTCTCTGGCCTCAATCTGCAGCCCGGCGAGAGCCACGAGTTTACCCTCGACACCCCGATGGCCTTGGGCAAGAAAGGCGTCTATACTCCCTATGACCTCTGGGCCGAAGTGGAAGGCGACCAAAGTATTGGCTTGACCGACTCTGTGGCACGCGTCAGTTTTGTACCTACCCGCCGCATCGTACTAGAGGAAGGCACAGGCACATGGTGTGGCTGGTGTCCGCAAGGTATTTTGGCCATCGAAAATCTCCACTCGCTCTACGGCGACCGTGTGATTCCCATTGCCGTACATAACCAGGACGTGATGACCGTAGAGGCCTACGACGCCGCACTGGCTTTCCCGGGCTTCCCGATGGGCCTTGTCAATCGCCAATATGCTTGCTACCCGATGCGCCAAGTGGAGAACGACTACTTCTTAGAGGGAAGCGGCACTTTCCTGGAGGCTGTGGAATGGGCCATGAACGAATTGCAGACCGTAGAGACTACCCTGACGGAAGCCGTTGTGGAAGAGGGGAAACTCCGCCTTGACTCGGAAACGCGTTTCGCTATTGCACCGGCAGCAGCCCACTATAATTTGGCCTATGTGTTGGTGGAGGACGATGTGACAGAGCTCAAAACTTATCAAGCCAATAACCTGGCTACTTCCACCTTGCCCATCTTCGGCGAGTTTGCCAGAGGCGGAAAATACGGACAGACCCGCATTATGAATATGCCTTTCCAGGATGTGGCCCGAGCCATCTATCCCTCTTTTGGCGGCGCAGCCGATTGCCTGCCTAAGACTCCGGTGGTCGATGAAGTTTATACGCACAGCGTAGAGATGGACCTCGCAGATGTGGTAATTGAAGACAGTACCAGCCTGGTGGCTGTGGTGATGCTGCTCGATGCTGAAACCGGTTATGTAGTGGCTGCCGACAGCAAGGCTGTTGACTATCGCAGCGATGCTACGGGTATCGTGTTACCCACTCATGCCGGAGCGTCATGGCCGGCTGATGTCTTCAATCTGCAAGGCCGCTGCGTGCGTCGCAATGCCACCGACCTGGAAAGACTGCCTAAAGGCGTTTATGTGGTAGGCGGAAAGAAAATAGTAAGATAAGTCTTTGACGAATAAAGTAAGGACTGCAAACCTCCTATGGGCTTGCAGTCCTTTTTTATACAGACCTTAAAGCCGATAGGCCTAAGGCAGCAGCACTTTCTTAGTAACAGAAACGGCGTTTCCTTTTTCGCGGAGGATGTACATCCCCTTAGGAAGTCCGGAGGTCTTTAGTTCGGAGGCTTTCACCACAGCTCTTTGATGGCCGAAGAGGTCGTACACTTCTACCAAAGCCGAGGGCGAAGAAAACTCGTTGCTTATTTTCTCAATGCCCACTGTCGGTTCTTCTGGAGCCACAGAGGTGTAAGCAAACTCCACAGCTTCGTTCATGGAGCAGGCTGTCACATTGTCCAACATGCCATCCATTCTTTTCACATAGGCTACTACGCGTGCATGGTGCAGCGGGTTGAAGGTGTAGGGGCCGCTGGAGAGATCCACCAGCATGTCTGTGTCAAACTCGCAGGCATATTGGTAGACCTTACCGGCCACCTCGCAATTGCCGCCATCCAGATAAGCTCCTTCACCATTTTCCGGAGAGAGCGCACGTATGGAGGCATTGTGAGTATAGTCTTCTTCAGAGATGGCTCCCGACTGATAAGCGTACACACTGTCTTGCAGCAGTGCCACTGTGACGCGATAGAGGCCGGGCTCTTTGGCTTTGACGCCCACCTGCACGCTGATTTTTTCAGTCTCGGGATTGTAGGCTGCCGACAGGGCGATGTTGGTCTTCGCCTCGGTCTTGAAGGCTTCGTTTATAGAAGTTGTCAAGAAAGAAGCAAAGCCGCTGATGCTAAGACCCGTAGTTCCCCAGTTCTCGCAGAAGTTTACCATCATGTTCGGATATGCCCTCAGGCCTGTTTGGAAAGAAATTACATCGGCGGCTTCGCAATAGAGAGGATCGTTTACCGTGTAGGAATGGTAAGCCAGATGATACACGCGATCAGCTTCTTCATACTCGCTTAAGAATTTCTTTAATCCGCCTTTTCCGTTGGGGCAGTATCCGCATTGCGTACCGGTGCCTTGGAGAATCAAGGCCCTGGTGAGATAGTCTTGAGAGTCCGGTTGCTTGTCCTCGGGCAATGCCGGGAGGTCGTTTAGGGCGCTGACGTTGAGCTGGGCATCCATCGAACTCTTGTCAGCATAGGTGGCGTAGAAGCGGAAGTTGCCTGTTCGGGTGCAGGTATAATGGGGCGAGGTGAGCATGTTTCTGTCGCCCCCGGGACCGTATACATAAATAGAGGCAGCCTCTGTCACGTCTTCTCCCCCGTCGAACACGGCAAAGTCTATCTCAGTCTCCTCGTCGACATCTACATATTTGGCCGTAGCAGCAAGCGTAAGTCCGGAGGCCGAAGTTACTCGGTTGGGGTAATCGCTGCCCACCATGTTGCCAATAAACTCTACGGCTACCGACTTGAGATAAAGGTGTTGCTTATAGGCCAGCGAGGTGGCGCGGAAGGCCAGATAGACCGTTTCGCCGGCTTTGGCTTCTACGAAGAAGAAAGATTCATAGTCTCTGTCTTTCAAGTCGATGTGGGTGGCCTTCTTCTCCATCTCTTCGGGCACGGAGGAGGTGCCGTAGTAGACTTCCATCTGCTCGGAGTAGAAACTTCCGAAGTAGTTGTACTTTACCATCAGCACCCCATCTTCTGTGGGGGTAATGCCCGGCGATACGAGCCAGTCGTCGCCGGGGTTTGAGTAGTGGTAGCGATAGATAACCGGAGCGGGAGCTTGCTCTGTAGTGTACTCCCAAGTGACGCCGTCCTGGTTGGCATCGACCACGGTCCACTGGAGAAAGCCTTCCTCTGTGGAGAAGTCCGACAGCCAAAGCACGTCGGCTGCGCGAGCGGAGAGTGAGAGGCAGAGCGCCGTAAGCATAAGGGTGCTTAGCATGTAAAGTTTCTTCATAAGTCTGTGTGTTAGTAGTTTCTCATGGGTACAAATATAATACAATGTACAGATAATATGGCCCGGAGGGGAGAGAACACCCCATTTTTTGTAAACATTTAAGGTTTACATACATCATTTATGGAAGCTCTTGAAGGGGGAGTTTCCGTGGATGGAAAAAGTAAAAGAAAAAGGGTGGTCTTTTTCTGGAAAATTTTAGTAGTTACTTTCGCGTTCTTAGTAGTTACCAAAAT
>CALCHR010000248.1 GCA_937901185.1 uncultured Bacteroidales bacterium
TCGGAGTTTACTAGGAAAAACTCGGAGTTTACTAGTTTTTCCTAGAAGTTTACTAGTTTTTCCTAGAAGTTTACTAAGAATTCCTAGTAAACTACAAAGTTTTCCCCTCTCTGTGATGGGATAAAAAAGAGGATATACCGGTGCGATATATCCTCTTCTGTTTCCTGTTATTTCTTGCAGCCGGTCGGGCCGACAAGTTCTTGCTTGCAGACAGCTATAGGCTTGGGGGCTTGGGACAGTCGGTAAAAGCAAAAGCCAAACGCCCCTACACATATAATAATATATAGGTGGCTGCCGGCCTACAATTCGTAGCCCCAATCCTTCAGCGCATATTCCCAGTTGGCCTCTACGAGGTTGATGGTGCGTTCGCTGTACTTGTACTTGTTCTTCTTGTAGCCTTTCTTCGAACCTACATATTGCTCGATGGCGGTGCGTGCTGCTTCCCAACCGGGGAGGTTGAGCTCGGAATAGATGCGCTGCGTCATACCCAACGCGTCGGCCTCGAAATCTTCAAATTTTACTTCGATGAGATTACCTTCGGGGATGAGGTTCTTGGTGGCTTCGTATTTCTTATACAACTTGGTGTAGACGCTCAAGATGTTTTCCTCTATTTGCTCGGGGGTGAACTCCTGGAGCTTGAGCGGCTGAATGGTGTTGGTGAAGAAAGAGCGCGTGCTCTCAAACACGGTGTAGGGGTTGCGCATGAGGTAGATGAATTTGGCATCGGGGAACATCTTTACGAGCTCTGCTACGCGGCCGGTGTGGGGCGGGTTCTTTGAGAGAAATTGTGTGCCGCCCGTGTTCCACAAAGAAATCTTGATGAGCTTGGTGAAGGTCTCTTCCCACACGCGGAGTTCTTCGGGGGTGATGTCGTCGAAGAGCATATACTTGTCGCAGTACTCATGCTGGTAGCGAGGGAGAAACCAGAAGTTGTAGTAGGTGTAGGGCATCATGTTGGACAGGGCGAACTCCTCTTCTTGAGGAAGGTCGGGAGCGAGGTCCATGTTGTCGGTAGGGCGCTTGTCGGGCATGAGCCAACCCATGGTTTTCTTGAAGAACGGCTGGCCGAACATCATCAAGTGGGGGAACACTGTCTGATAGGTGGTGTTGTAGCCAAAGTGCTTGTCGCAAGAAAGGACGTTGTGCACGAAGGTCGTTCCTGAGCGCCAGTGTCCCAAGATAAATACGGGAGCATGCTCCAGGGGCTTGTTGGCCAAATGCTTTTGGTAGCATCTCTCTTGGATAGGCGCCAGCGTAGAGAGCAAGCGGCATACGCCCTTAGTCAGATAGTATTTGTTGCGCCAAGCTGGGTCGATTTCGCGTCCGGCAGTGATGGCCTTAAATGTTTTCCAATCAGCACCTACAAGGGTGTTTATTGGCAGTTTGCTAAATTCTAAAAGTCCCATGTCGGAAAGTATTTACGGAGTTATACTACTTGATTATTTTCACATCGAAGCCTTGGCGAGCCAAGTCCTTCACTGCTGTCTCGATGGCTGCATAGCAAGCGGGGTCGATGCCAAGGCGCGGCAGGTCGAGTGTGGGGATGTCGGCAGCTGCAGTGTGGAGGTCGGTCTCAGAAGCTGCGCTGACAATCATACCGACGGCAGAAGTGTTGTTGGTGATAGGGTCGATGAGTACGAATGCACCACCTGCCTTGATGGAGTGGTAGGGGTCGAAGAAGAGTTCCTTAGAGGTGGCTATCACTGCACGGCCTATCTCGTTGAGTGCAAGGCTGTCGGTATCGCTGTGCTCCATGGTGTTTACGTCTACCTTGTATTTGAGGTGGTCGATGTGGCAACGGGTAGTGTTGGTGGTGTGCTTGAGATAGAAGGACTTGTTGGCGTCCATCTTCTCCTCGTCCATCCATACAAGCATCGTTTCGATGCCTCGGCTACGAGTGGGCAGGCTGGAGGGGTGCACAATCATTTCGCCGCGAGAAATGTCTATCTCGTCTTCAAGTTGGATGGTAACACTCTGAGGAGGGAACGCATAGTCGAGCTCGCCCTCGTAGGTCACGATGCTCTTTACGCGACTGGTCTTTCCACTGGGCAACGCCATCACCTCATCGCCCTTGCGAACAACTCCGGCAGCTACTTTTCCGCAGAAGCCTCGGAAGTCTAAGTTGGGGCGCAATACGTATTGCACGGGGAAACGGAAATCGCTGAGATTGTGCTGGCTGCCTGTCTCAACAGTTTCAAGGAACTCGAGGAGGCTTGGGCCGTCGTACCAAGGAGTTCTGTCAGATTTTTCCACCACATTGTCACCTTCAAGAGCCGAGAGCGGGAAGCAGTGCACCGCAGGCATAGAATAGCAGTCGGTGGTGGCGGCTAAGCGGCTGAGGAACTCTTGGTAGTCGGAAGTAATATTATTGTATACCTCTTGAGAGAAATCTACGAGGTCCATCTTGTTTACGGCGAGCACCACGTGTTTGATGCCGAGCAAGGAGCAAAGGAACGTGTGGCGGCGGGTCTGTGTGATGACACCGGTGCGGGCATCCACCAGGATAATAGCCAAGTTGGCCGTTGAGCCGCCGGTAATCATGTTGCGGGTATATTGCTCGTGGCCCGGAGTGTCGGCGATGATAAACTTACGCTTGTTGGTAGAGAAGTAGCGGTAGGCCACATCGATGGTGATACCTTGTTCGCGCTCAGCCTTTAGTCCGTCGAGCAAGAGGGCGTAATCAATTTGTCCGGCGCCGGCATTTCCTACACGCTTAGAGTCGCGCTCCAAGGCAGAGAGTTGGTCTTCGTAGAGTTTTTTAGAGTCGAAGAGCAAGCGGCCAATGAGGGTAGATTTTCCATCGTCTACACTTCCGGCGGTCAAGAAACGGAGTAAGTCCTTCTTCTCGTCTTGGTCTAAGTATTCTTCTATGGACAATATATTATCTGTCATAATTTCTATAAACTTTATCTGTGTGTCTTAATAAACTTAGAAATATCCCTCGCGCTTCTTTTGTTCCATCGAAGCCTCTTGGTCGAAGTCGATGACGCGAGTGGTGCGCTCGCTCTTCGTAGTAGTCATCATCTCCTCCACTATCTTTTCGATGGTGTCGGCTTCGCTTTCGATGGCGCCGGTCAGTGGCCAGCAGCCCAGAGTGCGGAAGCGGATGTTCTTCATCTCTATGCGGTCCTTCAACTCTTCGGGGAGTCGCTCGTCGTCTGGCATAATTAACTGTCCATCTAGGTTAATCACCGGGCGCTCCTTGGCATAATAGAGAGGAACGATGGGGATGTTCTCAAGGCGAATGTATTGCCAGATGTCAAGCTCTGTCCAATTTGACAAAGGGAAGACGCGGATGCTCTCGCCTTTGCGTACTCGGGCATTGTATATATCCCATAATTCGGGGCGTTGGTTTTTCGGATCCCATTGGTGGAATTGGTCGCGGAAGGAGAAGATGCGCTCCTTGGCACGGCTCTTTTCTTCGTCGCGACGTGCGCCGCCAAAGGCAGCATCGAACTTGTGCTTGTCGAGGGCATCGAGGAGCGCTTTGGTCTTCATCAGGTCGGTGTGCACTTTAGACCCGTGGCTGAAAGGACCTACGCCGCTCTCAAAGGCTTCGGTGTTGCTCTCTACAATCAAATTCCAACCAAACTGCTTGGCGTAGTTGTCGCGGAACTCAATCATCTCCTTAAACTTCCACTTAGAGTCGATGTGCATCAATGGGAAAGGCACTTTGCCGGGGGCGAATGCTTTTTCTGCGAGGCGCACCATGACGCTTGAGTCTTTACCGATGCTATAGAGCATAACGGGGTTTTCAAATTCGGCAGCCACTTCTCTTATGATGTAGATGGACTCTGCTTCGAGTTCCTTGAGGTGGCTAAGGTTGTAGTTTTCTGTCATATCTTTGTATATTGTTTTCAGTGGGGGAGAACTTTATTTTCCAAAAAGAAGTTGGAGTATTTTTTCTACACTCTCCTCTAAGCTTAACACAGACGTGTCAAGGCTCAATGCGGGATTTACTGGCGCCTCAAAGGGGGCTGAAATTCCGGTGAATTCCTTTACCTCGCCGCGTCTGGCACGGGCATAAAGTCCTTTTACATCTCTGCGCTCGCACTCTTCAATGGGAGTGGAGATAAAAATTTCTTTGAAATCTTCTTCGCCGATAATGCTGCGGGCCAAGTCGCGTACTTCATTGGTCGGGCTGACAAATGCCGCGATGGTGATGATGCCTGTATCTACGAAGAGTTTACCTACTTCGGCGATACGGCGAATGTTCTCTTTCCTGTCCTCGGGAGAGAAGGTCAGTCCAGCGTTGATACCGGTTCGGATATTGTCGCCGTCGAGAATGCGACACAGCTTTCCGCGCTTGTGAAGCTCGCGCTCAAGGGCTATTGCCACTGTGCTTTTTCCCGAACCGCTGAGGCCGGTGAACCAAAGCATTACACCACGCTGCTCCAACAAAGTCTCTTTGTCTTGGCGGCTTAGCATGCGGTCGAATATAGGATAGATGTTTGTTTCAGACATATATATATTAAATGTGTAATCTTAGAAAGGCCAAAATAAAGGAATGAGTAGAACGCTCATAATTCCTACTATTAGGTTGAGTGGGAGTCCGATTTTTACAAAGTCAGAGAATTTGTAGCCACCCACACCTTGTACAATCAAGTTGGTTTGGTATCCAATCGGGGTGCAGAAACTGGCTGACGCAGCTATACAGATAACCACAATGAAGGGCATAGGGCTTACGCCAAGGTGTTCTGCCATGGATATTGATATAGGGAAAGCCAAAGCTGCAGCTGCATTGTTGGTCATTAGCTCTGTGAATACGTTGCAGATGAGAAAGACAATGCCTAGCAACACGTATGGGCTGTGGCCTTTGCTTGCTTCTACGGCCCAAGCGCCAATGGTATCTGCCATGCCTGAGTTTTGCATGGCTTTGCTGATGGCAAATGCGGTGGCGATGGTTACAAGTATATCCCACGAGATAAATTTGGTGTATTTTCTGGCAGGGAAAATATTTGTCCATGCCATAATGCCAACCACTATGCATACGAAGAAGAACATATCAAACTTCATTCCGGGTATGATGTTGGCCATGCTGGGCAGCTCGCCAATGCTTGCGCCTATCACCATAAAGAAAAGAAGGAAGATAGTAAACCAGCGTTTCTTCTTTCCCATCTCGGGCTCTTTCTCTCTCATGTCGTTGACCATCAAGAAGAAAGAAGAGTCGCCCCAGTTTTGCATAAAGGCTTCGTCGGCCAAAAGAACGAGTGTGTCGCCCTCGTAGAATTTTTCCTTACGCATGTCGTGCATCAGCAAGGTGTTTCCGCTACGGCGTATCTCCAATAGTGTGGCTCCGTATTTCTGTTTGAAGTCGTAGTTGCGTACGTGGCGGCCAATGGCCGGAAAGCGTGCTCCGAGCACCACCTCGACGCGGAAATTTTTGCTATCGGCTTCTTCGGAGATAGCTTCTCCCGCTTGCTCGCGGCGGTCGGGTAGGAGATATTTTGAAAAAGCTGTGATATAGAGAATAATGACCACGGCAATGGGTAAACCTATTTTTCCCAATTCGAACATGTCTAATCCTCTCACACCGCTACCCGGGTTGGTGATGGCCTCGTTAAGCGCCATTCCGTGGACTACCAGGTTGGTGGAAGTACCAATCAGCGTACACATGCCGCCTACGATGGTGGCGAAGGAAAGGGGGATGAGAAATTTAGTGGCCGGCATTTTCATCTTCTCGGCCCAGCGTTTTAGCATGGGGGCGAAGATGACCACCACCGGTGTGTTGTTTAGGAAGGCCGAGATGAAAGCAATGGCCGGCATCATGCGCAGTTGCACATTTCGGACTGAAGTTTTTGCTTGGGGAAGAAGTTTGTAGAGTAACTGCTCTAACAATCCGGAGCGGCGCACACCTTCGCTGATGAGAAACAGCAGCCCGACGGTAATCATACCCTTGTTGGAGAAACCTTCAATCATTTCTTTGGGTGAGATGATTCCTGCAACCATAAAGAGAATAGCTCCGGACAACAGGATGAGGCCCGGGCGCATCACCTCTTTGGTGAGGGCTACCAAAAGCAGTAGTACGACGATGGTTACAAATATAGCAGATGCTGACATGCTTTCTTTATTGATAGAAGAGTAGAGTGTGACTTTCTATTTGTTTAACTCGCTTTGTGGTCGCACGATGAAGTGGGCGTTGAGCAGGTTCTCTTTGTTGTAGGTCAGCGGCAATCCGCTTTCTGCATGATATATTTCTCCGCCCGCAGCTTTTACAATGGCGTGGCCGGCAGCTGTGTCCCATTCCATGGTGGGAGCGAGGCGGGGGTAAATATCTGCTTTACCTTCAGCCACCAGGCAGATTTTCAGAGAGCTTCCGGCGCTGCACATGCTGATATCTCCATGCTCTGTGCGTAGGGCATCAATGAACGCTTCAGTTTCTGCCGATAGGTGTGAGCGTGATGCTACTACGACATAATCTCTGCCGGGCTCTTTGGGTTGAGGGAGAGAAATGGCAGTATGCTCCTCTGCTGTAAATTCAAGTGCGCAGTCCGGATTGATATGCTCAAACAAGAAAGCGCCTTCGCCCACGAGTCCGTAGTAGAGCTTCTGTTGTACCGGAACGTAGATGACACCCATCACAGGCGCACCGTTTTCTACGAGAGCTATGTTGACCGTGAACTCTCCGTTGCGCTTGAGAAATTCTTTGGTGCCATCCAGCGGGTCAACTATCCACAGCCTTTGCCAGTCCTTTCTCTCCGAATAGTCGGCATGGCTTCCTTCCTCGCTCAGCACGGGGTAGGGCGTTTTGCTCAGCAGTTGGCAGATAGCGGCATGTGCTTTGCGGTCGGCCAGGGTGAGTGGCGAGTTGTCCGCCTTGCGTTCCACCTCCCAGTCTGTTCCCGGGTTGTTGTAAACCTCCATGATGGCTGCTCCGCCGCAAATAGCAGCGCGCAGGGCCGTAGCGGCTGTTTCTTTTATCTTATCCATAGTCTTTCTGCAAAGGTACAAAGTTAATACTTCTTCCCAAAATGGCACAGCCTTCAATTGTTAAAAAACTCCTTAAGAGCGTTCGGCTGTACCTTTCTCTCTGTCTCTAACCATAGCTTTTTTCGGTTTCAATGTCGCATGGCCTACACATTATTATATATATATGGGGCGGACCCGGGCGAGGTTGGATGCATCCCGAAGGCTTTCTCTGTGATTCCCGATAGCCGTGTGTTTATCTTTGGAGATGATACCGGCGGGGTGGTCTAGATGGTGCGTGCCCCGAATAGCGCTTCGTGTTTTTTAAGAGGATATTTTTTTGTTTTTCTAATCGCTTGAAAATCAAGGGCCATTTTTGGGCTTTTCTTAGGTAAAAGCTAGGTGAATTTCGGTAACTACTAGGAAAAATTTGGTAACTACTAAGAACGCGAAAGTAACTACTAAGAATTTCTTCTTCAACAGCCCTTCTTTTTGGGGGATGAAAAAGATGTTTTTCTGGTAGGTCGGGGAAAAGAAAGAAGCCCGTAGA
Organism: uncultured Bacteroidales bacterium; assembly: GCA_937901185.1. GTDB lineage: Bacteria > Bacteroidota > Bacteroidia > Bacteroidales > Bacteroidaceae > Alloprevotella. The sequence continues at coordinate 7,457 of CALCHR010000248.1, forward strand.
TTTTCTACAGGCTTCCGTTAGTGTTTGCTATGTTGAGGTAGAAGAAAGTGGGGCTACACTTTCTTTGATAGTTCTTCCCAGAAACGGTCGAGGTCGTCGGTCAATCCGGCCATCAACTCCTCGGAGAGCACAATGGTATCGTCGTCCACCAAGTGCAACTCGGCCAAGGTTTCCTTGTTCTCTCCTATGAGCACGAAGGAGTAGGGCTTCAAGATGCGCAGGTTCTCCATCTCTTCTTTCATGCTGAGGATGCAGTTGCGCAACATGGTTTCCACCTCCTGGTAGAAGTTCTCTTCAGTGTTGCCAATCCATTCTTCCACCACGCAGCGCGTCAGTTCCTGGTCGTCGTCGAAGGTGAGCAACTCGCCGCTCTCCTGCTTTACTTGCAGATACACGTCTGTCAAGGGCAGGCTTTCGCTTAGGGTGTTAAATTTGGTGGCGGTTTTCTTTAAGGCGCGCTCTATCTGTTGGAGAATGTGTGCAGAGGTTTCCATAAGGCTGATATTTTTCTGTTCAGTCCTACAAAAATACTATTAAAATCCTTATGCAAGGGGCAACTCTGTTATTTTTTTAAGAAAATGGCCCAAGCAGACGCTTCTGTTGCCCCGTTTTTCTCCTCCGGTGCAGAAAAACAACCGGTCGGTCTGCTTATTTCCGCCCCAATGCTGTGTGCGTTAGAATATAAAGTAGTATCTTTGCAGAGATAAGAAAATTCTGATAGCGCTATGGGCGAGAATAAGATAAAGTTGAAACTGGGAATCTGGCGGAATAAATATTTCTGGGCCACAGTGTTGTTCGTGGCTATCATCGGCTTCCTCGACCCCAATAGCCTCTTGCAGCGCTATCGCCTCTCTCGGCAGAACAACGCCCTGCGCGAAGAAATAGCCTTCTACGAAGAAAAATACCAACGCGACACCCGCGAGCTGCAAGAACTGGAAACCAATCCCGAGGCCGTAGAGAAGGTGGCGCGCGTGCATCTGTTTATGAAGACAGAAAACGAAGATGTCTATGTCCTGGAATAAGCTCAAGGCGATCTCCCCTTTACAAAAAAAGATATGAAACCCCTCTCTAAAATACAGAACCTGATATATTGCCTTGGCGGTGTGCTCTTGCTCGTCGGAGCCGTGATGCCCCTTTTCCTGCGCCCCTCTTCTGTTGCGCCCTATGTGTTCTGCATCGGTACGCTGATGTTCTCCTCTATGCAATTGTTGGCCGGCTATGAAGGCAACGACTTCGTGGTGCGCCGCCTGCGTCGTCAGCAAATACTGGGAGCCTTGCTGCTCTTCGCCTCCGGCGTGCTGTTTCTGATGGGACATTTGCAACCTGCCTGGTTGCAGGGAGATGAATGGCTGTTGCTGCTGACCATCGCCGCAGTATTGGAAGTGTACACCGCATTCCGCCTCCCGGTGGCGCTCGCTAAAGCCGAATCCAAAAACAAGTAACCTCGGACACGGCTCTGTAAAGAGTGAAAAAGTCTTTTGAAATGTAAAAATCGGATTGGATTTTTTTACATTTACCCCCTCAAATCATAAAAGATTTTATTTCTTACCCAACTATTTTTTATAAATGCCAATTTTGTCCTGAAAGGTTGTATATTTGTCCTCTGAAAATAGAAACAGACAGATATGCGAATCCTTTTTCCTTGGCTTTTGAGTTTGCTCTTGCTCGGCTCGTGTGCGCAGCATTATGAGATAGCAGGCGACTCCTTTATGGAAGGAGAAGGGAACGGAATGCTTTATTTGAATTTTACCTCAGACGGCGTGCAGCATTGCTGTATCGATTCTTGTGAAATAATCCACGGCCAGTTTTCTTTGTCTGGTGACGTGGATTCTATTATGATGGCCCATTTGTATTTGGGCAATCAGCAAGTGATGCCCATCGTCTTGGAAAATGGCCGTATGGATGTGCAAATCAGCAAGGCCTTTAAGCACGTGAAGGGCGGGCAACTCAACGAGCGACTATATAGCTTCTTCAAGAAAAAGAATAGGCTCGAACACGAATTCTGGGAACTGGAGCGCGACTGCATGGCCATGCTGCGGAAAGGTAAGGGCGTGGAGGAAGTAAAGGCCTACTATGCCAAGAAAGAAAAGAAATACTCAAAGGAGCTGGAAGACCTGGAGACGAATTTTATTATTGACAACTATGAAAATGTGCTTGGCACCGGTATCTTTATGATTATCTGCAGTCAATATCCTTCGCCCGTGATGACAGAACAGATTTCCCGGATACTCCATCGCGCCCCCTCAACGTTCCACCACAACCCCTTCGTGAAAAACTATGTGAAGCGAGCGCGTGGCAGTGTGCGGAATTGTTGCGAGGAGCATGAGAGAAGAAAATAAGTAAAGGCTTGGAACTATCATCCCAAGCCTTTTGTTTTTCTGAAGAACAGCCTTTTTCTCGGCCGCGAGCCCCTCGGGTTGCTGACTTTGTTGTATATTTGCATAGCTTTTACCGGCGCGCTTTGATGTCCTTCCTGCCGGTGCTATATAAATAAAGAAACGATGCTCGTATTTGTAAACAACAAAGAGATACACACCTCCTCGCTCCTGCTGACTGACCTATTGGCCGAATTGGAGCTCCCCAGCCACGGCATAGCTGTAGCCATCGGAGGACGTATTGTCCCCGCTTCGCAATGGGCTTCTACAGAGTTGGCCGAAGGCTTGCAGATAGTAGTAGTCAAAGCCGTCTGTGGCGGATGATACTCCAAGGAGAAAATATCTTTTACTTAAGAAAATCTGTACAATCCCTATTCTAAAAAGAACTACGATATGGATAAACTAACAATAGGCGGCCGCCAATTTTCTTCGCGCCTCTTTCTCGGAACCGGTAAGTTCGCAGACCACGCAGTGATGGCAAAGGCCATAGAAGCTTCCGGCACAGAAATGGTGACGCTTGCCATGAAACGCGTAGAGCTTGACGAGACGGAGACCGACGATCTCTTGACACACGCTCTTCATCCCAATATCCAATTACTTCCCAATACCTCCGGTGTGCGTACTGCCGAGGAAGCAGTCTTTGCTGCACAACTGGCCCGTGAGGCCTTCGGAACAAACTGGCTCAAGTTGGAGATACATCCCGACCCGCGCTATCTCTTGCCCGACCCGGTAGAAACGCTCAAGGCTACAGAAGAATTGGTTAAGCTTGGTTTCATCGTGCTGCCTTATTGCCCGGCAGATCCCACACTTTGCAAGCGCCTCGAAGAAGCCGGCGCAGCAGCCGTGATGCCTCTGGGCGCTCCCATTGGTAGCAACTGCGGATTGCGCACCCGCGACTTTTTGCAAATCATTATTGAGCAGGCCTCCGTGCCCGTTGTTGTCGATGCCGGAATTGGTGCACCGAGCCATGCCGCAGAGGCTATGGAGATGGGAGCTGCTGCTTGTTTGGTCAATACAGCCATTGCCGTAGCTGCCAATCCTGTGCAAATGGCAGTAGCCTTTAAGCAGGGAGTAGAAGCCGGTCGTATGGCACATTTGGCAGGCTTGGGTCGTCGCCGAGAGAACTTTGAGGCAGAAGCCAGTTCGCCGCTCACCGCGTTTTTGGATATCTGATACGCCCCCGGCTTTGTAGTTTTTTATTTCTTGAATGAGGAAAAAATGTTTTCAGATACCTTAGAAAATATATCTTGGGATGCCACGACTGAGCGCATTGCTGCCAAGACAGCGGCAGATGTGGAGCGAGCTTTGGGTAAGACACAGCTCGACGTAGACGACTTTATGGCTCTCATATCGCCTGCTGCTGCACCCTATCTTGAGACAATGGCTCGCTTGAGTCGTCGTTATACAGAAGCGCGCTTTGGGCGTGTCATCTCTATGTTTATCCCCTTGTATCTCAGTAACGCTTGTACCAACTCCTGCGTCTACTGCGGCTTCCATATCAGCAATCCCATGCCGCGCACAGTGCTTGGCGAGGAAGATATCGTTGCCGAGTATGAAGCTATCAAGCGCTTGGCGCCTTTTGACAATCTGCTGATTGTTACAGGAGAGCATCCCGCGCTGGCCGGTGTTGATTATATAGCCCGTGCTCTCGACTTGGCAAAGCCCTATTTTAGCAATGTAAAAATAGAGGTGATGCCTCTTTCCACAGAAGATTATGTCCGTTTGAAAGACTATGGGCTGAATGGCGTGGTCTGCTTTCAAGAGACCTATAACAAGGCTCGCTATAACATCTACCACCCTCGCGGCATGAAATCGAAGTTTGACTGGCGCGTCAATGGCTTTGACCGCATGGGCGAGGCTCGTCTCCATTCTGTCGGGATGGGCATTTTGCTTGGTTTGGAAGCCGATTGGCGCACTGATGCCACTATGTTGGCTTACCACTTGCGCTATTTGCAAAAGCATTATTGGCGCACGCGCTATAGCGTAAACTTCCCCCGTATGCGTCCCTCGGAGAATGGTGGCTTCCAGCCCAATGTGGTTGTCAGCGACAAAGAAATGGCGCAGCTCACCTTTGCCATGCGCATCTTTGACCGCGACGTAGATATTTCCTATTCCACCCGCGAAACTCCTCACTTCCGAAACCACATGGCCACGCTTGGCGTGACCACCATGAGCGCCGAGAGCAAAACAGAACCGGGCGGCTATGCGCATCCGGAACGCTTCGCCTTGGAACAGTTCAGCGTCAGCGATGAACGCACAGCTCGCGAAGTGGAGGCAGCTCTTGCGCAAGTGGAGCGTAAGGCTGTTTGGAAAGACTGGGACGAGGCTTTTTATGGCCAAGTGGCTCACAGATAATCTGTACTTCTTAGAAAAATGGATTCCACTCGCTACAATCGTCAAATCATCCTCCCCGAGATAGGGCTTGAAGGCCAGCAGAAACTGGCAGCCACTACTGTGCTCCTTGTAGGCCTTGGAGGATTGGGCGCACCGGTGGCTCAGTATCTTGCCGCCGCCGGAGTGGGGCGCTTGGTGTTGGTGGACGACGACGAGGTGAGCAAAAGCAATCTCGGACGCCAAGTGCTTTACGAAGAAAGTCAGATAGGCAGTCCCAAAGCCCTTTGTGCGGCCCAACGCTTGCAGCGCCTGAACAGCGAGATAAGCCTTGAGCCGCATGTGCAGCGCATCATGCCGGAGACGGCAGCGGCTTTTGTGGCCGACTGCGACATCGTGGTCGATGCCAGCGATAACTATGCCACGCGCTATCTTCTCTCCGATGCGGCCCAAGCTGCCGGAAAACCTTATGTCTATGGAGCCATTGAAGGCTATACCGGACAGGTGGCCCTCTTCAGCGGCTGTCCGGGCGCAGCCACTTATCGGCATCTCTATCCGCAAGAGTCGCAGCTCGTGCAGCAGGAAGCGGCGCTTGGAGTGGTGGGAATGACGGCCGGTGTGGTGGGTAGCGTGCAAGCCCACGAGGTGTTGAAGTGGGTGTGTGGCTATGGCGAAACTTTAGCCGGTCGTTTGTGGACCATCGACCTGCGTACGATGCAGAGTTTTGTGGTGGAGCTTTAGTGGCAGCACTTGTTTTTTTATGCAGAATTTGAAAACAGAGAGTCCTGTGTTCTCTGAGTGGGTCGGCTTTTTCCTTCGCCGACCTTTTTTGTGCTATTTCAGGCCTCTGTAATTGCTTGAAAATCAAGGGCCATTTTTGGGCATTTCTTCGGTAACTACTAGGAAAATTTCGGTAACTACTAGGAAA
>CALCHR010000249.1 GCA_937901185.1 uncultured Bacteroidales bacterium
AAGAAGAGGCATGTAGAAAGGAGCTCGAAGCTATCAATTTCTTTGAACGCTGCAACAAGTAAATACCATGTACATATTAGAGAAAATAATGAGGCCCATCAGTCTCATCTGTCTATTATTAGGTTTATCTCAGGTGCAGGTGAAAGCCGAAGAAAGTAGGTCGGCAGCCGACTCTCTGAAGACCTATGATAACCGATATAACGAGGTCGTCTATCGCACGGTGGCCCCGCTTGCCGTAGGAGGCGGGCAGGGAGTGTCAGCCCCCTTTGCCGGAAGCGTAGGCAATGCCTTGCTCGTGGCCGGTGGTTGCAATTTTCCGGATGTGCCGGCAGCCGAAGGCGGCACTAAGAAATTCTACAAAGGTATCTATCTCTTGGCTCACCCCGAGAACTCGGAAAGTCAATGGCAGGAGGTGGGCACCCTCACAATGCCCTTGGCCTATGGCGTAGGCGTTACGCTCCCCGACGGCGTGGCTTGTATCGGAGGAACAGATGGTGCAAAGAGTTATGCCACAGTGACCCTCTTGCAATACACCAATGGTCAGTTGCAACAAAAAGCCTTGCCCTCTCTTCCCGTAGCTCTTGACAATATGGGAGGAGCTTATGGCGGAGGTTATATCTATGTGGCCGGTGGACAAAGTAATGCCGAACCTTCCTATGCAGCCTTCCGCTTGCAATATCCGGGGGGTGAAAATTGGGAACGCTTGCCGGATATTCCCGGCGCAGCCAGAATACAACCCGTGGGTGTGGTGCAGAATGCCCATTTAGGTCCTTGTTTCTATTTGATAGGCGGTTATTCTTTACCCCAAGGCGTGGTGGAAGGTGTAGTGCATCATAGCGGTCTCCGATTTGACCAGCAGACAAACAAGTGGAGTCAGACGTCCGACATTATGCCTTACGGAAAAAGGCAGGCAGTTATCGGAGCAGCCGGCGTGGCTTCCGGCTGTGCTCACGTGGTTATCTCTGGAGGTGTAAATGCTGATATTTTTGGTGCAGCTCTCAATCGCAATGCCTATCTGCTGCAAGCAAAGCAAGACGGAGACTCCCTCTTGGTAAAAAATCTTGAGCGCGAAGCTGCCACCTATATGTTCCATCCTGCAGAGTGGTATGACTTTAATCAAGAACTACTCATCTATCATACCATCACTGATACGTGGGTCGTAGAAAGCCGCTCGCCTTTAATGGCGCGTGCCGGTGCTGCGATGATACCTTACGGCGGAGAGTGGTATGTGGTGGATGGCGAAACCAAACCCGGCGTTCGTTCGGCCGATGTAACAGCTGTGACGATGAGTATGCGCCCTGTCTTCGGCTGGCTCAACTGGACTGTGCTGATAGTCTATTTGCTGGCGATGCTGCTCTTGGGCTTTTATTTTATGCGCAAGGAAAGTGGCGCCGACGACTTCTTCAAAGGGGGCGGTCGCATACCTTGGTGGGCTGCGGGTATCAGTATTTACGCAACGATGCTTTCTGCCATCACCTATATGGCCTATCCCGCAAAAGCCTTTGCTACCGACTGGACCTACTATCCCATGTTGGTGACTATCCTATTGGTGTCGTTCCCCGTGATAAAATATTACCTGCCTTTCTTCCGTCGCTTGAATGTAACAAGTGCTTATGAATATTTGGAACGCCGCTTCAACGCTGCCACCCGTTTGATGGCCAGCGCCCTCTTTATTATATTTATGGTAGCGCGTATGGCGCTCGTGCTCTACCTTCCCTCTTTGGCGCTGACTGCTGTTACGGGCATCGACATCTACACTTGCATCTTGCTCATGGGAGCCATCACCATCGTGTATTGCACCATGGGCGGCGTGGAAGCTGTGGTGTGGGGCGATGTGGTGCAGGGTTTCATCCTCGTAGGCGGCGCGCTCTTGGCGGTAGTCTATTTGGCCTGTGGTACAGAAGGCGGTTTCGGAGGCTTCATAGATATTGCCGTGACCGATGGTAAATTCCGCATGTTCGACTGGAGTTTGGACTATCGCTCTGCTACTTTCTGGGTAATCATCCTGGGAGGTATGGCCAACAATCTTATTTCCTACACGTCCGACCAAACAGTCATTCAGCGCTATCTTACTACGAAGGACGAAGGCAGCGCCCGCCGCAGTATCATGATGAACGGTGTGATGAGCGTATTTATTTCTGTAGCCTTCTTTGCTATTGGTGCCGGGCTTTATACCTTCTTCAAAACGCACCCGGCAGAGCTCGACTATACCATGGCTAAGGCAGACATCATCTTCCCCTTCTTTATGATGAGCCAATTGCCCGCCGGCGTGGCAGGATTGCTCATTGCGGCCATCTTTGCTGCTACGATGAGTACCATTTCTTCTAACATCAATTCCGTCGCTACTGCTTTCAGCGTAGACTTCTACAAGCGCTTTGTGCCCGCAGCTTCTGACAAACGAATGGTCAATGTGGCGCGCTATGCTTGTATCATCTCTGGATTGATAGGTATGGGTATTGCGCTGCTGATGGCCACCTGGGAGATTCTTTCTCTGCTTGACTTTTTCCAGGAGATTCTCGGCTTGCTCTCCAGCGGTCTCGGCGGCTTGTTCTTAATGGGTATTTTCTTCCCCCGCATCGGTGGCCGTTCTGCGCTGATTGGTTTCTGCTGCGGTGTGGCTGCTGTGTTCCTCACAAAGAATCTTACCGAAACCAGTTTCTTGCTCTACGGCTTCATCGGTATGGCAGTGTCCGTCTTGGTGGCTTGGCTCTGCTCGTTTGTGTTGCGTGAGCAGCAAAACCTCAAAGGACTCACCTGGAAAACTTTGGACAAGGAATAAGCCATCGCTCCCCTCGTTAATGATATGTTTAATCTAAAAGTACAATAATATATTATGGAAAATCCACAGAACGGTTACGCCGTCCGCCCTTATTCTCAGCCGGTAAAGCGCTATTGTCAGACGCTCGACCTTCGCGACAACCCGGAACTGATAGCCGAGTACAGAAAGCGCCATAGCCGCGAGCATGCCTGGAAGGAAATATTGAAAGGCATCCGCGAGGTTGGCATCCTCGAAATGGAAATCTACATCCTCGGCACACGCTTGTTTATGATTGTAGAAACGCCGCTCGACTTCGAGTGGGAGTCGGCCATGCAACGCCTCTCTACCTTGCCTCGTCAGGCAGAATGGGAAGATTATATGGCAGAGTTTCAGTTGGTCAAAGCCGGTATGTCGTCGGCCGAGAAGTGGCAACTGATGGAGCGCATGTTTTACCTATACGAATAGATTGCTATGAAAGAAAAATTAGTAGAGAAAAAATACCTCGTAACCTTTATTCTCATTACCTCGCTCTTTGCGCTCTGGGGCTTTGCCAATGACATCACCAACCCCATGGTGGCTGCCTTTCAGACAGTAATGGAGTTGTCCACCTTCGAGGCTTCCTGGGTGCAGTTTGCATTCTATATGGGGTATTTTACGATGGCTATCCCGGCAGCCCTCTTTATCCGTAAGTACAGCTACAAGACCGGCATTCTGATAGGTCTGGGCCTGTATGCTGTGGGTGCATTCCTGTTTATCCCCGCAGCCGAAGTGCAGAGCTTCCCCTTCTTCTGCGCTTCGCTCTACATCTTGACTTTTGGCTTGGCCTTCCTGGAAACTACAGCCAATCCTTTTATCCTCTCCCTCGGTGCTAAGGAAACTTCCACCCGCCGCTTGAACCTTGCACAAGCTTTTAATCCTATGGGGTCTTTGAGCGGAATGGCAGTGGCTTCTCTTATTGTGTTGCCCGCCTTGTGGTCCGACCGCCGCAACGCAGCCGGCGAAACTTTCTTTCATACATTGAGCGAGGCCGAGAAGGCCGACATCCGCTTGCACGACCTTGCTGTCATTCGCGACCCCTATGTAGCCATTGGCCTGGTGGTGCTCTTGATGTTCGTTCTCATCGCCTTGAAAAAAATGCCGCAGACCTCTGCCGGTGAGAAGCAGGATAGTGCAACATTTACCTTGCGCCGCTTGTGGGCGAACAAGGTGTACTGCGAAGGTGTGGTGGCACAAATGTTTTATGTAGCTGCGCAGATTATGGTGTGGACTTTCATTATCCACTACGCAGACCATTTGGGTATTGATAAAGCCACTGCGCAAAACTACAATATCTTCGCCATGGCCATGTTCCTTTGCAGCCGCTTCATTAGTACGTTCCTGATGAAGTATGTCAACTCGCGCTTGCTGCTCGTCGCTTTTGGCGTGGGCGCAATGACTTGTGCCACAGGTACTATCTTGATAGAAGGCATCTATGGCCTTTACTGCCTCGTAGGCATCTCGGCTTTCATGTCGCTGATGTTTCCCACCATCTATGGCATTGCTTTGGAGAATGTCGATAGCCGCGACACCTCCCTCGGCGCCGCTTTCTTGGTGATGGCCATTGTGGGTGGAGCTTTGATGCCTCCTATCCAGGGCTCTATTATAGATATGCAAGAAATCATGGGCCATCCGGCAGTGAATGTGTCTTTTGCCTTGCCGCTCCTGTGCTTCTTCTTCGTCACCCTCTACGGCTGGCGCAGCTATCGCCGTTTGAAGTAGGGGTTGCGGAGCATTAGAAAAATGATTACCGCCTTGATGGAGTGTTAAAAAACTTGGGTCGGGCATTAGGTAATCAAAAAAATCCCTACATTTGCCATGTTCAATATTTTAACAATAAAGACTATGAAAAAATTTGTAATGAGCACCATGGCTGTAGCAGCCATCGCTCTTGCCTCTTGTGGAGGTGCACAAAAAGAAGCTCAACCTGTAGATGTAACAGCTGAAGAAAATGCTGCTGTAGAACTCACTGAGGCGTTGGCTGAAAAGTTGGAAAATGCCGATAGCGCTGCAGTGGCAGAACTCACCGCTGAGGCTGCAAAAGTCATTGAGGAGTTGCAGGCTGCCGGTAATGAAGCCGCTGTACAAGCCTATGCTTCCAAGGTGAAAGCCTTTGTAGAAGAGAACAAAGAGAAGTTGGAGGGCTTTGGTCTCAACACCAACTTGGGCACCATTGTGAATGCCGTAGCCAATCTCCCTGAGTCAGTAGAAAATGCTGCTGAGGCTGCCGGCGAAGCTGTGAAAGCCGATGCCGAGCACGTGGCTGACGAAGCCAAAGCCAAGGGCGAAGAAGTGGTGGAAGGCGTAAAGCAAGCCGCTGCCGATAAGGTAGAGGAGCAAAAGCAAGTTGCTCAAGAAAAGTTGAACCAAGCCGTTGAAGACGCTAATCAAAAAGTAGAGGCAGAGAAGGCCAAGGCTAAAGACAAGGCCATCGAGGCTCTCAAGAAGCTCTAATAGACTTACACCTATAAATATTATAAGCGGGCAGCAGAGTATGACTCTTAGCTGTCCGCTTTTTTGTGCAGCCTATAAAGCCGGTGGGGAAATTTTGGGGTCTCCAATTTTCTCTGTATCTTTGCAACCGCAAAAAGGCTCCGTAGCTTAGCTGAATAGAGCGTCAGATTCCGGTTCTGAAGGTCCTGGGTTTGAATCCCAGCGGGGTCACAAAAAATAGCGCACATGGTCTATGTGCGCTATTTTTTTATACTTTTTCCCCTCCGTGGGTCAGTGTAAGATTTTCAAGAAACTCTCATACGAGTCGTCAAGTCGGCCGAGCTGGTAGGGCCTTATCTGTAGGGAGAAAGTGGCTGGCAGTTTGTCGAGGCCAAAATATTCGTAGAGGATGCAAGCAAGGTTGAAGGAGCGGCTGTCTCCTTTTTTTAATAGTGCAATGCAGCAATGGTGGAGCAGTTGGCGGTCTTCCTCGCAGGTCTTCAGTGTGCGGAATAGCAGATAGTAGCCCACGGGTGTGGAGGTCTTGAGCAAAGCCTGCACCTGAGCCTCGGCTTCCTCTTCGCAGAAAAGTTGCAGCAGGCGCATACCGTCTTGCGGCGTCTTGATTTCCGGCAGCAAGGCCTCCAGTGCTTTTTTGCAGTCGATGGGCGATGCCTGTTCTTTGGCGTAGCTGTCAAGGCGACCGTCGTTGAGAGAAAGTTTTTCGGCTTTGTATAGACTTGCGGCAGCCTTGAGGAAGGTGCCGAGATAGGCTTTGGGATGGCGCGGCACGATGGTCAGGAAGAAGTCCCAAAACGCTGTGGCTTCCTGTTCTTCCTCATTGCCCAAGAGGGGCAAGAGCTCTTCGCCCAAGAGGAACCCCGCCGTGCGAAACTCTGTGTTCGAGAGTGAGGCAAGGCAGTCGGCCAGTCCCGCAGCATCGTGTGCCGTGATGTAGGCCAGCAAGCGGTTGCGCAGCAGGGGGTTGTGTTGGCGTACGTTAAGCATCTCGGCGGGTGAGGAGCACTACGTTTTCTACGTGGTGAGTTTGTGGGAACATGTCAACAGGCTGCACGGCATCTACGCGGTAGGCAGCGTCGAGCAAGCTAAGGTCGCGTGCTTGCGTAGCAGGGTTGCAACTCACGTAGACAATGCGCTGCGGAGCGGCGAAGAGGATGGTGTCGATGACATCGTTGTGCATACCGGCACGTGGGGGGTCTGTGATGATCACGTCGGGGCGGCCGTAGGTCTCGATGAATTCGCGGTTGAGGATGTCCTTCATGTCGCCCGCAAAGAAGAGGGTGTTGTCCAGCCCGTTGAGCCCGGCGTTCACCTTGGCGTCTTCTATGGCCTCGGGCACATATTCTATGCCGATGACCTTGTGTGCCTTGCGTGCCACGAAGTTGGCGATGGTGCCCGTACCGGTGTAGAGGTCGTAGACAAGTTCGTTGCCGCTGAGGCCGGCAAACTCGCGTGCCACTTTATAGAGTTCGTAGGCCTGCTCCGTGTTGGTCTGGTAGAAACTCTTAGGACCCACCTTGAAGCGCAGCCCCTCCATTTCTTCGTAGATAAAGTCGGCGCCGGCGTAGGTCTTGACGTCGAGGTCGCCAATGGTGTCGTTGGCCTTGGTGTTGTTCACGTAGAGCAGCGAGGTGATTTCGGGGAACTGCTTGTGTAGGTGTGCCAGCAGCGCCATGGCTTGCTGCTCGTGCTCTGCTTCGCTAAAGCAGAACTGCACCAGGAGCATCACTTCGCCCGTGGCCGAGGTGCGCAGCATGATGTTGCGCAGCAATCCCTCCTGACCGCGCAGGTCGAAGAAACTCAGACCATGCTCGAAGGCGTAGGCGCGGATGCCGTTGCGGATGCGGTTGTTGAGGTCGCACATGAGGTGGCATTCCTCGATGTCCAATATCTTGTCGAAGGCGCCGGGAATGTGGAAACCCACGGCGTTCATGTTGTCAAACACCTCGCCGGAGGCCACTTGCTCCTTGGTGAGCCATTTCTTGTTGGAGAAACCAAATTCCAGCTTGTTGCGATACTCGCGCTGTAGGCGACTTCCCAGGATGGGCGACACCTCGGGCAGCGCCACCTTGCCGATGCGTGTAAGGTTGTCCACCACCTGCTGCTGCTTGTAGCGCAGTTGCTCTTCGTAGGGCAGGCATTGCCATTTGCAGCCGCCACACACACCGAAGTGCTTGCAGAAAGGTACGGCACGCTTTTCCGAATATTGGTGGAAGCGCACAGCCTCTGCCTCGGCATATTTGTTCTTCTTGCGGCGCAACTGAAGGTCCACCACATCGCCCGGAACAACGTAGGGCACGAAAACGGCCAGGCCGTCTACTTTTGCCAAGGCCTTGCCCTCGGCGGCAACATCGGTGATGGTGATATTCTCTAATAGAGGAAGCGGTTTTTTATTTCTGCCCATGTGTGTAGTGACTGAAAGGTTAAACGAAAGCCTTTTCTCAAAAGGCGTATCCAACTGACAAAAGTACGAAAAAAAACTAAGTCGTTTCCTACGTACTATATTTTTTTGAGGAAACCTTCTTCAAACCTACCCCAAAGGGGAATAGTTTATTTAATTTTTTACTGATTGATTTTCAGTACTGGTTTTTACAAAAAATGCGTAATCTTACATAGAAGGTTACATGGAGATTGTAATTAAACCAAAAAACTATAAGTGTAAAGGTAAATAAAACTTTAAAAGTAAAACTCTGATATTAAATGACTTTCAAAGATTCATTGTGAATAAATTAAAGTGGCGTATGAGATAACTATAAGGTTTACTACATTCGCCACTTTTGTCATCATTGACACCAATTATATTATCTATCCAAAAGGGTTTTCAAAAAATGCTTAGACTCGTCTTCGTTTATTCTATTAACAAAAGATTCCTCGTTTAATAATTCATTAATTGTTTTTCCATTAAATTGAGCAACACCTCTTGTACCTCTACCGGCCCAATGATGTTGTAATAATGTTGTGTTTTGTATTTTATTGTGAAATACAGATGCTAGTATTGTATTTACTATTCCGGTTTTGTCTATACCAACAAAGAAAAACATAAATACCGTTTTGTCCTTACCCATGCATTTGAGAAATTTATCTATGTTATATGCTTTGGGGTTGGAGTCAAGGTATAAAATCTTAGTTTTAATATCAGTATAAGAATCTGAGTTATCAAAAGTTCTTTTATAATCACCTAAATCGTTCTTTGTGTCGTATGTTGGTAAAAGGTGCTCTATATCACTAAGATTTCTTAAAAGTTTATTTCTTTCCTCTTGATTGGAGGTTATTAATACTTCAATTAACCTACCTCGTATATTCACATTGTCAATATGTGCAGCAACTAAAATTGCATCCTTTACTTCATTACATCGTTTGCGCAAATCTTGCAGAAGAACATTATAGTCTTCGGATTCGATGAAGTTTATAGCTCTATTTGGAGCGTTGAAAAGATTATCCAACTCTTCCTCATTTAATACTTCTTTAACCTTTGTTGGCTGAATGTTATTAGTGCTTTCAACTAATCTTTCAATATTCTCCTGCCAGGTAAAACCTTGATGATATGAGAATAGTTCATCAAAATCTTCAGGTCTATTATGCTTGTTTATTTCCTTTATATAAGTACGGATATTGCTTCCAAGAAAGCTACCTCTTATATTATCAATTCTAAGATCTTGTGAGCTATGGCTTATTTTCTCTAAGAATGTTGTATTAATCAAATATATGGTATTGTCAAAGTCCTTCTTAACCAAAACTACAAAGCAAGGTATATGATCGTATTTTTCAAGTTTAGATAGAGATAATACAACATTTGGGAAAGAATTATTTTTACTATAGCAAAAAACAACAGCAAAGAAATCAGTATGATAAACGGCTCTTCCATCCTTCACCATAGCGAAGTTGTTAGAAACGATGCTTATCAGATCCTCCTTTGTGTTGATATGCTTATTGTCTTCTATGAGTCTAACAAAAGTATTAACAATTGAATTCATCGTTAAATAATTTAGGTTGAATTTTAGTTCTGCTTTTTTGCTCTCCCAAAGTGTTACGTTCCCAAAAAACACCATCAGAATACCCTTGGATAGTATTATTATCTAAGGCATTAATCAGTCTTTTTGCGGCCCAATAGCAATATTCTGTATTGATTTCGACCCCACAATAACTCCTTCCAAGTTTTTGAGCAACCACAGCTGTTGTTCCGCTACCTAAAAAAGGATCAAATATCTTATCTCCGGGTTTAGTGGAGGCAAGAATTAATTTAGCATATAATTTTTCTGGTTTTTGGGTAGGATGGTCGGTATTCTCAGGCATAGACCAAAAGGGTACACTTATATCATCCCAAAAATTAGATGGGAAGGTTGTGCGAAAATTGCCAGACTCCGTCTCTTCCCAATCCTTGGGTTTTCCATCTATTTTATATGGTGCTATGACCTTGCGTTTCATCTTAACCGCTTCAACATCAAAATAGTAGTTGTTTTTGTCATTTACAGCAAACCAAATATCTTCCATGGAATTTTTCCAATTAGCTTTTGCTCCTCTTCCTTTTTCGCGTTGCCAAGTTATACGGTTAATAATAGTAAGTCGTTCCTCTATAACATTTTGCATTGAAGATGTACACTTCCAATCACCACACATATAAAGAGACCCGTTGGGGGCTAGCTTATCGCATACTTTATTAAACCAGCTTTTCAAATAATCTTCATATGCATTAGAATTCATACGAGCAAATTTTTTTCCATGAAAATTCTTGTCAAGATTATATGGTGGATCTATGATTATCAAGCTAAAGTAATTGTTAGGTATAAAATCAATACAATCAAATAAATCTGCATTAATTATACAATCATCAACAAAGAAAGATTTAATATCATTTAGAGAGGAGATCTTTCTCTCTAGAATTGGTATTTCGCTTTCTGAAATAGTTAATGTTCTATTTCTTTCTGCTCTGGTTTTTTCTAACATAAGTTGTGGCGATCTTATTACTTATTCTTACATCAATATTTTGTGCTAAGATAATACTTTTTTATAAGAAAAACGAGTTGTTAAGAATTTAATTACTATATCTAAATGCTTAGTAATATAAAACACAAGATAATGTGTTAAGTTGTTTTCTATTTCTTTTTTGCAACACTATTTGGTTTTAATTTAGGCTACATATAAAGAGCAGCCCCAAAGGAATACCTTCTGTTTTTATGATTATTTAAGAAAGTTTAAGGATTCGGGAAGGGCAGGTAAGGCGAAAAAATACGTGGGCGGCGCACAATTTTTCTTTTGCGTTAGAAAAATCTCCGTAGCTTTTACCAAAATTTTCTTAGTAAAGGCCGAGGATAATTTTTCTCTTTACTAAGAACGGATAGAAAACTCCCATTTTCTCGCTCGCAAATAGCCAAAAAAAGCGGGACGCCTCTCAGGGCTCCCGCTTCGCTATTACAAAGATAATATATTTGAGGTCGGAATGCAAATCGGCTTTAACTTTCTTTTGCAGATGTGTTAATGGAGTGGCGACGCTTGTCATTTATCGTTCGGCGTGCATCTCCACTTCTTCAAAAAGCTGCTCCACCAGGCGCGGCACGGCGTAGAGGTCGCGCTCGCTCTCGGGCACTGCGATGTAGCCCTCCATCTGCCAGTCGGCGGGCAGGGTGGCTTCGTAGAAGTCGGCATAGATGCGGCGGTGCGTAAGTACGTGCTTGACGCCCTGCTTGAGGAGGCGCAGCGGAGCCATGGCGGCAATGGGGGCAAGCAGGGGATGGACGGAGAGCTCTTCTTCTTGGGGCCGGTGGTCGAACTCGGCCATCGGCGGCTCGTAGAGGCCTTGCCAGATGTCGCCCGAGGGGCGGCGGCGCAGCCAGATTTTTCCGTCGGAGTGGGCGTAGACATAGACAAAGTGGCGCTCGCTCACGGCGGTGCGTTTGCTCTTTACGGGGAGTTGTGCCACGCGGCCTTCGGCCCATGCCACGCAACTGCCCATTAAGGGGCAACCCTCGCACTGCGGCGATTGGGGCACGCATTGCAGAGCGCCGAAGTCCATCAAGGCCTGGTTGTAGCGCCCGGGGTGCTTCTTGTCGAGCAGGAGTTGGGCCAGTTCGGCAAAAGCCTTCTTGCCGGCCATAGAGTCTATGGGTGTGTCGATGCCAAAATGGCGCGCCAGCACGCGGTAAACATTGCCGTCTACCACCGCATGGGGCAGACCGTAGGCAAAGGAGCAGATGGCGGCGGCGGTATAGTCGCCCACGCCCTTGAGCGCACGCACACCCTCGTAGGTGTTGGGGAAACGGCCGGCGGCTACGATGGAGCGAGCGGCGGCGTGGAGATTGCGCGCCCGGCTATAGTAGCCCAGTCCCTGCCAAAGGCGCAGCACCTCGTCTTCCTCAGCCTCTGCCAGCGCTTCCACACAGGGGAATCGCTCCACAAAGCGCAGGTAGTAGTCGTAGCCCTGCGCCACACGCGTCTGTTGCAGGATGATTTCCGAAATCCAGATGCGGTAGGGGTCGGCGATGTCGCGCCACGGCAATTCGCGGCGGCCTGTGCCGTACCAAGCCAAAATCTTGTGTGAAAACTCTTCCATCCTTTTCTCTGAGGCTCCGGGAAATTGAAAAGCCCTATGGGGGAGCTATCCCATAGGGCATGTGTGAATGTAAAAAATCTCTTAGTGGAACAGACCGATGCGCTGCTCTTCCGACATCTTGCAGATGAGCAACACGCCGTCTTTCTCTACCACGATATAGCCGTCCAGTCCCTGGATGACCACCTTCTTTTGCTGCGTAGTGTGTACGATGCAGTTGTGCGACTCGTAGAGACTGATGTCCTGGCCTATGCAGGCGTTGCCATACTTGTCCTTGGGTGTCTGCTCGTGCAGCGAGAGCCACGAACCAAGGTCGCTCCATCCGAATACAGAGGGGTAGACAAATATTTCCTCAGCCTTTTCCATAATGGCATAGTCCACGGAAATGTTTTCGCAGGTGGGGAATACCTCGTCAATCATCTTTTGCTCCTGGTCAGTGTCATAGTAGGGCAGAAGGTCTGAGAAGATGCGCGACATGGCGGGGTCGTAGACGCGGAAGGCATTGACGATGGTCGATACGCGCCAGATGAAGATACCGGAGTTCCAGAAATAGTTGCTCTGCTTGATGTATTCCTCGGCCACCTCCTTCGAGGGCTTCTCCTTAAAGGCGTCTACGCGGTAGATGTTGCTCTTGCGCGAGGAGGAATAGCTCAGGTCGGCCTTGATGTAGCCGTATCCTGTGGCAGGGAAGGTGGGACGAATGCCGAGCGTCACGATGGAGTCGGTCTCAGCAGAGAAATCCATGGCGTCGGTAATAGAGGAGCGGAACTTTTGGATGTCGGTGATGATATGGTCGCTGGGGGCCACTACGACGTTGGCGCGGGGGTTGCGCTTCTTGATTTTCCAACTGACATAGCAGATGCAGGGCGCCGTGTTGCGCTGGCAGGGCTCGAGCAACACATTCTCGGCCGGCACTTCGGGCAACTGCTCTCTCACAAGGTCCTTGTATTTTGCTGAGGTAACTATCCAGATGTTCTCGGGCAATACTATATCTTTGAATCTCTCAACTGTGAGCTGGATGAGGGTCTTGCCGCATCCCAGTACGTCGAGAAATTGTTTGGGGCATTCGGGATTGCTCACCGGCCAAAAGCGGCTGCCAATGCCGCCGGCCATGATGACGAGGTGGTTATTCTTCATGCGATGAGAAATAAAGGGGTGGGGGAATGGATAAGCGACGGCCTATTCCTTGGCGGTCACTACTCCTTTTATATAAACGCGTACCGGCTTGTCAGAAGCGTTGGAGCGCACGATGATGGCTTTTCTGAATTTTCCGGGAAACAGTTTCTCGCTGTTGAACACAGCTTTCACTTCGCCGCTCTTACCCGGCTCTACCGGTTCTTTAGTGTAGTCGGATACAGTACATCCGCAAACCGGAAATACTTGGTGGATGACGAGCGGCTGGTCGCCGGTGTTGGTAAACTTAAAAGAGTAGGACACGCTTTTGCCATCGGGGACATTTCCGAAGTCGTGTTCTATTTTCTCAAACGTGAGGACGGCTTGCGCCATGGCGGTTGCTGAACCTAAGAAAACCAGGAGACAAACCAAAGAGAGTAGACGTCTTACCATATTAAAATAGTTTTATCAGTTCTGCAAATGTAGGATTTAATCTCCAAATAAATAATCTTTCACATAAAAAAGTGCTATATTTTCTCTGGATTCCGTACTTTTGCCAGTAACTTGTAGATGATTTTGGAAAACCCAACAGCTATTCCCCCTAAGCGAGCCCCCAAAGAGAAAGTGATTTTGGGAATCGACCCCGGCACAAACGTGTTGGGGTATGGTGTGTTGAAAGTGACAGGACGCACTGCAAAAATGGAAGCTATGGGTGTGATAGACCTGCGAAAGGTGGACGACGTTTATCTGAAGTTGGGGCGCATCTACGAGCGCATCATCGGCATCATCGAAGCTTTCCTGCCCGACGAGGTGGCTATCGAAGCGCCTTTCTTTGGGAAGAATGTGCAGAGCATGTTGAAGTTGGGGCGCGCACAAGGCGTGGCCATCGCAGCAGCTATTAGCCGCGACATCCCCATACACGAGTATGCTCCGCTGAAAATCAAAATGGCCATCACAGGTAACGGTCAGGCCAGCAAGGAGCAGGTGGCGGGCATCTTGAAAAGGTTGCTCGCCATACAGGAAGAGAACATGTTGCCCTATCTCGATGCGACCGATGCTTTGGCTGCTGCCTATTGTCATTTTCTGCAAGAGACACGGCCGGAGATAAAGAGTGACGGGCCACAAAGTTGGGCTGCCTTGGCCAAAAAGCAAGGTAAGACTCTTGGCAGCAGCGCTACCGAGCCCCAAAAGAAGTTGGCGGCTTTGCTGATGCGAAAGGGCTGAACTTTTTAATTTGACTATACCATAAACCCTATGTTGAAGAAAATATTTACCCTAATCATCGTAGTGCTTAGCGCTTCCACGCTGCAGGCACAAGAAATCTACAACTTTGTATTGGAGAGTGCGCAGCGCACCATCAACAACTGCAGCAGCAGCGATACGCAGGTCAGCATTGCGCAGTTTAAGAACACGGCTTTGGTCTATCTGAAGAGTCAGGCCTTTGCTCAGCAGGAAGAGGTGAGCGAGGATTTTCTGAATACGCAAGCCTATTATATGTCGGAGTTTGTGACCCTCTTTTTCTCAGAAGTGGTGGAGGTGCAAAAGAAAGGCAAGAAGGTGATGGAGAAGACCATGTTGCTCTTCATGGAAGCTTCGCTGGCCAATCCGCTCTTCCCCGACATGGACGAAGAGACCACCCTCTCTTATGTGAACGACCCCATGTCGCTCACGCGCTTTTCTCTCAATACCGACTGGCAGAAGGCCTACGAAACGGCTAAGGCAAAACTGAAGACCGGAGAGCACAAAAAATAACAGCCCCTTATGAAAATCCTCATCGTATCTGATATTCACGGCTCGCTGCCCACCTTGGAAAAGGTGTTGAACTACTACGATCAACACCACTGCGAACTGCTTTGCATCCTGGGCGACATCTTAAACTATGGTCCGCGCAACGGACTGCCCGAAGGCTTGAACCCGAAAGCCATAGTGGAGCGCTTGAACGAGAGAGCCGCCTCGATTGTGGCGGTGAGGGGTAACTGTGACGCAGAGGTGGACCAGATGCTTCTCGGCTTTCCCATGATGGGCGACTATGCCTTGGTGTGCGACGGTAAGCACAGGCTGTTTCTTACGCATGGTCATATCTACAACGAGGAGAACTTGCCGCCTCTCTCGGCCTCTGATTTCTTTTTCTACGGCCACACCCATTTGCAACACCTTACGCTCTCCGACGGTGTGGCTCCTACTATCTGCAACACAGGTTCGCCCACATTTCCCAAAAACGGCAATCTGCCCACCTTCGCAGTCTACGAAGACGGACAGATTGAGATCCTGGATTTGGAAGGCCACGTCGTAGCCTCTTCCAAATAGCTATTCTGAAACTTACCGGCCTTTTTACTCTACTCGGAACACGCGGCCTTCTTTTCGCGGCCTGGCTGTGGGTTCCGGGCCGTCGCTGTATCCCAGGGCTAAGTGGCCGATGCCCTCGTAGTTGCCCTCTACGCCAATTTCTTCCAGCCAGGCTTTCCACTCCGGCTCATTGAACACCTCCTTGGCGCGATGTATCCAGCAGGAACCAACGCCCAGGGCATGTGCGGCCAGCATCATGTTGCCGATAGCCATACTGCCGTCGTAGAGGTAAGTGGGCACGGAGCTGTCAGCCAGTACGGCCACAATGACCGGCGCACCATAAAAGGGGTCGGCCATAGGTGTTTCCAGGAATGAAGCGTTGGCGGCGGAGAGCCTGTCGCGGATTTCTTTGTTCGTCACCACCACAAAGGCCCAGGGTTGTCTGTCGCGACCTGATGCGGCAAACGTGCCCGCTTCGACAATCTGGTCGATGATTTCTTGGGGCACCATCTCGCTCTTGAACTTGCGCACGCTGCGGCGCGTCTTCATATTTTCTAAAACAGTGTTCATGGTCTGATTTTTATAAGTAAGCTTGTAGGATGGTTGCAAAAATACAAAAAATATTGGAAGCCTCTCTGAAAAAATAGTCAGATTAGTTGCCGCCCTTATCGGAAGTTTATAGTTTTGCGCAACAGAAATTTGAGCCGGTCTAAAAGGGAGAGGTTCTTATATGTTTTTATGAAGACCAGGATAGAATATGAGAAGCGCACAGTAGAGAAGATGATACGTCTTTACTGTCGGGGCAATCGGCACGCAGCGTGTTTGTGTGAAGATTGCAAGCAGCTTTTGGAGTATGCCCATAGGCGCTTGGAGCTTTGCCGCTTTGGAGAAGAGAAAACTACCTGCCGCAAATGCCCCGTGCATTGCTACCGCCGCGATATGAAAGAGAAAATGCAGGCCGTGATGAGATATGCAGGCCCCAGAATGCTTTTCCGCTATCCGCTGCATGCCGTCAAGCATATTTGGATGGAGCTTTTTTAGCCCCGGCATCTCTGAACGACGCCGGTGCTGGCAGATTCTTCGGAAGAGGCATGTTGTGAGAAATTTTGACAAAGAGCATCGGCAAAATAGAACTACTCGAAACAGCTGCGCTTTACTCGCTGAAACGAAAGTAAGACTTTCTTGCAACTAGGTCTTAGAAAAATTTTCTTAGGCCTTTACTAGTTTTCCAAGGTCTTACATTCTTTTGAGCAGAACGCTTGTGCAAAGCCCTATTAAACACCCATATTTTAGTAAAAGACCCTCTGCCTTTCTCCGGATTTTGTCAAACTGCGGCCAAACTTATGCCGGTTTGGCTCCGTGTGGTTGTGGCAGACGCGGGCAAGGGGTGAGCGTGGAGGGTTCTGAGCGAATGGTGAGATTGTATTTTAAGAAAAATATTGACACGGCAAGCAGTTCCTGCAGATAAGGATGGCTGCTTGCCGTGTCAAGAAAACTTTTGCATCGTCCTAAGCGCGGAGAATCTTTTCCATCTGCTCGGCCAGGGCGGTCATGGAGGGGAACAGCAAGTGGGCGCCGCTCTCGAGAAGAGCGCTCTCCGGCAACGGACCGGTATTCACGGCTATCGTAAAGATGCGGGCTGCCGTGGCCGACTGCACTCCCAGGGGTGCGTTCTCCACGACGACAGCCTCCCAGGGCTCAATGCCGGCTTTCTCTAAAGCCATCAGATAGGGCTCGGGGTGGGGCTTTCCATACTTGACATGCTTGCTGGAGATGACATGCTCGGGGAGAAAATAGCCGGGAAAGTGGGTGGTCAGGCGGTTGAGCAGCGAGAGCTGTCCGCTGCCTGTCACGACGTAGATGTCAAGCGCTGCCTCCTTGACTACTTGCAACACCTCGGCTGCACCGGGCATCTTGGGCGCTTCGGGGTAGGCGTTGAACACCTTGCACTTGGCTTCGT
This sequence comes from uncultured Bacteroidales bacterium, assembly GCA_937901185.1. Lineage (GTDB taxonomy): Bacteria > Bacteroidota > Bacteroidia > Bacteroidales > Bacteroidaceae > Alloprevotella. The sequence continues at coordinate 17,152 of CALCHR010000249.1, forward strand.
AAATCTGCTGTACCTCTTCGGGCGTGGCTTTCCTTTTCCAGTATTTCTGCGTAAGGATATTTATCGTGGCCTCACCGGTTCTTCCTTCGTGCATAAAGGCCTCTTCGGGCGACATGTCCAGTCCGAACTCCGTGCAAATCTTCGACCAGGATTTGGCGTGATGGGGCATAGAGTCGAACAATACTCCGTCCATGTCGAAAAAGAGGGCACGGGGAGAGAAGTTGTTGAAACCGTGGCTCTGAAGGTACTGCTGAATCTCTTTCTTGAACATGTAGCTGCGGGTTAATACTTATGCTCCTCCTTGGTTAGCTCCTGCTGCGTCAGACTCTTCTTGTCGATGGCACGCCATGCGTAAATGATATATGCTAACACAAAGGGGATGATAAGCGACACGTAAGACATGGCTGTGAGCGTGAAGTGGCTGGAACAGCTGTTGGACAAGGTCAAGGAACTTTGCAGGTCGGCGGTAGAAGGGTAGTAGGCCGTTTGGTTATAGCCCACCGTGAGCAGCAGCGCCAATACCGTGCAGACAGTGCCTATGCCCGCCGGCCAGATGCCGCGGTATGAATTTTTCTTGAATAGGGTAAGCAGAATACCGAAGAGCACAAGTCCCACTCCTAATAACAACAAAGCAAGGATGCTTGGTACCGCAAGCAGATTGCTTAGATATTTATAGGGAGCCATATACACCACACCGCTTTCGTTGACGGCATATCCCTCGGTCACCAAAAGATGGACGAGGAAGGCTACGAAGGCAATCAGGAAAGGTATGGTGTCTACAAGAACCTGACGGCGCAAACGCGGCTGCAGATGGGGGTCGCTGATGTTGTTGAGCAGGTAGAGCGAACCAAGGATGCGGGACAAAAAAAGTACAGAAAATCCCAAGACCAAGTTCCAGGGATTGGCCACAGCATCTAAGCCGTGCCATGCATTCGCCCATTGGCTAATCACAGGATTGCCGCCTAAGATGCCCATAGCATCCTTGCTGACGGTGAAAGCTGCGCCATGGAAGAATGTACCAACGGCTGTGCCTAACAACAAGGGGCCGAAAACACCGTTGAATACCAAGAAGCGCCGATAGACGTTGCGCCCTAAAAGATTGCCGGGCTTGGATTGGAATTCATAGGCCACAGCCTGCAACACAAAACTTACCAGAATCAGCATCCACACCCAATAGGCGCCGCCAAAGCTGGTGCTGTAGAACAAAGGGAAGGAGGCAAAGAAAGCGCCGCCGAATGTAACCAATGTGGTAAAGGTAAATTCCCATTTGCGGCCGGTGGAGTTGACTATTAGGCTGCGCTCATCCTCGCTCTCGCCTAAACGAAAAATTAGAGAGTTGGCTCCCTGGACGAACATCAAGAAGACTAAAAGACCTCCCAGCAAGGAAACAAGGAACCACCAGTATTGTTGTAGAAATTCGTAGGTCATAATATTACTTGTTTAATTAGTGCTTACTGTTAATAGGGGCATCCATCTCCCAATCCTTGATGGCCTTGCACATAATACGTACTTCGGCTATGAGAAGAAGGGTGAAAAGGCCCAGGAATATAAAGAATGTGGTTTGTACAGATGCAGTAGGTATTTGCGAGATGGAAACATTGACCGGAAGCAAATCTTGTATCGCCCAAGGTTGGCGGCCCACTTCGGCAACGACCCAACCGGCTTGACCGGCCATGTAAACCAAGGGGATACTCCAAAGGCCTGCGTAGAGCAACCAGCGCTTCTCGGCCAAAGTGCCCTTGCGCTCAAACCACCATGCTAAAATAAGGAAAAGCATCAAGGCACATCCTCCTCCAATCATGACGCGGAAGGCCCAGTAAACAATGGGGATGTTGGGAATTAAATCAGTCTTCTCTTTGATATGTCCATAGCCAAAGTAGGCTTGGTTTTCTTCAAAGACCTTACGAGCTTGTGCAGCGAGTGTAGAGTCGGTTTTATAGTGAGTGCGGTATTCCTTGAAAGCAGCAACGGCTTTTTTCCCGCGCTCCATTTTTTCGTCAGCAGAAAGGTGTGTGGTGCCGTCGTTGTCTTTATATCCGTCGAGAATGTCTTGCGTGCCGGGCACAAAGCCATTGATGTCGTGGGTGGCGAGGATAGATAAAACGCCGGGCACTTCTACGCCGGGAATAATAGAAAACGGGGCTTGCGTTCCGCCTTTCTCAAGACCTTCTGCCGCAGCCAGTTTCATAGGTTGATGGCGAGCAATTTCTATTCCGGAGCGGTCGCCTGTAAACATAACAGTCAGTATTGCTACAAGTCCAACTACTGAAGCTACGCGGATGCTGGCAAGGGCGAATCGCTTGTTGCGCCGCTTGAGCAGATACCAGCAACTGACTCCTACAACAAACACGGCACCGGTCATCCAACCACTGGAAACTGTATGGAAAAACTTTGTGATAGCTATAGGTTGAAAAGCTACAGCCCAAAAGTCTACCATCTCATTGCGGACAGTCTCCGGATTGAAAGTCATACCCACAGGATGCTGCATCCAACTATTGGCAACCAAAATCCACCAAGCAGAAATGGTGGCTCCCAATCCTGTGAGCCACGTTGAGGCTAAATGGAAACGCTGGCTAACTTTGTTCCAACCGAAGAACATAACTGCGATAAAGGTGGCCTCCATAAAAAATGCCAGTATGCCTTCAATGGCTAATGGCGCACCGAAAATGTCACCCACGAACCAAGAATAGTTGCTCCAGTTGGTGCCAAATTCAAATTCTAAGATAATACCGGTTGCCACTCCAATGGCAAAATTGATACCAAAGATTTTCTGCCAAAATTGAGCCGTACGTTTCCAAAAAACATCTTGGGTCTTCACATAGATAGACTCCATTATGGCCATTACAACAGCCAGTCCGAGGGTTAGTGGAACAAAAAGCCAATGGTAGCAGGCTGTCAGTGCAAACTGTGCTCTCGACCAATCGATGAGCGATTCTTGTATTACTCCGTTCATAATATTAGGTTGAAAGTTTTCAAAGAAAAAAAGTTTATTCTATAGAGTATAGATTTTCTGCCACAGTAGTTTGTTTCTCACAATCTGTTTTTCCGGCGAGCGTGGGTTGGAAAAAAAATACGCGTAGTATAGCAAACATAATGAAGAGCTTAATGAGTATTATTACCCATAAAGTACGCCCCCAAGTCATAGTACGAAATCCTTCTACGTAAAAGAATAGCGCACTCCTTAAATAACTACATGCTTTTTTCATTTGCCCAAATGTAAGCAAATATATTAGAAGAGCAGAAATCTGTTAATGATTTTTATAATTTTTCTTCTTAGAAAAATATATCTTAACCATTAGAAAATAAAAAGAGGTGGTGCGCTCAAACACACCACCTCATAGCTTTTTTGCTATAGGACTATTCTATAGAATTATTTGACTTCTTCGAAGTCGGCATCTTGGATGTCGTCGTTCTTGTTGCCTTGTTGAGGACCGGCTTGCTGTCCGCCTTGGAAGCCGGCGTCGGGACCGGGCTGTCCGCCTGTTTGCTGATACATTTGGGCGCTGGCGGCTTGCCATGCGTTGTTGAGTTCAGCGATAGCGGCGTCGATGGCGGCGAGATCTTGGGCTTTGTGAGCGTCCTTCAGTTTGCCAAGAGCGCCTTCAATAGCTGGTTTGTGCTGAGCGGGGAGTTTGTCGCCGAGTTCCTTCAACTGATTTTCGGTTTGGAAGATCATGCTGTCGGCCTGGTTGATTTTGTCTACACGCTCGCGTTCCTTCTTGTCGGCTTCGGCGTTGGCTTCGGCTTCGGCTTTCATGCGGTCGATTTCTTCTTGGCTGAGACCTGAAGATGCTTCGATGCGGATGGTTTGTTCCTTGCCGGTAGCCTTGTCCTTAGCAGATACTTTGAGGATACCGTTGGCGTCGATGTCGAAGGTTACTTCAATTTGAGGCACACCACGGCGTGCGGGAGCGATTCCGGCGAGGTTGAAGCGGCCGATGCTCTTATTGTCGCGAGCGAATTGGCGTTCGCCTTGGAGCACGTGGATGGTTACTTCGGGCTGGTTGTCTTCGGCTGTTGAGAACACTTGGCTCTTCTTGCAGGGGATGGTTGTGTTGGCTTCGATGAGCTTGGTCATCACGCCACCCAGGGTTTCGATACCCATTGAGAGGGGAGTTACGTCGAGCAGCACGATGTCGCCCACGCCTTCTTCTTTGTTCAAGATGGCACCTTGGATAGAGGCTCCTACGGCCACTACTTCGTCGGGGTTTACGCCCTTAGAGGGAGCTTTGCCAAAGAAGTTTTCTACCAACTGCTGTACGGCGGGGATGCGGGTTGAACCTCCGACGAGGATTACTTCGTCAATGTCGGATGTGTTGAGACCGGCGTCGCGCAATGCGTTCTCGCAGGGCAGTTTGCAAGCCTGAATCAAGTTGTGGGCCAAGGCTTCAAATTTTGCGCGGGTCAAGGTTTTCACCAAATGTTTGGGCACACCGCCTACGGGCATGATGTAGGGGAGGTTGATTTCTGTGCTGGTGGTAGAAGAGAGTTCTATCTTAGCTTTCTCAGCTGCTTCTTTGAGGCGTTGCATAGCCATGGGGTCGGCAGAGAGGTCGGCGCCTTCGTCGTTCTTAAATTCCTGTACGAGCCAGTCGATGATTACGTGGTCGAAGTCGTCGCCGCCGAGGTGGGTATCTCCGTTGGTGGAGAGCACTTCAAACACGCCGCCGCCGAACTCGAGGATAGAGATATCGAAGGTACCGCCACCGAGGTCGAACACTGCGATTTTCATATCCTTATTAGCCTTGTCGATACCATAGGCCAGGGCTGCTGCTGTAGGCTCGTTCACGATACGCTTCACTTCGAGACCGGCAATCTGACCGGCTTCTTTGGTGGCCTGACGCTGTGAGTCGCTAAAGTAAGCGGGCACGGTGATTACGGCTTCGGTCACTTCTTGTCCGAGGTAGTCTTCAGCGGTCTTTTTCATCTTCTGGAGAATGATGGCTGAGATTTCCTGCGGAGTGTATTGGCGTCCGTCGATGTCTACGCGCGGAGTGTTGTTCTCGCCGCGCACCACTTCGTACGGGGTGCGACTGGTTTCTTTCTGCACCTGGTCGTATGTCTCGCCCATGAAGCGCTTGATAGAGTAGATGGTGCGCTTGGGGTTGGTGATGGCTTGACGCTTGGCGGGGTCGCCCACTTTGCGCTCGCCGCCTTCAACGAAGGCCACTACTGAGGGAGTTGTACGCTTACCTTCGGCGTTGGTGATTACCACAGGCTCGTTACCCTCGAACACTGCCACACATGAGTTGGTTGTTCCTAAGTCAATTCCGATAATTTTTCCCATAATCTTTATTTTTTTATTGTTATATTGTTTCGTTTCTTGGTGGTGGGCGGATTTTTTGTTCCGCATCTGCTTAGATATATGCAATCAGTGTGCCAAAACTTCGATTGAAAGAAAAAATATTTTGTTTTTCTCTTATTTTTTTTCAGCCTCTGAGCCATTTGTCGGAGTTTTATCCGATTTTTCTGCCAATTTGTCAGTCTTTTTTGTATTGCAGAAGCGGTCCTGCGGCTTTTTAGCAACTATGATATACTGTACTGCAAACAAAAAAGTCGGCCATGAATCATGACCGACTTTTTGTTTATACATTATATAATATATTTACTTCACAAAGATCTTCTTGGATATGTTACCTTGCTTGATTACATAAACACCTTTGGGTAACTGGGGTGTGCCGTTATAGTTCTTTGTACGTTGCACCAACGTTCCGGAGGGCGTATAGATCTTTACATCGTCACCTATCTTCTCGGTGGTTATATTTTCTATGCCTGTGGCATCAAATCCTTCTATGTTGGAGAAACGATTCCAAATCTCGGTGTTCTTGTAAGTCTCTAACGACCCTTGGGGCACATATAAAGGAACCTCGTAGTTACTAAAAGTATACTCGTCAATGGATGGCGGGGTACTTCCTAATACTTTTATAAATTCTAGATTATTACAATTGGCGAAACTTTGAGACTCAATTCTTGTTACAGCATAAGGTATCTCTATATTCTTTAGTTGTGAAAATGCAAAGGCACCTGCTCCTATGTGTTCCAAAGATTCGGGAAGCTTTATGCTTATCAAGTTTGTGCAAAACATAAATGCATTATCCGAAATGGATACAATGCCTTCCTTTACTATCAGACTATGGTTCGCCGGCATCGTTCCTTTGTAACCATACAGAATTTTTCCAATATAGATATCCCCGTCAGGTAAATTGTTATACCATGCAGTAGCTGCAAATGCAGAACTTCCTATTCTTGTTATGTTATCTCCGAAAGTTATATTTTCCAATGCTGAACAACTAGAGAATGCAGAACTTCCAATTGTAGTTACAGAGTTAGGGAATACAATCTCCTTTAATGCTGAACAACCAGAGAATGCAGAGCCTCCAATTGAAGTTACAGAGTTGGGGATTTCCACATTGGCTAATTTAATACAATAAGAGAACGCGCGCTCTTCAATAGTGGTGACAGATTCCGGAATTTCTATGCTTTCCAAAGATTGGCAATCGCCAAACATCTCTGCACTTATCTTGGGCAAAGAAATTCCAAGCTTTACGCTCTGTAAACTATAGCAACTTCTAAAAATACCGGCTCCGATATTCTTTAGAGAGTTGGGTAACTCTATACTTTTTAAGCCTCTACTGCATTGAGTAAATGCATAATTTCCGATACTGTCTATGCTGTTGGGAATTACAATCTCGCTTAATGTATAACAATAAGAAAATGCATAGTCTCCAATTGTTGTTACGGAGTTGGGGATTACCACCTTGGAAACTCTCTCGCAATCTCTAAAAGCTTCCACACCGATAGTGGTGACGGTATATTTTTTCCCTTCGACAGATATGCTGGCCGGGATTTCTACCATGCCGGAGTAATGGTAATAATAGGTGTCTTTATAAGTCACCTCTGCTGTCATTTTTTCTTTGTCAAGATTGTAGTAAATACCATCCAGCTCTACATCGTAGGCCCAAGCTGTAGAGATGGAAATAAGTACCATGCAGATTGTAGATAAAAATTTTTTCATAAATCTAATCATAAAATAAGGGGCGTAAACCATTCTGATGCTCATTACTATCCTGGTTACCGCCAAGTGACCAATGCAACAAACAAGCAACGAATGGCCCACGCCTTTACAGCGTGAACCTCCGGTCAGCTTGCTCTCTGTTGCAGAATATTGGCGGTATTCGGATAGTGAGAACAAGAGCCTTAAGCTCAATGATATATTTATTATGGATATGTTAGAATGGAGAATACGCCCATGGTTGTTAATTCTTTTTGAGTAGCCTTGTTCTTAAACAAGATTTTTTAGGCTGCTACACTCTCGCAAACTTTCTTTTTGGGACATTTCTCTTGTAGCTATCTGTTTCTTGGACCTCCTTTTTTTATTGAGTTAATATTTTCAAAGGCAAAGATATTATTTTTTTAGTAAGGATAAAAACTTATTTTAGGAAAGTGAAAGTGGCGCCGCTGTCCTATAAAACGAAGATGGAAGCGTATGCTATTTTTTTACCCTCTGTAATCGCTTGAAAATCAAGAGTCATTTTCGGGCGTTTCTTAGGTAAAAGCTAGGAAAATTTCGGTAACTACTAGGAAAAATTCGGTAACTACTAAGAACGCGTAAGTAACTACTAAGAAAACGGGGGTGATGTGGAGCTTATTTTTGGAGAGGCAGCCGGCGCAGTTTTATGGCCTGACCGATGTTTCGTCGGCTCGTTGGGGCGGGCGGTGAATGGCCCGGTGGGGATGCATCTGTTAAAAGTGGAGATACACATATAATAATAATCGCGCGCGCGTATATATATAATAATGAGTAGCACCGTGGCGATGCTACTCATTATGCAGAGGTTCCTTTGGGCTGGGCCGCAGGGTCTATTTCATCTTGAACACCAGCTTGCCGCCTTTTACAATGTCGGCATGGTCTATGTAGTTTTTCTTATAGCGCTTGCCGTTGAGGTAGATTTTGTCTACATAGAGCTTTTCTTTGCTCAGTCCCTCGGCCACCACGGTAAAGGTTTTTCCACCGGGCAACTGGAGGGTGATTTTAGGCATTTGGGGTGCACCGAAGATGTAGCGGCCGCTCACGGGGTCTACGGGATAGAAGCCCATAGCCGAGAGCATGTACCAGGCCGACATTTGTCCGCAGTCGTCATTGCCGCAGAGTCCGTCGGGCTTAGGCAGATACTGGGTGTCGAATATCTCGCGCACCAATTCCTGCGTGCGTTCGGGGCGGCCGGCCATGGCGTAGAGGTAGGCCACGTGGTGGCTGGGCTCGTTGCCGTGGGCGTATTGTCCGATAAGGCCGGTCACGTCGCTCAGCGTACTTACCAGTTTGCAGGTAAAGAACGAGTCGAGCTTCTCAAGGAAGGGCTTTTCTCCGCCAAAGAGCTTGATGAGGCCCGGCACATCGTGCTGCACGTGCCAGGTGTATTGCCATGCGTTGCCTTCGGTGTAGTCGCCGCCGGCGCTCTCGGCGTGCGCCAAGGCTGAGGGGTTGAAGGGCGATTTCCACTCTCCGTTGCTGCGGCGGGGGCGCATAAAGTTGGTGCTCTTGTCGAAGAGGTTTTTGTAGAATCCGGCGCGCTTCTCAAAGTAGGCAGCATCTTCTTTCTTGCCCATCTTGCGAGCCATGACAGAGGCTGCATAGTCGTCGTAGCCACATTCGAGGGTGGTAGAAACGGCCTCGGCTGTGATAATGTCTGTGGGCCAGTAGCCATACTTCATGTAGACCTCCCAGTTTGATTTTGGCTCGTGCGATACGGTCTGCGTGCGCTTCACGGCCTCCCAGGCACGCTCTGCGTCAAAGCCGCGGAAGCCCTTGTTGTAAGCCTCGGCCACGATGGAAACAGAGTGGTTGCCAATCATGCAATGGTTTTCCTTGCCCCAAAGTGTCCAGATGGGTAAGTAGCCTTGCACCTCTCCTTGGCTGATGAGTGTGCGCACGAAGGGGTCTACCATTTCGGGCACGGCCAGGGTGTAGAACGGATGGGCGGCGCGGTAGGTGTCCCAGGTGGAGAAGGTGGAGTAGAAAGTACCATCGGGGGCTTTGTCCAACTCACCTTTCGCATTGCGGTAGGCACCATCTACGTCGGCAATGTTGTTGGGCTGGATAAGGGTGTGGTAGAAGCTGGTGTAGAAATTCTTCTTCTGCGCCTCTGTGCCCTCTACTTCAAAGCGTGATAGGTATCCGTTCCACATAGCTTTGGCTTTCTCGCAAGTAGCTTCAAAGCCCCATCCGGGAAGTTCTGCAGCCATGTTGCGGAATGCACCATCAATGGTGGCGGATGAAACTGAGATTTTCATCTCTACCTGTTCGCCGGGCTTCAAGTCGAAGGCCACGAGCATGCGGTTGCCTTTCTCTTTCTCCTTGAGCGGCAGGTTGGTCACACGCTTCATGGGGCGGTTGAATTTCACAACGAAGAAGATGTCCTTGTCCACCCACACTACGTTGCGCACGTGGCCGGAGATGGTGTGGTCGTTCTCCCAGTTCACCTCGCAGCTCTTTACGTGGGTATCATATTGCTGTTGGGTCCATGCAGGGCTGTGTTGCAGGTCAATGAGAATGGCGGCAGAGTCAGTCTTCTCAAAGGTGTAGCGGTGGTAAGCCACGTGGGGTGTGGCCGTCATTTCTGCTTTCACCTGTGTCTCATCGAGATACACGCTGTAGTAGCCCGGACGTGCCTGCTCGCTCTTTTTGTCGTAGCTGCTGCGGTAGTCTTTGCGGTCGGGGCGTGCTGTTACGGGCATCACCAAAAGGTTGCCCAAGTCGGCACAGCCTGTTCCGTTCAAAGCGTTCTGCGCGAAGCCCCAGATGCGGGTGTCGCCGTAGACATAGCCTGAGCAGTATTGCCAACCGATGGCGCCGGTGATGGGCGAGGCTTGTACGAAGCCGAAAGGAACG
>CALCHR010000250.1 GCA_937901185.1 uncultured Bacteroidales bacterium
CTCAGGATACTGCTTGAGGATGAAACGCTGCATCAGGCGAGTGGACACCATGCAACCGCAAACCGCACCGAACAGCCCGATGAACGGCTCTGCATAGAATCCCTGACCCACCATGAACACAATCACCAGCAGGCCCATGCCGAAGGCTGTGCCGAAATTGGTGAGGGAGATGAACTGGTATTTTTTGAAGAAACTGCCGAAGCGTTTGTCCTTTGCCAAAGAGATGATGGCGGGGTTGTCGGAGAGGAATGTCAAGACGGCTCCCAAAGCTGCAACACCGGGCAAGTTGAAAAGCGGACGCATCAAGGGGCGCAAGAGTTTCTCAAGGAGTTTCACCACACCAAACTCTACGAACAAGTGGCCAATGGCGCCGGTGATGACGCAGATGGCCATGAGGTAGAAGCAGGTGTTCAGAAGGAGATCGTGGGCTGTTTTCATAATCGTGTTCAGCATCTCGGGAACGCCCATCACTGAACCGATGTAAGCAAAGATTCCAAAAACTATCAACAAACAAGGGATGCCGGCCGGAATCCACTTTGTAAGATTTATCTTCTTCATACTCATTTCTTAAAACATTTCTTAGCTACTGCCAGGAGGTCTACTTTCCACTTCAAGCCCACATCAAAATAGGACTGGCCATCAAGCAGCGCCTTGCTTTGGTTGTTTTTTGTTCCGAAGGTGTAGGCTCCGTTGGCGTGTAAGCGGATGTTGCGATTGCCCTTCAAGGGATAGAATTCCACACCGCCGCCTACGCGGGTCACTTCGGTTCCGGCGGCCACGCAATGGTCTGCGTCGTACCGGGTCGCATTCACATCGTAGGTCACCTTACCGAATACATTGACGCGGTCCTTTATCAGGTAAGAGAGTTCGCCCACCACGGAGCAGTCCTTAAAGAAAAACGCATGGCGGTTGGTAGCGCGGTTCATAAAGTCGAGTTGGAGTTTTGCGTTGCCCCATCTGAACTCGTTGCCCAGCGAGAGGTAGCACATGTACTTGCCGGGAGCGTACTCCAGCAAGTTGGCTGAATAGAGGGAGCTAAACCATTTGTGATTGCCCATCCACATGAGGTTGTAGGCATACATTTCTTCGTTGGGGGTATCAAACGGGCTGTTGCAGACTTGGGCCATGAGTTTGTCGTTGCCCTTCTTGGTTGTGAAGGCCACGCTTGCGCCAAATTGGTAGCAAGCGATGTGGTGCCAATACTCCGATGCCCAATAAATATCTATCGGTGCGCGGTCGTACTCGTAGCCTCCGATGGCCACTACTTGCTTACCGGCCGAGAGACTCCATTGCTTGTTGGGTGAGTAGGTAAGATATACCCAGTCTGTAGCATCGAAGAAGGAGGCGTCCTTATTGGGTTTGTTCAAGCGCTGCCTGTATGAATAAGAGAAGTGGTCGCCCAGTTCTCCGCTCATCATCAGGTTCAGAAATTTTCCTTTGAAGCCGGAGTTGGCCTTCACGGCGTCGCCGTCTACATATTCTTTCTGGTAATCCACACGCACTTCTGCTTGCAGGTTGAGCCATTTTTGCTCCTGCGCCTCGGCTGTTATTGCCACGAGGAGGAGACATAGAGATACTATACCTTTTTTCATATTCTTAGATTCAAGATGTGGGAGGGTCTTCCCCTCTGTTTATTTCAAGAGGGCTTTGCGGAGCTCGAGGGCCTGGTTTTCTGCTTGCTCCATCTGTTCGCGCTCGCCCGGTCCTTTATCGTCTATGCCACAGAGGTGCAGCACGCCGTGGATGATAACTCTATGCAGTTCTTCTTCATAGGGTCGGCCAAACTGTTCGGCGTTTGAGGCCACGGTGTCCAGACTGATGAAGAGGTCGCCGGCTATGCTGTCGGCTTCGCAGTAGTCGAACGTGATGATGTCTGTATAGTAGTCGTGCTCCAGGTATTGGCGGTTGACCTCGAGTATCTTCTCGTCGTCGCAGAAGATGTAGGCCAGTTCGCCCACTCGTTTTCCGTAGTTCTTGGCCACGGCCTTCACCCAAGCCGAGGTGGCTCGGCGCGAGATGGCGGGCATCTTTACATTGATGGTATTATAAGATATCATATTCTTATAGAGATTGGTCCCAACGGGTTAATCGAACAGGCTTTTCTGCATAGGGTCGGCGTTGTAAGGCAGTCTTCCGAGATGGCGATAGGCATGCTCTGTCACCTCGCGGCCACGCGGTGTGCGGCGGATGAAGCCTTCTTGTATCAAGAACGGCTCGTACACTTCTTCCAAGGTGCCGGGGTCTTCGCCGATGGCCGTTGCGATGGTGGAAACGCCCACTGGTCCGCCCTTGAACTTATCGATGATAGTCAGCAGAATCTTATTGTCTATCTCGTCCAAGCCATAGCGGTCTATGTTCAAAGCCTCGAGGGCATAGCGAGCTATCTCTGTGTCTATCTTTCCGGTACCTTTCACCTGGGCAAAGTCGCGCACACGGCGCAAGAGGGCATTGGCGATACGCGGAGTGCCGCGCGAGCGACCGGCAATCTCTGCGGCGGCCTTGGCGTCCATAGGCACTTTCAAGATACTGGCGGAGCGGCAAATGATGCTTTGCAGCGTGGCGGCATCGTAGTATTCCAAATGGAGGTTGATACCAAAGCGAGCGCGCAAGGGGGCTGTGAGCAAACCGCTGCGTGTGGTGGCGCCCACCAGCGTAAAGGGATTCAGGTCTATCTGAATGGAGCGGGCCGCCGGACCACGGTCTATCATGATGTCGATGCGATAGTCTTCCATCGCCGAGTAGAGATACTCCTCCACCACGGGCGAGAGGCGGTGTATCTCATCGATGAAAAGCACATCGTTGGGTTCCAGGCTGGTCAGCAAGCCTGCCAGATCGCCAGGCTTATCGAGCACCGGGCCCGAGGTTATCTTGAAGCCCACGCCCAGCTCATTGGCGATGATGTTGGACAGCGTGGTTTTACCCAGACCCGGAGGGCCGTGGAGCAGGGTGTGGTCGAGCGGTTCGCCGCGATACTTGGCAGCCTCGACAAAGACTCTCAGATTTTCCACCACCTTTTTCTGGCCGCTGAAGTCATCAAAGGCTAGCGGGCGCAAGGCGTTCTCAAAGTCTTTCTCGGTGCTTGAGGGGGCGCGCTGCTCGGAGCGTATGTCGAAAGTATCTTCTGTCATCTTGCTTGCAAAGTTAATAAAAAATCCTAACAGCCATATTTTGCTTGGCATAAGTTGCACACTTTTTCAGGACCTCTGGAAGCAGATTTCGGTCTTCATTTCCACCCGCCGAAAGCGCCGAAAAAAAGTGGGTATATCACCCCGTTTTTCTTAGTAGCTTTCTAGGCGTTCTTAGTAAACTACAAATTTTTCTTAGTAAACTCCGAGTTTTTCCTAGAAGTTTAC
>CALCHR010000251.1 GCA_937901185.1 uncultured Bacteroidales bacterium
TCGGTAACTACTAGGAAAATTTCGGTAACTACTAGGAAAAACTAGGTAACTACTAGATTCGCGTAGTAAACACTTAAGAAAAAGTAGATTATTGGGATGGTAAAAAGTTAGTTTAGGATGCCTTCCAAAATGTGAAGTGCCTGGCGCACCGTATGGGCCGGGATAATGGTCATGCGGCGTCGACCACCTTGCTCGTTCAGAGCACAAGCGCGAGGGTTAGCGATGGCATAGTTTACTAGTTTTTCAAATTCAGAAGAGTGGTAGAAAGGACTATCGTTTTGGGCTACAAAATAGAGAGTGAGTCGATGTCCCTTCAGTGTGAGTCGTTCGCAACCAAGGCGCTTGGCTATTTGGCGCAGAGGAACGATGGCCAATAGCTCTTCGGCTTCTGGGGGTAATGGGCCAAAGCGGTCCAGCAAGCGAGTGCGATAGCGTTCCAACTCTTCTTGGTAGGTTAGGCTGTCAAGCTCTCGGTAGAGCATCATTCGTTCCGGGGCTCCGGGTACGTAAGTCTCCGGGAAATAGGCTTGCAGATCGGTTTCTATACTGCAATCGGCAACATAGCAGGAACTTTTATCTGCGGTGTCCTCCGTAGCAAATTGTGTGGAAAACTCTTCTGCACGCAATTCGCTAACTGCTTCAGTCAGAATTTTTTGATAAGTTTCATATCCTAAGTTGGCTATGAAACCACTCTGTTCTGCACCAAGAAGGTTGCCGGCGCCGCGAATGTCAAGGTCCTGCATGGCGATGTGTATGCCACTGCCTAGGTCGCTATAGTTTTCAATAGCTTGAAGTCGGCGACGGGCATCGTCGGGGAGGAGGGAAAGTGGTGGTGATAGCAGATAGCAGAATGCTTTTCGGTCTGCGCGACCTACGCGACCACGCATTTGGTGGAGGTCGGAGAGTCCGAAGTGGTGGGCTGAGTCTATAATAATGGTGTTGGCGTTGGGTATGTCAATGCCGTTTTCTACGATGGTGGTAGACACGAGCACATCGTATTCGTGTGCTGCAAAGTCGAGTATGATTTTTTCCAAATCTGCAGGCGGCATCTGTCCGTGGCCTATAGCTACGCGAGCATCTGGCACATGTTTTTTGATAAGGTTAGCGATAGTGGTCAGAGTGCCTACGCGATGGGTTACCACAAAAGTCTGTCCGCCGCGGCTCATCTCAAAGTTAATAGCCTCTGCTATCACTTCGTGTCCAAAAGAGTGGAGTTCTGTGCGTATGGGGCAGCGGTTGGGCGGAGGGGTTTGTATCACCGAGAAATCACGGGCGCCCATCAGAGAAAATTGCAATGTGCGGGGGATGGGAGTGGCCGAGAGCGTAAGCGTGTCGACATTGGTTTTCAGCTTGCGTAGTCGCTCTTTGACGGCTACTCCGAATTTCTGTTCCTCATCGATAATGAGTAAGCCTAAATCTTGGAATTTTATATTCTCGGCAGCAAGTTTGTGGGTACCGATAACGATGTTGAGGTCGCCTGTGGCTAAGCGCTCGAATATCTTTCGTAAATCGGCCGAGCGGCGGGCGCGGCTCACATAGTCAATATTTACGGGGAAGTCTTTCAAGCGTGCAGAGAATGTCTTGAAGTGTTGCAGGGCAAGAACTGTTGTGGGTACTAAGACGGCTACTTGTTTGCCGTCTGCAGCAGCTTTGAGTGCAGCTCGAATGGCTATTTCTGTTTTTCCGAAACCCACGTCGCCGCAAATAAGGCGGTCCATCGGCCGTGGGCTCTCCATGTCAGACTTAACCTCTTGAGTGACACGAAGCTGGTCCGGTGTGTCTTCGTAGACAAAGCTGGCTTCAAGTTCTCGCTGCATGAAAGAGTCGGGCGAGAATGCAAATCCCTGTACCTCTTTGCGGCGCGAATAAATAAGGATAAGGTCGCGTGCTATGTTCTTGATTTTTTGCTTGGTGCGGTCCTTTAGTTTTTCCCAAGTGCCGGTTCCGAGTTTGCTCAAACGAGGTTCGCTACCTTCGCGCCCTTTATATTTTGATACCTTATAGAGCGAGTGGATGGACACAAAGACCACATCGTCGCCCTGATAAGTTATCTTAATCATCTCTTGCATGGTGTTTCCGTCGCCCGAAGGCATACGTACCAATCCGGCAAAGCGGCCTATGCCATGGTCGGTGTGTACCACGAAGTCGCCTGGCGAGAATTGCAATAACTCTTTCAGAGAGAGAGCCATCTTAGCATCGCGTGCATGGCGGCTATGGAGATTGTATTTGTGGAAACGGTCGAAAATCTGGTGGTCGGTAAAGAAACATGCTTGGATGTCTTCGTCGATGTATCCGGCGTGGAGTGTGTGGTTGATTCCTTGAAAATCAACGCCATGTTCTTCTGATAGGATGGAGCGCAGTCTTTCCAGCTGCTTGTCGCTATCGGCCATCACATGGATGCGGTATCCTTCTTCTGCTAGTTGTGCGAACGATTGCTCCAGCAGGTTGAAGTTCTTGTGGAATATTGGTTGGGGCTTAATGTGAAAATCTATAGTATAGCCGGTGGCTTCTGTTGGCTTTTTGCAAAGCAACAAGAGAGGCTGTGACTGTAGCGTTTCACAAAATGAGGATGCTTGGATAAATGGGGCTTCAATGGCCAGTTCCTCCGCAGTCTCTTCCCTTTCAATGCGTGCCTGTCTGCAGAATCCCTCATCTACGATGCGCGTTATGGTGTCGCAAACGTATGTGAGGTCCCGAGTTGCAATACAAGAGTTGGCAGGGAGATAGTCGAGGAGCGATGCTGCAGAAGTCATGCCATAGCCGGAGGCGTTTCCGGCGATACAGATTTCCTTGAGAGCCTCTTTAGATAGCTGACTCTGCACTTCAAAAGAGCGGATGCTTTCTACATCGTCGCCGAAGAAGTCTATGCGATAAGGGTATTCGCTGTTGTAGGAAAACACGTCAAGGATACTGCCTCTGACGGCAAACTCTCCCGGCTCATAAACATAGTCCTTGCGAACGAAGCCCAAGTTGCGGAGTTGCTCTTCCAGCTCAATCAGGCCAAGAGAGGCTCCTATGCTTACAGATATTAAATTGCTATTAAATCCTTCTGCAGATGGCACTCCTTCAGCCAATGCGGCGGGGTAGGTGACAATCAATAGGGGACGTTCCGAACTTTGCCAACGTGAAAGGCGTTCCAGGGTGTCTGTGCGCAAAATCTCAGAAGCCGCATCATGCCTGCCGTATTTCGCAGCGCGTTTATATCCGGAGGGAAAGAAAGCGAGGTCTGCGTCGGCTTCTATTTTTTCAAGGTCGTGGAATAGATAGCCGGCTTCCTCGGCGTCGCCCATAATCAGCAAATACACTTGCTTCTTTTTGCAGGAAACAGCGACGGCCGACAATACCATGGCCAAAGCCGACTCGTGCAGTCCGGAGCAATATACATGCTTGGACAAATGGCCGTTCAGCAGTTTTGAGAGTGCTGAAACACCATGATGACCGCGTAGGTAGAGTGGCAATAAAGATTTCAGGAACATGGCTATCTATGAGGGGTGGACTATAGGCTCTGTGTCTATATAGAGAAAATCATTCGCTGCCGATGCCCATTTCCATGAGTTTCTTGCGGATTTTGAAGAGGAAAAATACCTGTCCGCTGAAACAAATAGATTCTCTGCGCTCTCTCACAAGGGGAAAATATAAATGAACTGTATACCTTAGTTCTTTGATGAAGGTTGCGTTGTCTACATATAAACTTTCCGGCAACTTATCGTCGTTTTTCTCAAACCAGGCAATCAGTTCCTCAATCTCTTCTTCTGTATATGTCTTTTTGAATTCCATAATGTCGGAATGGCTTAAATAAAAAGCAGGGCTTCTGATAAATGTTTTGCAAACTTACATAAAAAGTTCGGATTTGAAAAGAGATAAAAGGGCAGATGTCGAGTTTGGAGGTTACTTAATATATAATGTTGTGTGGGTTCAGTATGTGCTTACATGTTTCGTGGGCAATGTCATAGGCAGGAAGTTTTCTTATATAGCCCATTCATCTTGCTTCTGAGAAGAAATCCTGGCATGGATATGGCATTTGTGTGAACTATACCATTTGTCTCAAAAAAATCCAGATCTTTTGATACTTTAGTTTCATCAGATGAAATTTTAGTTTCTTGCTTAGAAATTTTAGTTTCATCAGATGAAACTGCAGTTTCAAACTTTGGAATTTTTCTTTTCTCTAGGATTTTTTGGGGGTTCCCAAAAGTTCTTTTACGGGTCTCTTAATCTAAGAATTTTATGAAAATCAGTTCTTAGCTATAGAGTTTTGATTTTTTTAATAATTATCGGCTCAAAAAAGAAAGTCTATATAGCAAAATAGTATATACGTTTTTTGTTATATTAAAACAAATATTTAACTTTGCACAAAACTATACACTTTAATTATTTTATAAGCTATGAACAGCGTAAAGAGAGTTTATACGTTTGGCGCAGGCAAAGCAGAAGGCCGCGCTGATATGCGTAATGAATTAGGCGGT
This sequence comes from uncultured Bacteroidales bacterium, assembly GCA_937901185.1. Taxonomy (GTDB): domain Bacteria; phylum Bacteroidota; class Bacteroidia; order Bacteroidales; family Bacteroidaceae; genus Alloprevotella. Next base: position 4,464 of record CALCHR010000251.1, read on the forward strand.
AAGGGTGCAAACCTCGCCGAGATGAACCTTATCGGAGTGCCCGTACCTCCCGGTTTTACAATCACCACCACTACTTGCAATGATTACTATGAGATTGGTAAGGACAAGGTGGTAGAAATGTTGAAGAGCGATGTGGAAGCAGCTATTCAACATGTGGAAGTATTGATGAACAGCAAGTTCGGCGATGTGGAGAATCCTCTCCTCGTTTCTGTACGCTCTGGTGCACGTGCTTCAATGCCCGGTATGATGGATACAATCCTCAACCTTGGTTTGAACGACGAAGTAGTAGAAGGCATTATCCGTAAAACCGGCAATGCTCGCTTTGCTTGGGACTCTTATCGTCGCTTTGTTCAAATGTATGGCGACGTGGTTTTGGGCATGAAGCCTGTAAACAAGGAAGACATCGATCCGTTTGAAGCTATCATCGAAGAAGTTAAGGAAGCTAAGGGCGTTAAGTTGGACAACGAACTTGAAGTAGAAGACTTGAAGGAATTGGTTGTCAAATTTAAGGCAGCTGTTAAGGCTCAAACCGGCAAAGACTTCCCCAACGACTCATACGAACAATTGTGGGGCGCTATCTGTGCTGTGTTTGACAGCTGGATGAATGAGCGCGCCATCCTCTATCGTAAGATGGAAGGAATCCCTGCAGAATGGGGTACAGCTGTTAACGTGCAAGCAATGGTGTTCGGTAACATGGGCGATACTTCTGCAACTGGTGTATGCTTCTCTCGTGATGCAGCCACCGGTGAAAACCTTTTCAACGGCGAATGGTTGGTTAATGCACAAGGTGAAGACGTTGTGGCAGGTATCCGTACTCCTCAGCAGATTACCCTCGAAGGTAGCCGCCGTTGGGCCGAACTGCAAGGCGTAAGCGAAGAAGACCGTAAGGCAAAATATCCTTCTATGGAAGAGGCTATGCCCGAAATCTACAAGCAATTGGACGCTCTGCAAAATAAACTTGAAGAGCACTATCGCGATATGCAAGATATGGAGTTCACCGTTCAGGAAGGCAAACTTTGGTTCCTCCAGACTCGTAACGGTAAACGTACCGGTGCAGCCATGGTGAAGATTGCTATGGACCTCGTTCGTCAAGGCATGATCGATGAGAAGACTGCAATCAAGCGCTGCGAGCCTAATAAGTTGGACGAGTTGCTTCACCCCGTATTCGACAAAGAAGCTTTGGCAAAAGCAAAAGAGTTGACTCGTGGTCTTCCCGCTAGCCCGGGTGCTGCATGCGGCCAGATTGTATTCTTTGCAGACGATGCTGTAAAATGGCATGCTGATGGCCGTAAGGTAATCATGGTGCGTATCGAAACTTCTCCCGAAGACTTGGCCGGTATGGCTGAGGCCGAAGGTATCTTGACTGCAAGAGGTGGTATGACCAGCCACGCAGCGGTAGTAGCTCGTGGTATGGGTAAATGCTGCGTGAGTGGTGCCGGTGCCATCAATGTAGACTACAAGAACAAGACTGTAGAAGTAGACGGCGTAGTTCTGAAAGAAGGCGATTACATTTCTTTGAATGGTACAAACGGTAGCGTATACAAAGGCGAAATCAAGACTCAGGCTGCAGAACTTTCTGGTGACTTCGCAGCTTTGATGGACCTCTGCGCTAAGTACACTCATTTGCAAGTTCGTACCAACGCCGATACTCCGCATGATGCAGACGTAGCTCGCAAGTTTGGTGCCGTAGGTATTGGTCTTTGCCGCACAGAGCACATGTTCTTCGATGCAGATAAGATTGTAGCTATGCGTGAGATGATTCTTTCTGAAGATGTAGAAGGTCGCAAGAAGGCTCTCGCCAAGTTGCTCCCCATCCAGAAAGAAGACTTCAAGGGTATCTTCAAAGCCATGGACGGCTATCCTGTAAATGTACGCCTCCTCGATCCTCCTCTCCACGAGTTCGTACCCCACGATCTCAAGGGCCAGGAAGAGATGGCTGCAGCAATGGGCGTTACTGTAGAATATATTAAGAAACGCGTAGAAAGTCTTTGCGAGCACAACCCGATGTTGGGTCACCGTGGCTGCCGTCTTGGAAACACTTATCCTTGCATCACTCAAATGCAAACACGCGCCATCCTCGGTGCAGCTATCGAACTGAAGCGCGAAGGATTCGATCCTCATCCAGAAATCATGGTACCTCTTACCGGTATCCTCTATGAGTTTGAGGCTCAGGAAAAGGTTATCCGCGACGAAGCCGCTGCATTGTTCGCAGAAGAAGGAATGGAAATCCCCTTCAAGGTTGGTACTATGATTGAGATTCCTCGTGCTGCTTTGACAGCCAATCGTATCGCAAGCCGTGCCGAATACTTCAGCTTTGGTACTAACGACTTGACACAGATGACCTTCGGTTATTCTCGTGACGACATCGCTAGCTTCCTCCCCGTATATTTGGATAAGAAGATTTTGAAGGTAGACCCCTTCCAGGTTCTCGACCAAAACGGTGTAGGTCAGTTGGTTCAGATGGCCGTAGAAAAAGGCCGTTCAGAGCGTCCCGACCTCAAGTGCGGTATTTGCGGTGAACATGGTGGTGAACCCTCTTCAGTTAAGTTCTGCCACAAGGTAGGTCTCAACTACGTAAGTTGCTCACCGTTCCGTGTACCTATTGCACGCCTCGCTGCTGCTCAGGCTGCTGTTGAGTAAAGCAAGTAAGATACACTTGTATAATAAAATAAATCGGCGACAAGCTTTAACAAGGCTTGTCGCCGATTTATTCTATTACTATATATAATGTCTTAGATATTAAATTTATTGAAAAACGATATTTTTTTATTGTAAAACTTTTCTCGTAATAAAATAAGACGTATATTTGCATATCGTTTAACAATAAAAAAATAATGTATTATGAAAAATCAGAGTATTTTTGTGTCGAAATTCTTGTGTTACATGGTGCTGGGGTATTGTTTTCTTTGGGCCTTGGCTGTGTTGATGGCTATTTTGAAGTATAGCAATGTAATCAACCTGGAGTTGATAGGCTTCAATATTGTGCCTCTTCAATGGATTGAGGATGATTCTGTAGTCATTATTCAATGGATTGAGATGATAGGCTATATAGCAATCTCTGCTGTTATGATTGCCATATTATTGACTTTTGTTATTAAGTTGCTTAAAGGATTTAAGCGTGGTGAGGTGTTTACACGTTCTAATATGCGACTTCTTTATATGCTGGCTACAGCCTCGTTCTTCTTTGAACTTTTCCAGATGAACAAACATATAATCAGTGGGGTTAGGACTATCGTTTTTACGTCTGAGCTGCTTGTAACACCCATCATTATTCTATTTGTAGCTATGCTCTATAATCTTGCGGTTAAGGCTACTGAATAAAATAAACTGACTATCTAATATTATTTTTCGATATGAGTATCATTGTAAATCTTGATGTCATGATGGCCAAGCGCAAGATGTCGCTTAATGAACTCTCTGAGAGGGTTGGTATCACAACTGCCAACTTGTCAATACTCAAGACGGGTAAGGCTAGAGCGATTAGAATGTCTACCCTCAATGCTATTTGTAAGGCATTGCAGTGTACGCCGGGTGATATATTAGATTATATAGAGGATTGAGATAGTTCGTTGAGAACTATTCCTTCTTGTTGTGTGATCACTAACAGGAATAGTATCAAGTGTGACTAGAAAAGAAACAGGATTCTGATAAGACAGAATCTTGTTTCTTTTAGTTTTTCCTACGATGTATCTGGCTTAGTTTTTATAAATGGTGGTAGGATAAATAGACATATCTAAATAGCATCTAAATCTTAGTAGCTTTCTAGGAAAACTTAGTAAACTACAAATTTTTCTTAGTAAACTC
>CALCHR010000252.1 GCA_937901185.1 uncultured Bacteroidales bacterium
TTCAACACCCGTAACAAGTTTTGCTCTGTCCGAAACATCAGCAGTATTCTTTATATAGTACACACGGTCTGGAGGACATACGCTATGTTCTTTATAGTAATTGAATAAGTAAGCGAGTTCACTAGCATCATTATTGTTTGAATCGAATGTATCAAGGTCCCAACCTATAAAGGTTACAGTCTTAGCACTCGAACCGCTTCCACCGCCTGTGCCCCCGATATTAGCAATAGCATCATCTACATATTTCTCAGTAGCATAACCGTCCAAGCTTTGATGCTCGGTTAAGTAGCCCTTAGCATTAAGCTCTGTCTCAGTTACATACTCCTCAGGGACTTCAGTAATAAAGTTACTTACGTCAGGAATCTCTGATTTAAGCGCATATTCGCTTAGATCGACTTCCTCACCGCCTGCCGCTGTCCCTACTCTTACTACAGTATCTAAGAATGTGCAAGTTTCAGTGCTAGCGACTTCTACTAAGTTCGGAACGGCTGTACTAGAAGTTCTATAAGAGAACTTAAAGGAAGTCTCACTTGTAGGCTCGATATAATCAATAGGATATATATTGCCATCACTAGAAGTGTGCTGCATATATACATTACCGCTTACAGCTAGGGTCTTTTGCTTGTTATATAGGTTAGCCACAAATGTAGCTAGTGTATAAGCTTTACTGCGACTATCTATGAAAGTTACATAGATATGAGGGTTTTTACGTTGACCTGAAGTATACGCTGTAAACTCAGCTTTAACAGTATGTTGATATAGAGGAGTACCAGAGCCATCACCTTCAGGTATTTCGATATTAGCAATAGCATCATTTACATAGTCTTCAGTGGCGAGTCCGTCAGTACTAGGAATAGTAGGCTTATCAGTAAGGTCATTATAAGAACCACTGAATAACTCTGACTTCTTAGCATAGTCTGCTAAGCTCTGATGCTCTGTAAGGTATTCAGGGTGGCTGTGGACCTTATCAGCTTTACCGTCTAAGCTTTGATGTTCGGTTAAATAACCTTTAGCATTTAACTCGCTCTCTGTAATATACTCAGAAGGTACTTCAGTAATAAAGTCTTTAATATCATCTTTAGTAGCGTATCCAGAAAGGTCTACATCTTCACCTGAAAGCTGCGCCTCTGCAATCTTAGTAGTTACAAAGGTTTCAGTTGCATATCCTGCTAAGGATTGATGTTGAGTTAAATAACCTTTTGCGTTTAACTCACTCTCTGTGATATACTCGCTAGGAATGTTTGTAATGAAGTCAGATACATCTGGTATCTCACTCTTCTTTGCATAGTCGCTTAAGTCTGTCTTAGGTACTTCCGCAAGAGTAATAAAATTACTATCATTGACTAACTGACTGTTTTTAGTGGGCAGTTCGGTCTTCTTTGCGTATGCACTTAAATCAGTCTCAGGGACTTCTTCACGTGTAATAAATTTGCTGTCATTTTGAAGTTGGCTGACTTTGGTTGGTAGCTCGCTTTTGAGAGCATGCTTACTGAGGTCTACTTCAGGGATATTGTCTATTGCATTATCCACATAGGCCTCTGTAGCAAGACCAGTATAGTCAGGCTTAGGAATAGCAGCTATAGCTTCATCTACATATTCTTCAGAAGCAAGGTTAGCACCCATAATATCTTCTATATCCTGTCTAGCCTTAGCGTCTACAACCTCGTAGCCATTAAGTGTTTTCATTTCAGGCATATCTTATACCTCCTCTACTTCTACATAGTTATCTATAGAATCAGTAGGCCCAATAAATAAAGTTTTAGCATATAGATGTTCTTGTACTTCTTCAGACTTACCGTCTACGAACCTATATACACCTTGTTAATTTCCCTTTCCGGTAACACCGCATCGGCACTTACCTATAACACTTTTGTTGTTTTTATCGGAGAGTTGATTTCATCGGTTATATCTCCTTTACACTAAAGTAACAGTCCAGCCCTTAGCTGCAGCTACTGCAATCTCTTCTGCTGTTAAAGTATTACAGCCGCCACCGTTCGTCTTATAGCCGCTTGGACCATAGAACTTAATAGTATTAGTACCACCTGCAGAAGCAAGGTAAGCAGAAGTATCAGGTAAGCTATTAATAGTTCTTACTGCTGAATCGTGGTTATATCTACTATAACCTGCATCAGTAGTAAACCAGTCAGGGTCATTCTTAAGAGCTTGATAGCTTGCGTCATCAGTTACTCGTTTATCTATTGTTATACCGCTGTTAGTATAAGTAATAGAATCAGCATTATTAGCATAACCAACATCAAGTTCTATTGTTTGATTCTTCCACTGAGTTTCTATAGGGGTACCATCTGGGTTAGTTTCAAACATAGCATCTTTTAATCTAGAACAATAGTAAAAAATATTACTAAACATGTTGCTAGTTTGTGCTGCTTGACAACGCCATACAGGAAGGTTTCTTACTTCATCTAACGCAGAACAATAATAAAAACAGTTATTATATAAGTTGTAAGAGCTGTAAGGGTATGAAGTAGATTCTTCGCACAACTTAAATTTATAAAACCATTCAGGAACGGTCCTTAAAGAAACACACCAGTAGAAGTTACAAGCTTTTGCACAAGAGAAAGCACTAGTACACTTCATTTGTGCAAAACAATCTAACATTTCAGGTTCAAATAAATCATTAACGTCTCGTAACCTCTCACAGCCATTAAGCAGGTTAGCTAACTCTATAAAGTTATATTGGTCAAAGTTACCTCTAACTTTAGGGCTCTCTTCTAAGCAGGTCATACCGTTAAAAGCATCGGACATAGTATAAGTTCCGTTGATATTAAATACAAATGGAAGCTTAGTTAAAGTTGCTGCACCTGAGAAGCAATAGCTCAAACCTGTTAAATCTTTAGTAGTTATCTTGTCGCCATATAAATTAAAATACCAGTCCCATTTACCTCCCCAGTTTATTCTAGATATATCGCCAGAGAGTTTAAAAGCACTCTCAGGAGGTCCGGGAGGACATTCTACAGTTACTTTACTATAACCGTCTACCGTAGGAGTATAAACGCCGTTAGCGAGTACAGTAAGCTCTTCAAGCTCAGGCTGAACATCAGCCGTTACCTTATTAAAACCATAAGTGCTTGGAGTATACTCACCGTTCTCAGTGATAACTAATTCTTCTTGTTCTGGCTGCACATCTACAGTAACTTTACTATAGCCGTAAGCGTCAGAAGTATATTCTCCATTTTCTGTTACATTAAGTTCTTCTAATTCAGGAAGCCCAATAGTATCTGCTACTGCAACCATCTCATCAATGTCCATAGGCTGTGTAGTACCAGACTTCTCTCTAAGAATCTCAGCAAGCTCTCTTAAGCTTCTTTCTTCAATAACAATTCTTGACTCACTCATTAGAACTTCACCTCTTGTCCGTTAGGCACGGTTTCTATAAACACATTACCTTCACCATCGTCATAGATAGACAGAGGGTTTTGGTACATATATTCAGTAACAGACTTCTCAACGATTTCATCGCTCCAGCCCTGTTCTTCAATTTCTCTAATCTTATTCTCTAAGTATTCATAACTCTTAATTTCTGTTTCTTTATAAGTGTAGTCAGCCGGCTTAGTTCTAGCATTTACCTTAAACTTCTTATCATGTAGAGTTGCCTTGCCATCATATCCGAATACACGAACATCAAAGCTAGACTGTAAAAGAATATTAGGTACGTTAGCTAGTCCGTCGACTACTTCTACTACTAGGGAACAATCATCAGTTCTATTACAGAAATGGACCTCAACAATAGAGTTATCTTCTACAATAATCTGTCTGTCTAAGTCCCACTGATAAAAGCTCTCTCTGCCGTCAGCTATTCTAAACATGCTTGTTAGCCTCCTTATTAAAGTATTTATAAGCCAAGAGCATTCTTGCTCATTGTCTTTGCTTTCTTGCTAGGTTGTCTGTAAGGCTCAATACAATATCTTAGAGCAGCCATAGCATCATCGAAGATAGTTACTGGTTCATCTGTATAGAGTCCAGTAGTACGGTCTTTCTGCCACTTCCATTGCTGTATCTCTTTAATAGTGTTTGTGCAGCAGCCATTGATATGTATCTTATGCTGCTTTAAGTAGTCAATCTGCGCCTTTACACTTCCCGGCTCTTTCTTAACCGGTCTAGCCTTATATCCTGCTTTCTGCCACATCATTATTCTATCGGGTTCGGCAGAATCACAGTACATTATTTTCTTCTTATCGAAGTTATGTTGATTAGCTATCTGTATAATCTCAGTTGTGTCTTTTTCGTGAACATATATCTCTCTTAATATCCAGAGCTCATCGTCCTTAAAGCCGACCTCTAAGATACAGTTAGCATGGTTGAAACCGAAGTCTTGTGCATAGTGCACAGAATCATATCGGTCGAAGGACTGATGTCTTCAACCACCTTTGAGATGTGTCCAT
>CALCHR010000253.1 GCA_937901185.1 uncultured Bacteroidales bacterium
GTTCGCCCCCAGAGCTTTGACAGCGTATCCCAGATCGCTGACCACCTTCTGAACAAGTGCACCGTAATTCTCAACCTCGAAAACACCAACCGCTACTACCAATGGTACGAGGTGGACAATACAGACTTGAACAACTCGCGCCGCGACTATTGGGCCACCGGTAACGCCGGCTACGCACTCTCCGGAGTGGGCAAGGTGCCGACAGACTACCCCACGGCTCCCGAACCTATGGGCGTGAACGGCAACTGCGTGAAGCTCGTCACCCGCGACACCGGTGCGTTTGGCGACGGAGTGGGCATGCCCATCGCCGCAGGCAACCTCTTCATCGGAGAATTCAAAGCCGCTCAGGCCATGCTCTTCCCCCGCAAAGCCACCCGCTTCGGACTGCAACTCGTAGGCAACCGCCCCGAAAAACTGACCGGCTACTACAAATACACCGCCGCCGAGGTCTTCACAGACAAGAACGACAACATCTGTCCGGACCGCAAAGACACCTGCGACATCTACGCCGTGCTCTTTGAAGTGGACCCCGCCAAGTTTGTACCCCTCAACGGCGACGAGGTGCTCAGCAGCGACCGCATCGTCATGATGGCCCGCATCGACAATCCCGGCGAGCCGCAAGAGTGGACCTATTTTGAAGAGCCCTTCAAGGAGAAGAACGGCAAGGCCTTCGACGAGCAACGCCTGCGCAACAACGGCTACGCCATCACCATCGTGGCCACCTCCAGCCGACAAGGCGCCTACTTTGAAGGAGCCATCGGCAGCACGCTCTACATCGACGAGATAAAAATAAAATGGGAGGGCGACGAATAGCCGAAAGCACTTCAGCACCTACCACAATTCTTATAGCTACCGCAACTTATGAAAAAGATTATCATACTCCTCTTCGCCATCGCCACACTGCCTCTGGCCGCACAGACCAACAGTCCGGTGAAAGATTCAGACAACAACTTGCTCCGCGCCGCCCTGAAAGGCTGGCACGTAAAGCTCAGCGCCGGTTTCAATATCGGTGGCGCAGCCCCCATGCCGCTGCCCCAAGAAATCAGAGCCATCGACAGCTACAACCCCACCATGTGCATCTCCATAGAAGGCCTTGCCCACAAACGCTTTGAGCAGTCGCACTGGGGAATGGCCCTCGGCGTACGTCTGGAAACCAAAGGCATGAAGACCGACGCCACCGTAAAAAACTATCACATGGAGGCCGTGAGCACCGACGGCTCCGGAAAAATTGAAGGCGCCTTCACCGGCCACGTAAAGACCAATGTGAACAACAAATACCTCACCTTCCCCATCCTGGCCACTTACACCTTCAAGAATGAACGCTGGCAGGTATCGGCAGGTCCTTACGTAGCCTGGATGTTCGATGGCGAGTTTACCGGCGAAGCCTACGGCAAGGACGTTCTCGACAAGAACGGCAACAAGATAGGCGTGGACGCCTACATCCGCGACCAAAACCCCACCGGCGAAAAGACCGAGGTGAGCCAAGCCACTTACGACTTCTCCAAAGACCTGCGCCGCTTTCACTGGGGCGTTCAAGCCGGCGGAGAATTCAGAGCCTACAAACACCTGGCTGTGTTCGCCAACCTGCAATGGGGCCTGAACGGCATCTTCCCCGGCAACTTCGGCAGCGTCACCTTTGACCTCTACCCCATCTATGGCAACATAGGATTCACCTACCTCTTCTAAGAGCAACCAAACAAATACAAACTATATTTATAAACACCAAAACATTTTTCTATGAAGAAAATTCTACTCACAGTGATTAGCGCGCTCACACTCAGCGCTACCGCCATGGCACAAAACGCTACTGCCATCGCAGGAGAATACTCCGGTAAACTCTACATCCAAATCGGCGAGCCCCTCACCGAAGAAAGCGAAGCCATCGAAGGCTACGAGGTGGAACTCACCATTGGCGAAAATGACAACGCTATCAACTTTGCCCTCTACAACTTCTCGCTCGACGAACTGCTGCTGGGCGACATCAAACTCAACAACATCGGCGTAGAATCTAAAGGCAACAACGTCTACACCTTCCAAAAGAACCCTGACGTAGCTCTTACCCTCGCCGGCGGATTGATTGAAGCCACCGCTTCGCTCAACCATGAAAACAGTTATGTAGATGGCGACAACCTCGTAGCAGACATCAACGTGATGTGGACCAACGCCGAAGTGCCCACTCCCATCTATGTAAAATTTGTAGGTAACAAACTCGCCAACGCAGTAGACAGCACTGTAGATGTAACAAAAATCGTTGGTACTTACAGCGGCGACCTCTTCATCCAACTCGGCGATCCCATCAGCGACAACTCTGAGGCGTTGCCCAACCAGAAGGTGGAGCTTTCTGCCGGTGCTAAGAAAAGCTGCATCAACCTCGCCCTCTACAATTTTTCTTTGGGCGACTTGCCCCTCGGCGATATCAAGCTCGACAACATCCGCGTCATCGCTGGAGATGCTAATACCTATTTCTTCGACAAGAACCCCACAGTGAACCTCACATTGGGCGAAGGCGCCACCACTATTGAAGCTACTGCTTCTTTGAATGCAGAAACCAGCTACATCAAGGACGGCGTGCTCACAGCAGACATCGACGTGATGTGGCTCAATACCGGCGCTGACCCTATGCCTATCTTCGTGCGCTTTGTCAGCGACGGCGTGACCGGCATTGAGAACATCGTGGCCGCTCCTGCTAAGAAAGGCACCTACACCCTTTCCGGCGTACGCGTCAGCAGCACCAACTTGCCCGCAGGTATCTACATCGTAGACGGCAAGAAGGTACTTGTAAAATAAACACAAACACCTACCACAATGAAAAAGACTTTTCTAACTGCAGCTCTTGCCTTCTTCCTGGGCATGACCGCACAGGCTCAAGAAGGCATCTACCAGTTTGCCGACCCCGGCTTCGAGCAATACACAGGCTCTAACGCCGAGCCCGGCAACGGCTGGAACTCCTTCAACTCAGCCACCGGCTCAATGGCAGGCCTTGGCAAAGGTTCTTCACCGAAGCCCTCTAGCGTTTCACCCGGCGCCAACGGCACCAGCCACGGCGTGGAAATCTACTCCAAGAGCATCTTCGGACAAAAGGCGAACGGCAACTTGACCACAGGTATGATCAACATGGGCTCTACTACGCCCAGCAGCTCGTCCAACTACAATTACACCAAGCGCGACGACGCTACGCACAGCCTGCGCTTTGCCGGACGCCCCGACGCTGTTACCTTCTACGCCAAGTTCGCTTCCGGCGGAAGCCCCAACGGCCGCGGACAGTTCATCCTCCACGGCGACTGCGACTACAGAGACCCTGAAGTGAGCGACCAAAACAGCTACCGCATCGGTATCGCCTCGGCGTTGATTCCGGCATCTTCCGACTGGCAGAAATACGAAGCTACCTTCAGCTACGACAAGGAGCAGACCGGTGTACAATACCTCTTGGCTTCTTTTACTACCAACCCCACTCCGGGCGGTAGTGCCAACGACTATCTGCAGATTGACGAGGTGTATTTTGTATACTACAGCACGCTCTCAGCCCTTTCTTACCAGGGTGCCAGCCTCAACTTCAGCGAGGGCACACGCAACTACGACCTCAGCGGTGTGGCCTACGATCCCACCAAGCTTTCTTACACCAAGAAAGGTGCCGGTTCTTACGTAGAGAGCAGCTACGACGCAGCCAGCGGAGTGCTTACGCTCACCGTGAAGGGTTCCGACTATGCTGTGAACAATGCCAACCAGACTGTCTATACTATACAGTTTGACAACAGCACTGAGCCGGTAATTCCCCAGATTGAAGTAGGAAAAGCCTATCGCATCAAGCACATCGACACCGGCTTCTACCTCAACGCCGGCAACTACGAGGAACATCCCGAAGGTCCTATCGGCGGTGTAAACCTTGTAGAAAAAGCTGAGAGCGACGACCAGATTTTCACATTCGAGGCCAGCGGCAGCAACTACAAGTTGAAGACCCAAAGCGGCTACTATGTGTATTGCCAGCAGTGGAACGTCGACGCCATCGGCAACGGCAGCACGTCGCTCAACTTTGTAGACAACGGCGACGGCACTTATTATATTAAGAATGGTAGCAACTACTTCAAGGTGGAAGCCGTAGACGGCACTTACTATCCCTTCTGCGATGCTCCAGCTTCGGCTGCTGCCAAGTTTATGATGGAAGCCGTAGACGGTGTGGTGACTCCCGAGCCCGAACCCGAGCCCGAACCGGAACCGGAGCCTACTCCCACTCCCGACCCCACCACTTCCTACACCATCAACTTTGACAAGGATGCCACAGCCAGCCACATCCACGACCGCTATGTCAACTCGGTTTCTCTGACGGTTGAGGGCAGCTATGCGCAGACCATCAGCTGCAACAGCGAGAAGGCCTACAACGACCTGAGCGCCGACCAGAGCAAGTACTTCACTTGCAACGTGGGCGACCAGCTCACTGCCGAACTTGGCTTTGAGGGCTACTGGATGAACGCATATATATATGTAGACGAGGATAACGACGGCAAGTTCTCTTACAGAGAGGGCGACACCGACCAAAGCGGCACCGAGCTGAAGTCATTCAGCTTCTACTCAGGCAACTTTAACGACGACGCCAGCGGCTACAACTCTGTCGGCGAATATATCTCCGGCAACTACCGCAGCAACTGGACCTGCCCCGCTTTCACTGCTCCCTCCAAGCCCGGCCTCTACCGCATCCGCTACAAGCTCGACTGGAACAGCGTAGACCCCGGCGGACAAATTGCAGCCGACGGCACCTGCACCGGTACTAACGGCATCTTGGCCAACGGTGGCTACATCATCGACGCTACACTCTCTGTGGTAGATCCCACCGCTATCGACGGCGTGACCGTAGAGACTAAGCGCAACAACGACATCTACGACCTGAGCGGCCGCAAGCTCAACAGCATCCCCGCAAAGGGCGTGTACATCGTAGGTGGTAAGAAAATGATTGTAGGCAAGTAATCCTCTGCCCAAGACATCACACAAAATATTGCCCCCGCTTCTCCATCGCAAGAGAAGCGGGGGCTTTTTCTGTAGACAATCGAGCCGGGATTGTCTGAACTCAAAATATTGGAATTTCTGATGGTCAAGCGGTGGAGAAGAGTTTCCGAAATTTGCGCCTCCCTCTCCTGCCATTTCTTAGTAAGCTACTAGGAAAACTTAGTAAACTTCTAGGAAAAACTAGTAAACTCCGAGTTTTTCCTAGTAAACTCCGAAGAAACGCCCAAAAATGGCTCTTGATTTTCAAGGCATTAGAAAGGAGAAAAAAGTAGCTTTTCAGTCCGCCGCCTGGAGGCGCGCCAGATAGTCGTAGTGCTCTCCCTCCACCAGCAACTCAGCTCGGAGTCCGGCCGCAGCAGCTTGCGCTTTCAGCGTATCAAAATCCACATAGAGCCAATCGAAGGGCGCTCCCTTCACCTTGCCATACTGCATGCAGAAGTCCACCTCGCCATAGTAAGGCTCATCCGGCTCGGGCTCGAAGGCTCCGTCTTCGTCCTCGAAGACATAGCGCAGGTCCGACGAGTCGAAAAGAATCTGTCCGCCCTTGGCCAGCAAAGCCTTGGCACGCTCGAAGAATTCGGGCAAGCGCTCCACGCGCCCCACAAGGCCGATGCCGTTCATCAGGAGCAGGAGCGTGTCGAAGCCCTCGCCCACTGCGTCGGCAAAGAAATCGGCACAGAGCGCCAAGTGCACGCCGCGGCGGCGCATGGTCTCCACCGAAAGGGGCGAGATGTCTATGGCCGTCACCTCCAACCCACGCGCTTGCAATGCCAGACTGTGACAACCGGCGCCGGCGCCTACATCGAGCACGCGGCCGCGACAGAGGCTGAGGGCATGGCGCTCCAGGGCGTTCATCTCCTGCTCGGAGCGAAAGAGCGTAGGCACGGGCATCTCGTCGTCGTCAAACATTTCGGAGCGCACCAAGAGAGGATGGGCGCAGTGGCCCTTTTCAAAAAAATCGGCAATGGCCCGACCCATCGGGTCGTGTTGTGGATGTAGAGTCATAAAACAAAGATTGGGGTTCTGAAGATGCGATGCCGGCGCAGCCCTTCCGTTTGCGAAGAGCGAGGCGCTGCATCCTACAAAAACAACCGCGGCCGGAGCGCGCGGTTGTTATGTTTAAGCCTTACCCGAGGGAATGCCGAAAGGAGTGGCTGTGCGACCGCCCTGCGGCTCTGAGCCGGGCAGGTTGATAGTGCCGAAAGCCTGTTCATACTTGGCAATGTTGTCCTGCAAGGCAAAGAGCAAGCGCTTGGCATGCTCCGGAGCGAGCACGAGGCGACTTTTTACATTGGCCTTAGGCACACCGGGAAGTACGCGGATAAAGTCCATCACCACCTCAGCGCTGGAGTGAGTGATAACAGCCAAGTTGGCATAGATGCCCTCTGCCACTTCGGGCGAGATTTCTATCTGCAACTGGTTAGAGTTCTGATTTTGGTTCTTAGAGTCCATGGTTCTGATATTTTTAAGTTTGATAGATACGTAGCATTTTACGAATAGCAAAAATAAGAGGTTCGGGCGAGATGGCAAAACTTTCGCCCTCTTTTCTGCCCCGCCCAAGGAGAAAAGAGAAGCAGCAAAAAAAGCGGCATCATCACCCCCGTTTTCTTAGTAGTTACTTTCGCGTTCTTAGTAGTTACCGAATTTTTCCTAGTAGTTACCGAAATTCACCTAGCTTTTACCTAAGAAACGCCCGAAAATGACCCTTGATTTTCAAGAGGTTACAAAGGGGTAAAAATAGGGGGATAAATACCCCGGCAGAAGGGGGCTTTATGCCCGGGCCATTGTAATCATATCTTAAAAAGCAGGGGCGCTTTCTATAAAAATCATAAAACTCGCCGTCGGGCTTTGCAAGCTATCTTGATAGTCTCTATATTTGTGTCAAGAAAAAGCAAAGAGAAGACCCGTCATAGTGGCGGGCCAATAAAAAAGAAGCTGATTATGAAAAAAGTTTTACCCGTATTGCTATTAGGAGCCTTCGCCCTCACAGGTTTTGCTCAGAAGGCTGTCTATGATAACAAGTTTTTCGACAACTGGTCGGTCGGCGTGATGGGCGGCGGCATCGTTCCTGCCAGCCACTCTGCCTTTTGGGGCGGCATGCGTCCGGCCTACGGTTTGGAGCTGACCAAGCAAATATCTCCTACGTTTGCCCTGGGCATTCAAGGCATGGCGGCCTCCAATGTGTCGGAGAGTCCCACCGTGGTGGATGCCAGCAACGTCAGCCTGCTCGGAAAAATCAATGTGAACAACCTGTTCTGGGGCTATAAAGGCGAGCCGCGCCTCTTTGAGGTGGAAGCCGTGGCCGGTGCCGGCTGGGGACACAGCTATCGCAGCGGCGCTCCCGATGCCAACTATCTGACGTCGAAGTATGGACTGAACCTCAACTTCAACCTGGGCCGGAAGAAAGCCTGGACCGTGGCCGTGAAGCCTGCCATCGTCTACAACATGGACACGCAGCCCGACGCCAAGTACAATGTGAACAACGCTGCGATAGAGGTGATGGCCGGCGTGACCTACCACTTCAAGAACAGCAACGGCAAGCACAGTTTCTGCTACGCTAAGCTCTACGACCAGGCAGAAGTGGACATCCTGAATGCAAAAATCAACGACCTGCGCACCGGCATTGACGAGCGCAACGCTCTGCTGGCTAAGGAAAAAGAAACCGCAAACCGCCTCAGAGCCGAACTGAACGACTGGCGCAACCGCAAGCCTGTGGTGGAAACCGTAGTGGTAAACAAGACCACAAAGACCAAGACGCTCGAGTCGGTAGTGACCTTCCGCCAAGGCAAAAGCACGGTAGACGCCTCGCAGATGCCCAACGTGGAACGCGTGGCCACCTATCTGAAAAACCATAAGGAGGCCAAGGTGCTCATCAAGGGTTATGCCTCTCCCGAAGGCAGCGCCGAAGTAAATGCCCGCGTAGCCAAAGCCCGCGCAGAGGCCGTAAAGAGTCTGCTCATCCATAAATATAAAGTAGACGCCGAGCGCATCACCGCCGAAGGCGAGGGCGTGGGGCACCTATTTGCAGAGCCCGACTGGAACCGCGTCAGCATCTGCACCATCGACGACAACAAATAAAAATTTACCACCCATCAGGAAGAGCCGAGCCACCACGCCCGGCTCTTCTTGGTGGATTTCTGCCTGCAGGATGCTATCACTCTGCCAGTTTTTTGTAACTTTGCCACAAAACAAAGAACATTTCTTACTACCCTTACACCTATGAGTTTCGACTATCTCCTCACGCGCCTCGATTTCCAAGAAATAGCCAGCGCCTTTATCGTACTCTTCGCCGTCATCGACATCCTCGGCTCCACCCCCATCATCATCGACCAAAAGCAGAAGGGGCGTCCCGTCAGTGCTATCAAAGCCACCCTGCTATCTACGGCCCTGCTCGTAGGTTTCTTCTTTGCGGGCGACGCGCTGCTGCGCTTGTTCAGCGTGGATGTGCAGTCGTTTGCCGTAGCCGGCTCGCTCGTTATCTTCCTCATGGCGCTCGAGATGATTCTCGACATAGAAATATTCAAAAACCTCGGCCCCATCAAGGAAGCCACCCTCGTGCCCGTGGTGTTTCCGCTCATTGCCGGTGCAGGCGCTTTCACCACGCTGATATCGCTGCGCGCAGAATATGCTCAGGTAAACATTCTCACTGCCTTGACGCTGAACATGATCTTTGTCTACTGTGTGCTGCTAGCCACCGACAAGGTGGAACGCATCATCAGCAAGGGCACCATCTACCTGATGCGCAAATTCTTCGGCATCATCCTCTTGGCCATCTCCGTGCGCCTCTTCACAGCCAACTTGCTGCCCCTTATCGACAACCTTTCGCAACAGTCTTAAGTTGCCGATATGAATTACGACCTGACCTTCCCGGAAAAACTGCGAGCCACCATCGCCCTCCCGGCATCTAAAAGTTTGTCGGCAAGAGCCTTGATTGTCTCCGCCCTGGCAGGTTCAGGACGCGTGGAGAACCTCTCCGACTGCGACGACACTCGCGTGATGCGCCATGCTCTTGAAGAAGACCCGACCGAAGTGGACATCATGGCCGCCGGAACAGCCATGCGCTTTCTGACAGCCTACTATGCCGCTACCGAAGGGCACCATATTCTCACAGGTACGGCCCGCATGAAGCAACGCCCCATCGGCATCCTCGTAGAAGCCTTGCGCTCGCTCGGTGCCCACATAGAATATACCGAGCAAGAGGGCTATCCTCCACTGCGCATCCAAGGAAAAAAACTCCGTGGCGGCTCGTTGCAACTGCCCGCCGACGTCAGTTCACAATACGTCTCTGCCCTGCTCATGATAGGTCCAATGCTGACAGAAGGTCTGACACTGCATCTCGTAGGCGAAGTGGCCTCGCGCCCCTACATTGACATGACCCTCGGCCTCATGGCAGAGTTTGGCGCAGAAGCCCAATGGACCTCTGCCGACACCATCTGCGTAAGTCCACAGCCCTACAAGGCCGACGTAGTCTATACGGTAGAGCCCGACTGGAGCGCAGCGTCCTACTGGTATGAGATGGTGGCGCTCAGCAGTGACCCCGAAGCCTGCGTCGTGCTGCCCGGCTTACAGCAAGAGAGCCTTCAAGGCGACAGCAGCGTAGCCCACCTCTTTGAGAATCTTGGTATAGCTACACACTACGAGGCCGGCGGCATCCTCATCCACAAAAAAGAACCGGCAGCTGCGACCGACTGCCTAGAAATAGACTTTACAGCCACACCCGACTTGGCTCAGACGCTCGTTGTCACCTGTGCCATGAAGGGACAAGCCTTCTACTTCGACGGACTGCAAAGCCTAAAAATAAAAGAGACCGACCGCATCCTGGCCCTACAAGCCGAGTTGCAAAAACTCGGTCTGCAAACCACATGTACTAACCATTCTATGAACTTCAAAGGCCCCAAACCCGGCGCTCTCCACAGCAAGCCGCTCATCAAGACCTACGACGACCACCGCATGGCTATGGCCTTCGCTCCCTGCGCCTTGCAATGTGGCAGCATCAGCATAGCCAATCCCGAAGTAGTGAGCAAATCGTATCCAACCTTTTGGGAAGACCTCCGCAGCATAGGCGTAAGCATCACTGAGAGAGGAAAGGAGGTGGCGTCATGACTGCCCTCATCCTCCTGCTCATTGCTATTTTTCTGATATCTATTACCCTCGGACTGGTGCGCCTTTGGTGGTACAAACGCCGCGGTCAAGAAGTGCCCGAAATACAGAAGGCAAACGACGACGGGTGCTGCGGACAGCACGAAGTATGCGAGAAAGACAGTCTGCTGGCTGCCGTGAGCCGCGACATTGAGTACTACGAAGACGAAGAACTTGACGCCTACCGCGGCAAAGCCTCAGACGCCTACAGCGATAAAGAAGTGGAGCAGTTTCAAGACATCCTCTATACCCTTCGCAGCGAAGAAGTGGCCGGATGGGTGCGCTCGTTGCAGCTGCGTGGCATAGAACTGCCCGACGCCTTGAAGGACGAAGTGTTTATGATTGTCGGCGAGCGCCGCCACTAATACCCAAAAGAAATACGCCCCTCCTCTATGGAAATCCTCAGCTACTCTTTTATACAAAACGCTCTGCTCGGCGGTCTATTGGCCAGTTTGCTCTGCGCCATGGTGGGCACTTATGTTGTCACACGGCGCTTGGTGATAGCCGGCGGCGGAGTGGCTCACGCATCTTTGGGCGGCGTAGGTCTGGGAGCTTATTTTGGTTTCTCCCCTCTGCTTGGAGCTGCCGCCTTCGCCCTCTTCTCAGGCTACAGCATTGAGTGGTTGAGCCGCCGCCATGGTGCCCGAGAAGATTCAGCCACCGCCATGCTCTGGACCTTTGGTATGAGCATCGGCATCTTGTTCTCTTTTCTCGCCCCCGGCTTCATGACCGAACTACCGGCCTATCTTTTTGGCGACATCCTTTCCATCAGCCACAGCGACCTCATCACCATAGGACTGCTGACTGCACTCACAGCCCTGCTCTTCTACTTTTTTCTCCCTATCATTGTGAGCATCTCCTACGACCGTGATTTCGCCATCACACAAGGTCTCCCGGTGCGTTTCTTTGAGTTCGTCCTGACCACACTCACAGCCTTGACCATCGTCAGTTGCTTGCACATCGTCGGCATTGTGTTGGTCATCTCCCTCCTCTCCATCCCGCAAATGACAGCCGCCATCTTCGTGCGCACCTTCCGCAGCATGGTTTTCCTCTCTGCCTTGTTGGGCTACGCCGGCTGCTTGTGCGGCCTCGTAGTATCCTTCTACTTTAACGTGCCCAGCGGCGCAGCTATCATCCTCGCCTCTGTGAGTATTTATATATTGAGTAGGGCAATAAAAAAGCTCCACCTCCGTTTTTTCTGTAGCCCATAGAACTTTGGCAGACCTGTGAAAAAAGTACTACTATATACCATTCTTATCTTCCTCGCTTTGCTCTCTTCGTGCTCTACGAAGAAGAATACGCGAGGCACTCGCTTTTGGCACTCCTTCACTGCTCGCTACAACACCTTCCACAACGGAAACGAAGCCTATAAAGAGGGGTGCATCGCCAAGGAGAATGGCAACAAAGATAACTTTACAGAACTGATTCCTTTCTTTACCGTAGGCAACGAAGCTTCGCGTACCTTGGGCGGCGGAAACTTCGAAACGGCTATTACCAAGTGTGAGAAAGCTATCCAACTCCACTCCATCAAACGCCGACCTATAGTCAGCGCAGACAAGAAGCGCACGGAGAAACTCAAAGCCTACTTGAACCGCAAAGAGTTTAACCCGTTTCTCAAACACGCCTGGCTCTTGATGGGCAAATCGCAATTCCAGCGCGGCGAGTTTCTCGAAGCAGCCTCCACCTTTTCCTACATCACCCGCCTCTATGCTCCCGAACCCGACGTTGTGGCTGAAGCACGCACCTGGCTTACACGCTGCTATTCCGAGTTGGAATGGTTCTACGATGCTGAGGACGTGCTCGACAAGATGAAGCGCGACACCATCCTACCACGCTTAAAGGTAGAAAATGCTGCCACCTACGCCAATTTCTATTTGCGTCAGGGCCAACTGAACGAAGCCTTACCCCATCTGCAACTGGCTGCAAAAAAAGAGAAGCGTAAGTTACAGAAAGCCCGCCTCTACTTCTTGCTCGGACAAGTGCACAAGCAATTGGGCAACAATTCTGAGTCCTACAAAGCCTTTGCCAAATGCATCCGCCAAAGCCCGCCTTACGAGATGAGCTTCAACGCCCGCATCCTGCAAACCGAAGCGCTTACCGACAATAAGAACGCCAAGAAAATGATTAGCAAGTTGCGCCGCATGGCTCGCTCGGACAACAACAAAGACTACCTTGACCAAGTATTCTATGCCATGGGCAATATCTATATGAGCCAAGGCGATACTGCCAGCGCTGTCGGCGCCTACGAGAACGGCCGCGAGAAGAGCACCCGCAACGCTATAGAAAAAGGTGTATTGCTGCTCCGACTGGGAGAAATCTACTGGGACTTACAAGAATACGACAAGGCGCAGAAATGCTATACCGAGGCCATCGGACTCATTGACAAGGACCGCGAGGACTACAAGGAGATTGAACGCCGCTCTAAAGTGCTCGACGAACTCGTGCCCTTCACCTCTGCCATACATTTGCAAGACAGTCTGCAAGCCCTTGCCTTGATGAGCGAGGAAGACCGCAACGCTGCCATAGACCGTGTCATCAAAGCCCTTATTGAGAAAGAGAAAGCCGAAGCCGAAGCGCGGGCTGACTCTGCGGCCGAAGCACGAGCACAAGAGAACGGAGGCAACATGGGAGGCGCTGCCAACAACAGACAGCCTGCTCTCTCCAACCAGCAGCAAGGCGACAACAAAGCCTGGTACTTCTACAACCCCACCCTCGTGATGCAGGGCAAGCAAGACTTCCAGAAGCAATGGGGACGCCGTAAGAACGAAGACAACTGGCGCCGCTCCAACCGCAGCGTACTGGCTGTAGAAAATTTTGAAGGCTACGACTACGAAGCAGAGGATAGTCTGGCTGCAGCAGAGGCCATTGCCGACAGCATTGCAGCTGCTGAGTCTGAAGCAGAAGCCTCCGACAGCCTCGCCAACGATCCACATCAGCGCGAATACTACTTGCAGCAAATACCCTTCACTCCTGAGGCGAAGGCCAGTAGCGACGAAATCATCATGGACGGTCTCTACAATGCCGGCATCATCGAGAAGGACAAACTGGGCGATTTCCCCTTGGCCGAGAAGACCTTGACGCGACTCTACACTCAGTATCCCTCGTACGAGAAGCTCTGCGATGTATACTACCAACTCTTCTTGCTCTACTCGCGATGGCAGCAGCCGGAGCGAGCCAATGAGTTCCGCCAAATGATGCAGGCACAATTCCCCGAGAGCGACACCACACGCATCATCAGCGACCCGCAGTTTGAATACTACGCCCGCTACGGAAAAGAGATAGAAGACTCGCTCTACACAGCCACTTATGCCGCCTACCGCGCTCGCAACAACGAGGAGGTAGCCGCCAACTTTGCCTTTGCTTCTGATAAATTCCCCACCGGACTGAACCGTCCGAAGTTCATCTTCGTCCATGCCTTGAGCCGCCTCGGATCTGCCGACCCCAAGGAATTGGCAGCCGAGCTACGCAGCCTCGTTGAAAAATACCCCGAGAGCGATGTCAGCGAAATGGCCGGCATGATTGTAAAAGGCTTGGAGAGCGGACGCGAGATAGGTACCGGCCAGTTCGACCTCGGAGCCATCTGGTCGCGCCGAAGCGCCGACACGGAGAAAGGCATCAGCGAATCGACCGAGCAGAAGGAGCTCTCGGCCGAGCGCAACACTCCGTTCTTCTTCGTCATAGCCTACCCCAACGACTCCATCAACGACAACCAGCTGCTCTACGACATGGCGCACTTCAACTTCACCGGTTTCATGGCGCGTGGCTTTGATCTCTCCATCGAGCACAACTCGGGCATCACCCAGTTCCGCGTTGGCAGTTTCAACAACTTTGAAGAAGCCCATGCCTATGCTCAGAAAGTCTATGCCGACAGCACCTTGACCCGTCGCCTCAAGCCGGCCCGCATCTTGCTCATCTCCGAGCAAAACCTCAGCCTGCTCGGCACCGTCTTCAGCTACGACGACTACAAAGCCTTCTACGACCAGCACTTCGCTCCTATGGAAATCAATCCCGAACTGCCTGTCTACTTCGACGGAGAGGTAATCGAGCAACGCTACGAGGATGAGTTCTCGCCCGAGGAACTGGAACAGATGGAGGCCGACAAGGAAGAAGAATCCTCAGGCAGCGACGACGGAGAATGGTATAGCGAATAATTCTACACCCTCTTGACCATGAAAAAAATCATCAACCCCTTTCTGCACCTCGAAGGCTACAACTGCTTTGGTTGTGCGCCTGAAAATCCTGCCGGAGTGAAAATGGAATTCTATGCCGACGGCGACGAGGTAGTCAGCCTTTGGCAGCCCCAACCGCAATTCCAAGGCTGGCTCAACACGCTCCACGGCGGCATACAGAGCGTTTTGCTCGACGAGATTTGCGCCTGGGTGGTGATGTACAAGTTGCAGACGGCGGGCGTCACCTCTAAGATGGAGACACGCTTCCTGAAACCGGTGAGCACCAACGGCGGACAGCTCACTCTGCGCGCCCGCCTCGTCGAGACGCGCCGCAACATCGCCCTCGTTGATGCCGAACTCTTCAACGCCGAAGGCCAGGTGTGCACCACCTGCCGCTGCACCTACTTTACCTTCCCCCAAGAGAAGGCCCGTAGCGAAATGTTCTTCGACGCCTGCACCACAGAGGAGTAGTCCCGAGCCTACACATTATTATATATATAAGGAGTCTCTCACGAAGGAGGCTCCTTTTCTTTTCGCCCATAGTCCCTGCGTTCCTAAGAACAACTTGCCGAGCGCTTTGGCTATCTCACAGAAAAACTGTACTTTTGCGAACACCATCATATCATTATCCCCATGAAACAACACCTCGACTATGTAAAAGAGACATTCACCGCGGCCGAGATAGCCGTGCTCAACAAATATTTCACCAACACCGACAAGCCCGTCTTCGGTCTTATCAACCTGCCCGATGTGGTAAAGGGAGCCCTCTTTGCCCGCTACAGCCGCTCGGGCAAGTCCTTGCGCCGCCTCTTCCTCGACGAGTTCTATAAAGGCGATGCCGAAGAAGAAGTAGCCGTTTCCAATGCCGGCGCCGACCGCGCCGCGTCGCTCTACGACAAGATGATTCTCGACTTTGGCGACGACTCGGTGGCCCAACTTGGCGGTGCACACATTGCCTGCGAACAGGTGTCGAACGTGCTGACCAAGATTTTGGAGAAAGGCCGCCTCGCCGCCTACCTTGAGCAGAGCACACGCTACGTCTACTACAACGAGAAGATAGAGGGCCGCTACAACTACATCGTGCCCACCGAGGTGAAAGGCACCGAGGCCGAAGCCGACTACTGCGCCTACCTCGACTCGCTCTTCGAGACCTACACCGAGATACAGCAGAGCATCGTGCCCCTGCTGAAGGAGAAATATCCCCGCAAGGAAAACCAGGGCGAGCGCGCCTGGGAAACAACCATCAAAGCCAAGGCTTGCGACATTGTGCGCGGCCTTCTTCCCGCCGCCACCAAGTCCAACCTCGGCATCTACGGCAACGGCCAGTTCTTCGAAATGCTTCTGGTCAAGATGTTCGCCAGCCGCAACGCCGAAGTGGTGCAATACGCTGAGATGATGCTCGAGGAGCTGCGCAAGATGATCCCTTCCTTCCTCACCCGTGTAGACCTGGAAGACCGCGGCCGCCTCTGGAGCCGCTACCTGGGCAACATCGCCCAGGAAATGAAGGATGCCACCGCATCCCTCGCCACTCCGCTCGCCCCCGAGGCCATCTGCCAGCAGGACAACGAAGTGCGCCTCACACGCTGGGACAGCGACGGCCTTGACCGCGTGCTCTCCTCCGCCCTCTTCGAGTACACCCAGTTGCCCGAAGGCGCCATCCGCGAACACCTCGCCACCCTTTCTTTGGAAGAGAAGATCTCCCTGCTACGCCGCTACGCCGGCGAGCGCAGCAACCGCCGCCACAAGCCGGGCCGCGCCTTCGAGCAGACCAGCTATACCTTTGAAGTGACGTCCGACTATGGCGCCTTCCGCGACCTGCAGCGCCACCGCATCCTCACCATCGAATGGCAGAAACTCTCGCCCCGCAACGGCTATGTGCTGCCCGTCGAACTGGAGGAATACCCCGAGTTGAAAGCCCTCTACGAAAAGGCCTTGCTGCGTGTGGTAGAGGTATACAACGCCATGTGCAGCCGCTTCGGCGAAGAGATAGCCCAATACGTCATCCCCTTTGCCTACCGCCTGCGCTACGAGATTACGATGAACCTCCGCGAGGCCTTCCACTTCATCGAACTGCGCTCGCAGAAGCAGGGCCACATCTCCTACCGCAAGGTGAGCATCGACATGTATCGCCTCATCAGCGAAGCTGCCGGCCATCCCTACTTTGCCGAGCTCATGAAGTTTGTGGACACCCACTTCTACGACCTCTCGCGCGAGGACGCCGAGAACGCAAAAGACAAACGCATGGCCAAGGCATAAGCCCGCAGCCCCCAAAGAATATGCGGGAGCAACGCCCACCACTCGGTGCGTTGCTCCCGCCTTTTTGTACCCCTCAAAACGGCCTTTGTAATCAACTGATTTTCAGGGGTCATTTTTGGGCGTTTCTTAGGTAAAAGCTAGGTGAATTTCGGTAACTACTAGGAAA
>CALCHR010000254.1 GCA_937901185.1 uncultured Bacteroidales bacterium
AGGATGGCTTGAACCGACGAACGAAGCAAGAGCAGAAACAAAGTAAACTTTGGTTATGCCTTGCAAGGAGAAGGAAGACGTAGTCAATGCCTACCTGCTCACCAACGCCCTCCCCTTTGTGTGAAGGTGCAAAGCGAACCATGACATACTGAAGACAAGACGAAAGAAGAAAAAGCAGGAGTTTCTTTGGTCATTTCATCTCTTTGTTGTATATTTGCCACCGAGAATGGTGGTCGATTGACCACCTTATTAAGTGGTATATATACATAGAGAACAATGGAAGACAAGAAACTACAAGCAGCCTTGGAGGCATGGCAGCAATTGCAGCCGCTCACGGAAGATGACCGCAACCGGCTGAGCCGACGATTTACCGTGGATTTCAACTACAACAGTAACCACATAGAGGGCAATACGCTGACCTACGGACAGACAGAGATATTGCTGCTCTTTGGCAAGGTGATAGGTGAGGCAGACTTTCGTGATTGTGAGGAGATGAAAGCTAGCAATGTAGGCCTACAGATGATGCTGATGGAGTCGGGCGAGAAACAGCAACCCCTGTCGCAGCACTTCATCCGTACCCTGCACCGCACGCTGTTGCGTGAGGACTACACCGTCTGGCGCAACCTGCCGGGAGGTATGCAGACCAGCTACACCGTCCATGCCGGACAGTACAAGACACGTCCCAACAGTGTCATCACCCGCTATGGCGACCGATTCGACTACGCATCGCCCGAAGAGACACCGGCGCTGATGACCGACCTTGTGGACTGGTACAACCAGGCCGAGCAGGAGGGCAAGCTGTCGCCTGTGGAACTGGCCATACTCTTCCACTACCGCTACATCCGCATCCACCCCTTCGAGGACGGCAACGGACGTATAGCCCGACTGATGGTGAACTTCATCCTTGCCCGTCACGGATACCCGATGATTGTGGTACGCAGCCGTAACAAGAGCGAATATCTCGAAGCTTTGCATTCGGCTGACCTTGTGGTAGGCTCAGAACCGAGCAAGGGAGCGCATGCATCGCTGCAGGAGATAGGCCCTTTCATGAAGTATTTCCGCGGTTTGGTAGCTCGTGAGGTATATACCGATGTTTGCTTCCTCACCGAGTCCGACGAACGGCTTTGGTGGTACGATGGTGAGCGTGTGGAGTTCCGCACAGCCAACTATCCGCATCTGCTCCGGCTGATGCTTTCCGAACCGGTGCTTACATTGGAGGAAATGCAGAAAAGATTAGAAGTCAATATGTCGGCCGTCAAGAAATTGGTTGCCCAACTCTTGAACAAGCGCTACATAGAGCGTGGAACGGCTGAAGGTTCTTGGCGAGTCTTCCTCACCCCCTCGGTGTACTGACATCCCCTCCCCACACATTCTTTTCTTCGTCCCGCCGACGCGAAAGGAGCGTCGGTTGCGACGAAGGAAACTTTAGTTTCCCCGAGGAGTTGCGATATATCGCTCGCTCATCCCTTGTTCGGGACGTTTTCGTTTTCATCGTCTTGTCTTCAGCTTGTAGAGATAAAAGAAATGGAATATTATCATTTAGGGCAGGATGGCTTGAACCGACGAACGAAGCAAGAGCAGAAACAAAGTAAACTTTGGTT
>CALCHR010000255.1 GCA_937901185.1 uncultured Bacteroidales bacterium
CTATTATCCTAAAGGCCGCCGCCGCGACTACTATTTTACGTTCATGCTCCTCTCGGTGAGCATCTTCATGCTCATCTACCTGCTGCTGCAAAATGCCTCCGACATGGGCATCGGCGCTGCGTTAGGCCTCTTTGCCATCTTCGGCATCATCCGCTACCGCACCGAGAGCGTACCCATCCGCGAGATGACCTACCTCTTCTTCCTCGTAGCCCTCTCCGTGCTCAATGGCAAAACCGGCGAGCTCAACTTCTTGAGCCGCATTCTGGTGAACCTCATCTTCGTAGGCATCGTGTGGCTCTGCGAAAACTATCTCTCCGTCTATAAAGAAGGATGCAAGTTTGTGCGCTACGACAACATCGACCTCATTCAGCCCGAGCGCTACGAAGAGCTGAAAGCCGACCTCGAAAAGCGCCTCGGCCTCGACATCATCCGCATAGAAGTGGGCGCCGTAGACTTCCTCACCGACATGGCCATGCTGCGCGTCTTCTATAAAGACCCCGACAAGCAGATCAAACCCGTAGACAGAATTTTCAAAATACCCCAAGACAATGTTTTTTAAGAAGATTTTTTTACTACTGATCGCACTCATCGCAGTCCCCGTATTAGCCCAAAGCGATTTTGGCTTGTGGACCGGAGTGACCCTTGAGAAAGAATTTGGTAAAAAGTTCTCCGTCGATGCCGGCGTAGACTTCCGCGCCGCTGAAAACGTGACGCGCCCGGCACGCTGGGCCGCATCGCTGGGAGCCGGCTACAAAGTAAATAAGCAACTGAAGTTTGGCGCAGGCTATATCTTCATCACCGACCGCAACCCCTGGGAGTACAAGGTGAACTACAACGACGAGGGCGAGATGAAGGGCTACAACGTAGACCACTCCTACTGGCGCAACAAGCACCGCGCCTTCTTCGAAGCTACGGGAAAGATGAAAGCCGGACGCTTCTCCTTCTCTCTGCGCGAGCGCTACCAGTTCACCCACTATATGGGCGACAGCACAGCACGCGACCGCTATCGTGGTGTAGTTACCTCCGACTATCCCGGAAAGCAATACAACGGCTATGCCTACTCTGAGACCGTGATGGACCATAAGGGCTCAAAAAATAAGCACTATCTCCGCTCACGTCTCAAGGTGGAGTATGACATCCGCAAGTGTCCGCTCACACCCTTCCTTTCCTACGAGGCCTACAACAACCTCAGCGAGGGTTTCGACCTTGACAAGTCGCGCCTGAGTGCCGGCGTGGAATGGAAGATCACTAAGAAGATTAACCTCTCCGCTGCCTATCTCTTCCAGACAGGCGCCGACGACGACTCGGACGGCGATGAGCACATCATAGATATTGGATTCAAGTTTGAACTATAAGCCCGGCCTATGAAAAGAACTATCCTCAGCATTTTCCTCTTGGGTTGCGTGGCCTTTGCTTCGGCCCAGAGCTACGACTATATTACCTTCCGCACAGCCGACGGCGCCGAGAAAAGCATGGCTATCGACGGCTTGAAACTCACCTTTGCCGAAGGAAAAATGACCGCTCGCAACGCCGTGGAGACCCTTAGCTACGAGCTTTCCATGCTTGGCAGCATGTATTTTGCCGCTCAGCCCACCGCCGTAGCCGCCCTCCCGGTGAACAGCACCGCTGTGCAAGTGAAAAACGGAAGCCTCTACGTGGCCGCACCCGTTGGTACGCAGGTGTTGCTCTATGCCATCGACGGTCGACTGTTGGCTGCCTTTACCAAACAAAACTCTGAAGTGGAACTCCTGGGCAACCGTCTTGCTCCCGGCACTTACCTCGTGAAGGCCGGAGGTTGCACCTATAAAATCTTTGCCCGATGAAAAAGTTCTATCTCTTTACCTTGTTGTGCTTGCTGGCCTCAGGCGTGGCAGCGCAGACTCTGAAAATCCATACGGGTGCTATCACCACGGCCGTTCCTGCTGCCGAAGCCGGCGATATGCTTTATAGCGCCGACGGCACAGCGCTCACCGTGATGGGCCGCACCTACCTTGTGAGCGAGATAGATAGCATCACGGCCGACCGTAGCACAGTGGCTCCCTCCACCGTGGCTGTGAACTATCAGGGTGCTTCGGCGCGCGTGCTCGTGGCTGCCGATGTGGCTCCGCAGCTCTCTATCAGTGTTTCAGGCGCCGATGTGGTGGTCTATGCCGATGCAGCGATGGAAACAGAAGTGACCTATGCGCTCTCCGGCGCTTCTGCCGACGGCTCCTTCTTTATGGAAGGCGAATACAAGTCCACCCTCGTGCTCGACAACCTGACACTCTCTAACACACGCGGCGCCGCCATCGACATTGCCAACGGCAAGCGCCTCTGCGTGGTCATCCCCACCGGCACCGTGACCACTCTGTCCGACGGCGCAGGCGGCACGCACAAAGCCTGCTTCTTTGTAAACGGACACCCTGAGTTTGAGGGCGGCGGCACGCTGCAACTCGTGGGCAACACCAAGCACGCCTTTGCCTCCGACGAGTATACCCAACTGAAAAAAGACTTTGGGAAAATCATAGTGACCAAGGCCGTAACAGACGGTATGCACATCGAGCAATACTTCAAGATGCAGGGCGGAGAAATCAACATCTCCGGCACCGGCGGCGACTGTATAGATGTGTCTGTGACCAAAGATCCGGCCGACGAGCTCAATGGACAGGTGTTCATCGAAGGCGGCAGTATCACGATGGACGTGGCAGCCGAAGATGTGAAGGGCTTGAAGAGCGACGACATCATCTCCATCACCGGCGGCACCATCAAGGCTTCTGTAAGCGGTAACGGCACCAAGGGCATCAGCTCCGGCACCGACCTCTTCATTACGCAGCCCACTGCCACTGCCACCTTGATAGATATGACCGTTACCGGCACCACCTACATGCCCGACGATCCCGAACTGGAATCTAAATGCCGCGGCATCAAAGTGAAGGGCGATTTCACCTTCGACGGCGGCACCATCCGCATCTCTGCCACCGGCAAAAAGAGCAAGGCCATCAGCGTCGACGGCATTTACACCTACAAGAGTGGCAGCATCAACTGCGCCGTAGACTAAGCTCGCCCGAAACACTCATTTAATAATATATATAAAGGAGGCCCGCAAAAGATGCTGCGGGCCTCCTTTATGATGCTCGGTGAGAGAGAAATTCTTGCTTATTATACCTGGCTTTTCTTAGTAGTTACTTTCGCGTTCTTAGTAGTTACCGAATTTTTCCTAGTAGTTACCGAAATTCACCTAGCTTTTACCTAAGAAACGCCCGAAAATGCCTATTGAAAATCAGGAGGTTACAAAGCCGATTTTTTGCCCCTCCGGGAATGATGTAAAGGCTGCGGCGAAAAAACAGAAATCCCCGACTCGCGCTGAGGTGAGCCGGGGATTTTTCTATGTGGTACGCCGTGTTCAGTCTTCCACGATGGAGAAGTCCAGTTGCTTCTTGTCCAGATTGGCGCGCTCCACTCTGATGTTCACATGGTCGCCCAGCGAGTAGCGGCGGTGGCGGCGTCGGCCCACGAGGCAGTAGTTGCGCTCGTCAAACTCGTAATAGTCGTCAAGCAGTGTGCGCAGCGGCACCATGCCCTCGCATTTGTGCTCGTCGACCTCTACGTAGAGGCCAAACTCGGTGACGCCGCTGATGGTGCCGCTGAATACCATGCCGAGGCGCGAAGACATAAACTCCACTTGCTTGTACTTGATGCTGGCGCGCTCTGCGGTGGCCGCCAGTTGCTCCATGTTGGAAGAGTGCTCGCACAGTTCTTCATA
Source organism: uncultured Bacteroidales bacterium (assembly GCA_937901185.1). Lineage (GTDB taxonomy): Bacteria > Bacteroidota > Bacteroidia > Bacteroidales > Bacteroidaceae > Alloprevotella. The sequence goes on from CALCHR010000255.1 coordinate 3,743, forward strand.
CTTGTCGGCGTTGGCCGAGCGGCCGCCCTCTTCGTAGCGCGTCAGGAGGCGGTGCACCATCGTGTCGGGATAGCGGCGGATGGGCGAGGTGAAGTGCGTGTAGTATTGGAACATCAGTCCGTAGTGGCCGATGTTGTGAATGCTGTAGCGCGCCTTCATCATGGCTCTGAGGGCCACCAGTTCGATGACGTTCTCCTCCTTCTTTCCTTTGGCGTCGGCCAGCAGGTTGTTCAGTCCCTTGCTGATGTCCGTCTTGCTGCCCTCGGTGCGAATCTTGTAGCCAAACTTGGCCACGAAGGCACTGAGTTTTTCCAACTTTTCAGGGTCGGGCACATCGTGGATGCGGTAGGGGAGCACCTTGGCTTTCTTGCCTTGCGGCACGCGGCCTATCTTTTCTGCCACACTGCGGTTGGCCAGCAGCATAAACTCCTCCACGAGTTTGTTGGCATCCTTGGCCACTTTTATATAAGTAGAGACGGGGCGTCCCTGTTCGTCTATCTCAAAGCGCACCTCTGCGCGGTCAAAGCCGATGGCGCCTTTTTGGAAGCGCTTCTTACGCAGCTGCTTGGCCAGGCGGTTGAGCACCAAAACTTCTTCGGCAAAGTCGCCCTCCGGAGCGCTGCCTTTGGACAAGGGATCGGGGTGTTCGCCGGGCTGACTGAGGTCTTCGGGCGAGGCCTCGCCGTGGCGCTCGATGATATACTGCGCCTCCTCGTAAGTGAAGCGGCGGTCGGAGCAGATCACGGTGTGTGCCAAGTGCCACTTGAGCACTTCGCCCTTTTCGTTGAGGCGGAAGATGGCAGAGTAGGCCAGTTTCTCCTCGTTGGGACGGAGCGAGCAGATGAAGTTGCACAGGCGCTCGGGCAGCATAGGAATGGTGCGGTCCACTAGGTAAACGCTCGTGGCGCGCTTCTGTGCTTCGCGGTCGATGATGTCCTGCTGCGCTTTGAGGTTCTCCACGCTATCGGGAACGGGGTTGAGGTTGGGCATTGAGCACACGGTGGTATATCCGCCACGCGCCGCCGCCATCGTACCCGTAGCGATGCGCTCCTTATATCCGTAGCCTGGCTCGCGGAGGGGTACATGCACATCGACAAATGCGGGTGCTACGACCAAGCCCTCGGCCTCTATAATGCGGTCATCTGCCGTAGGCTCAATATGTTCTCTGCGCTCGCTGATGCGACCTTCCGTGATTGCTATATCCTGCTTGCCGACTCCTACGACGAAGCCGTTCTTAATGATAGTTCTTGTGTTAGCCATATCCTCGACCTTACTATAAAAAATAAGCGGCCCAAAGAGCCGCTAAAATCAATTAAAAACAGTGAATGCCAAACCATTAAAACCTCGACGACAACACGCCACCTGTGGGAGAGCCTGTGCATTAGAGATATGGTTGTACATCGCGCGTTTCATAGTGTTATATATAATTGGCGCAAAGATAAGGATTTTTCTTGGTTTGTGCAATAGTGAGAGAGAAATTTTTTCTTTGTTGTGATAAGCCGCGATCTACTGCCGCTAACAAATTATCTCAGCAATGGGTAGTACGCGGCACGGTCGGCTCTATGTCATGCTGAGCAAGGCGAAGCATCCCCTCGCTGGCTACACACTATCAACGCGGGTTGTCGCTGGTCGGCTCTGAGGAGATTCTTCACTGCGTTCAGAATGACAGCGTATAATGTGCTGGTCGGCTCTATGTCATCCTGAGTGAAACGAAGGATCTCCTCGCTGGCTACACAC
>CALCHR010000256.1 GCA_937901185.1 uncultured Bacteroidales bacterium
GGTAGTATGGAATATTCTTCTTTTTACACACCTTGGCAACGCCTATTGAAAGACCTGGTGATACGATAAATGTTGCACCTGCTTTAAGAGCATCCTTACACTGCTTTGCATTGATAACAGTACCTGCACCAATGTTCATTTCAGGGTACTTTTCACATGCCATTTTAATAGCTTCAGCAGCACAAGCTGTTCTGAATGTAATTTCAGCACAGTTGATGTCGTTTGCTTTAAGAGCCGGTAGTATTTTATCTACTTCTGATAATTCTTTTATAACTACAACCTATGGTGCGGATATGTTTACAGCACCACGTAAAGGTAAAAAGAAGACTACAGACCAAGACGGACATGAAGCGCTGCGTGTAGTTGATCCTTTTTTAACACCTGAGAAACTATCAACGTATATCGACAACGCATTGCTGATAAAGGTATATAAGCTGATTTGGCAAAGAACAGTTGCGGCATGTATGCCTGATGCTAAATTTGCTGAGACAGAGTATATAATTGTCAATAATAAGCATAAATTTAAATTCAGCCAGCGTGAACTGATTTATCCTGGTCATAGAGTCTTAAATCCACCTGCTACTACCGAAGTAAGAGACTCTTTTGTAAAGGACGAAAAACTATTAAACTGCACGCTAGACTTAGAACAAAAGTTTACACAGCCAAAAGCTCGTTACACAGAAAGCTCTCTTGTCAAAGAGCTTGAGAGCCGAGGTATCGGTAGACCTAGCACTTATGTGTCTATAGTTGAAACACTTCTAAATCCTACCAGAAATTATGCTCAGCTGGATAACAAAGAGATTGTTCCAACAGATCGTGGCATGCAACTAGCCAAGTATTGTGATAGGGCTTTTCCAGATATAATTAACCTAAACTATACAAAGAATATGGAAGAGCGTTTAGATAAAATTGCCTCTGGTGAGCTAAAGCTTCATGAATATATGTCAGCTTTTTATAGTCACTTAAAACAGCTTATTGATAATACTTCTGAAACTGGCTTAGAGTCTAGTGGAGATACAAAAGAATGTCCGATGTGTAAAAGCCCTATGGTTATGCGACGGAGTCGTTTTGGAAAACTTTTTTATGGTTGCTCTACTTATCCAAAATGTAATGGTATTTTAAACGTCGAATAGCCTGATTTTAGCAGGCAAATCTTATTTTAAGTGCTAAATTAATTAGTTAAAAATAACCATAAAATATGGTAAGAAAAGGAGCGTTACTATGGCAAAATTAACTGGCACTGAGGCTACTTGGAGCCGTGCAGTTGTCCATGATATTTTTGTAGCAGGTGGCCTAGTTCGTACTAGTATTCGTACTAATGGCACAAATCGCATTAGTAGACACGGCCTAGATGATGCTGCAAAAATTATTTGTGATGAAATTAAAAACCGCGTATTTGATTTTCCAAACGTAGAGCGAGCTATTGAACGTATTGCTAGCTATGTTTCTTTCACACCGTTACACGACTCTGGCACAAGCAAGAGTTTAAATGCTAACCAAATTTCTCGTATTCTGGCAAATGCGTGTGCCATGCAAGAAGTTTATTGGGATGATGTAAATACTGCTAGATCTACTGTAGAAATGGAAACATATAGCAAAAGACCGTTTGGTAAGGCATGTATGGACTTTCAGTGTTTCCTATCTCAGCAAGCAGCTAAGAAAGCAAGACCAATGAAGGTTGCTGGTGACGTAGGCAGCGGCGGCAGTCGCGTAGGTGGTGTAGGCCGTACAGGCGGTACTAGCAGTTATAAGTCAAGTGGTCCTAAGTCAGGCTTAATTGGCGGTTTGATCGGAGAGCCTGGTGAAAAAACTACTTTTAAGGGAACAGCCTATATTTACGATATTATCTGCGAAAGCTCTAAGAAAAAGACACAGTTCGTCTTCGTAGATCCTATCGCCTACAAGTCTGATATTAATAAAATTCGTTTTGGTGACCCAAGTGGCTGGTCTGCTTGTAAACTTCTGTTCGAAACTCGTGATGAGGTTGATGCTGCTATCGCTGCAATTCGTGACGGCGGTTTCAGAATTCCTTCTGATGTTACAGGCTTTACTGCAGCTAAGCAAAAAGTCGATCCAAACGGATACTTTAAAATCAGAACTGAGATTGGTGAAGCCTACATTAAGGCAAGCAAGCTAAACGAAGCTATGGAAGAAGACTTAGAGGAATGCAATAGCAAGGTCGCTAAGTTTCCTGAAATAAGCGATATTGATGTTTATAGCGAAGCTATGCATCGCTTTGAATAAAAGATAGGAGAAGACCAATGAAAATAGATAAGAAGGCAAAACAATTATTTGAAGCCAAACTATTTGAAGCAGATGATGAGTTTGGCGCAGTAAGTCCAGCAGACACCGTTGATGAGATTGCTGATGAAGTTGCAGGTGCTGTTGAAGCATCTACAGAAGGCGAAGTTGTTCTAGGCGATGCTGGCGCAAAAGCAGTGGCTGCGGAGATCAAGGATGTATCCAAAGATGTAGAAGTTGAGACTGCTGTTGTTACTCCTGGTGATGATTTTATTGGCGTTAAGAATATCATTACTGAAACTCTAGACCTAGCTCTTGAAGGTGCTCTTGAAGACAAAATGGATGGCGATAAGGGCGGTCACAACGTGCTAATTGTCGGTCTACCTGGTTCTGGTAAAACCGCTTCTATTATGGACTGGGCTCGTTCAAACGCTGTTAATATTGTATCTGTTAACGCAAAGAATAACGACCTAGATGCTTACATTAACGGTTATACTACCAAAGACCCTGACCAGAAACGTAAGGTTATTCAGGCATACTCTGATAACCTGGCTGGCCTTGAAAAGCCACGTTCTGTTTTATTCTTAGACGAGTTTAACCGTCAGATTAAGCCACAAATCAGAGCTTCTCTGCTGACTCTGATTAATGAACATAAGATTGTCGGTGATGGTCCTGACGGCTTACATGAGTTTAAAAATCTACTATTCACAATTGCTGCTATCAACCCTGCTGTGCCTACCGATAGAGGCGCTTCCAAGCTGATTGATGCAGAGAAGTCCAGATTTATTTATAAGCTGAAGAATATGGACTCTGACCCTGGTACTACTATCGAGTATCTAACTAAGTATTATAACAAGAAGATTAAGAACTTAGATGTCTCTGATCCTGCAAACTACAGACGTAGACTTGAGAAATACTTACGTATTCAAGACCTTGGCATCTTTATTATGTCTCACCCACGATTTAACTATGACACTAGAGATGACCTTGAGGATCTAGAAGAGGAAGATGCAACCCTACTTTGCCAGCGTTCCTTCACAGAAGGTCTGCATGCAGCACGCGGCAATGTTAAAGTATTTACTCACTGGGTTAAGAATAGCTCTGATTTCTTAAGCAGAGACATTGATATGTTCGTTGCTATTTTACGTGAGTATATCAGCCCAACTTTCGAAGAGCTGTGCCGTAGTCGCGGCTTTGACCCAGCTGCCGGTACCGTAAAGCCTGCAACAGCTCCTGCCACAGCAGCACCAGCAGCTGAAGCTGAGCCTGGCGATGGCGTCGAAGACGATGATGATTTCTTTGTAACTTCTGACATGGCAGGTAAGATTCGAGCTAAGAATCCTTATGAAGTAGAAATTGCAATGTCTAATATGTTAAAAGACTGGTAAAAGGAAGTGGACGTTATGTCTAACACAAAATTACCGCTGATTGAAGCTCGTGAGTTCATGAGCGCAACAGAAAAAAAATTAAAAGCAAAATTAATAGCACTTTTGCGTGACGATGGTAAAGGGCATCGTCACGCAAAATATGCGGAACGTTTAGAAAAATTTGATATTCAAATTGTACCACTGAGAGCAGACCCGAACTTTACAGCTGCAATTTCTTTCGAAAAAGCCATTATCTATATTAGTGAAGGCTTTCTAAATGATCCTGCTACCTTTTATCAACTAAACGTATTGCTTCGTCATGAATTGGCACACAACCTACTAATGCATCAAATCCGTATGGCATATAAAATTGGTGATGCTGCACATGTTCACATGAGCCTAAGCGATACACTGCATAGTCTACACAATATTATTGCTGATGATGAAATTTCTAACAGAAAGTATTCAGACGAAGATAAAATTATTGTTAGAAATATGGTGCTTAATGGTCGTGTTATCGGAGGTCTTGTAACAGAAGACCATAGAGAGTCTTGGATTAATATGTCTATAGAAGAGATGTACGACCAAATTTGCGAAGAAATTGACCAAATTCAGGCAAAACTTTTAAGTGGTAGGTCTTTACGTGATATTGCATCTGAAAAATCAGATGACTTCATTACTAAAAATATTCTACGTACTTACATATATTCCGATACTAAAAGTGATTCCATGTTTAGCGGCTCCCTGGCGGATTTTGTCGCAGGCGGTTGTCGTGTCAAGGGCGAACGATTAAAGAAAGAGTTTGCTGAGGTAGTAATAAGTATATATGAAGCATTAAAAGATAAAGATGTGGATGACCGTGAAGTACAACGTCTTTTATCTACAATAGCTACCTCATCGCCTGTTAAGCCTGTAGATTTGTTTATGGACAAAACGGTAGTGCTTTATACACCGGAAGAAAAGTATGTTGCAGTAGAAGTGCTTAAAAAGTACAAAAGTGAATATACTGAATGGTATGATAAGGTCATGAGCTCTTTAGATGACCTGACTCCGGATGAATTACAGGCGTTACTTGACGCGATCAAGTAATGAAAGGACAACTAGTTTATGGCTAATAAAAAGAATATACAAATAACAGAAGACTTCTTAGACTCGATGTTTGATGCTACTACCATAACCGCAGATGAGCTTCAGAGACGTAAAATTTCTTTAGCAAGAGTTTTATCAGAAGCAGAATCTGCTGTAATATTAGCTGAAAAACAGGGTGAAGCTGAACTAGCTGAAAAGCTACAAGAACGTGTTGACTTACTGCAGGAGCTTCTTGATCGTGCTGAAGAACTAGAAGTGCCGGAAGACCCTGATATAGACAACGTTGGTGGCGATGGTGCGCCAAAAAGTCCTGGCACACGTGGTGGTGCAAACGATGCCGGTGATGGCAGTGGTAGCAAAGGTAAAAGTAAAGATCATAAAAAAGACGAAGAAGAGCACGATGACGACGAAGAAGAGACAGACCATGAGACTGATGAAAAAGAGTCAGAAAAAGGCAAAGGCAAAAAAAGTACTGAGTCTGAATCAGAGTCTGATTCGAAAACCGAAAAGAAACCTGAGAAGGGTGACACACCTCCAGGTAAAACACCTAAAAACCCTGATAAAGCTCATGATGAAAAACCAGGCGAAAAACCAGTAGATCCTCCAAAAAAGTCTCCTAAAGAAGACCCAGCAGAAGAAGCCGGTTAATCGGCGGCGCAATGCGATCATTGCCGCTATCGTTGCAGTGGCGGTGATCGGAGGCGGCCTGCTGACCTGGTATTTATGCACCAAAGAGCCGCCGCTGATCGTCCGGTATAATGGCGCCATGACCGCC
>CALCHR010000257.1 GCA_937901185.1 uncultured Bacteroidales bacterium
CACCGTCAAGTTTGGTTAAGATAACGCCATCAATTTCAAGAATGTCGTTAAACGCTTTTGCAATGTTTACTGCGTCCTGACCCACCATTGAGTCAATAACAAGCAAAATATCATGTGGAGTTGCTACTTTGCAAACGCGTTTTAACTCGTTCATCAACTCTTCGTCAATATGAAGTCTACCTGCAGTATCGACGATCAATACGTCGAAGCCCTTGATTTCAGCTTCCTTACGCGCCTTCATTGCAATGTCTTCAGCGCATCTATTGTCTCTATCTACATAAACCGGAACGTCTACTGTTTTACCAACTACTTCTAGCTGGTCAATAGCATCCTCTAACTTACTTCGTCTTTCAATAGTACGTTGTATTTCTTGTTCGTCAGGGCCAAGCGGCACTTCTTCCAGCTCAGTATCATTTTGTTGCCGACCTTCTGTAGTTTTTACTTTACGTGTCGGCTTTGTCTGTTTCTTTTTTGTAGTTGAAGCAGAATTATTTGAGTTAGAAGTCGCCAAAATATTTTCCGATAAAATACTTTGTTGCGTATTTTGAACGCTTCTTAGCTTACTGTCAAGTATTAAGAAGGTATCAGTAAGCGAGCTCTGTTTTCTTGCGACTAAATCGAGAGACTTAGAATATTTATCAAAGTAGTCATTTAAAAAGGCAATACGTAAAGTGCCGATTTCAGTCTCGCCTTTTATAACTTGGTCAATAATCTCAGTTTGGCGTGTAATTAAACTATTCGCTTCGGCAATTACTTTTGCAAGTTTATTGACCGCTTCAGGTGTTAGATTCATATCGGCCATGCCGCTTCCTCCTTCTTAGCACACTCATTTGTTGTGCATTCTTGCTTCCTCAAGTGCACGTGATGTTGCCTCTTTCTTTTCATTTATGCATTCAATTAGATATACCCTGTCTTGATATGCTAAGTTTAGCACATCAGTGTAGCTAGTATTTAGATTATCACTTATATACCAGCATTCTTTTACTATTTCTTTATAACGTTTTGGCCCAAAAGCAGTACCATCATTAGATAGTTGTGGGTCTAAAAAACTCGGGCCCGAAGCGAAAAAAGGTAACGACTTCCTCGCCACAGCTTGGACAGGTTAAATATAATGTATTGTCAAGACCAACCTGCTGATTTAACTTATCAATATTATTTAAAATTTTTTGTAAATCAAGAGCAGGAAGATTTGTAATAATATTTTCCATTTCAGTCTCAGACTTTTTCTCGCCATCTACTAAATCAATGTTAGTAGTTAATCTCACTAAAGTATCAAAATCAATAGTAGCGTTTTTGTATCGACGCTTCATGTCTTTGACTTTAACTTCCATTTCTTCGACTAGACGGGGAGATAGGAAATTAAGTGTAATACTTCTGCCACTTTTTGGCAGAGTAAATGACTGTAGTTTATTGACAGTTTCTTCATCAAATTCCTTTACGTCTAGTTGACCCAACTTAGCTATAGTCTCAATACGTTCACCGCATTCGGTACAACGCAAAGCTACTTTGTAATCTTCGCCATATGTAACAATACGCAGCTTGTGTAATAAAAATTCATAATCACCTAGACTCATGTCATAGACATGTACTGCAGGTTTTTCTATGCAACAGCCTTCGATAATATCAGCAAGGGTTTTCAAAGGAGTGCTGGAAGGAGACAGTCTCTTCATTTCATCTCGAGCAGTCATCGAGCGCAATTCTATATGTGGATTTACATGTTCCGTATAAATTTTGCCTTTTGATGGTAGCTCATAGCCTTCCATAATTGTATAATCAGTCTGTCTTTCCGTCATTTTTAACTAAGTCCTTTCAATATTTATAATTCACGATTTTCGAAATAGTGCTCTAAAATATATCTAATTAAAGCAGAAACCGTGATACCACGTTCTATAGCTGTAATTTTGAGTCGGTCTATAAGCGGTTTTGAAGATTCAAAAGTCTGCATAACCTTATCGCTACGATCTACTTTTTTTCGTCCCATATTGAGCGTCCTTTCTTAAAGATAGATTTAGAAACACATATAATTTAGCAGATGGAGATAATAAATTTAATAAAAATAAAGACGTCTGTTTGGCAGACGTCTTTATTTTTATTAAATTTACTTTTAGTCTAAATTCATCTCGGCGCGATCATACTCAAGCTTAGCCTGAATCTGTCTCTTACCATCGTTTTCTTTGTCGAATTCGCCTTCAGAGATTTCGCTAATCCAACAACCGTATAATGTCCAGCTTCTAATCTGTTCAAAGTCCTGTGTATACTCGATTAGTGTACAGTTCTTTTTGTAGTCTTTCATACGACCACCCTTACGAGTGTACACATTGTAAGCGAGTGCTTGCCAAGCCATCAGAATGGACTTGGTATCCATACCGACAACATCATCAACTGTGATATTACCAGACTGGAATTCAGGAACACCGGCAAACTTAACAGTATCATTACCGCGCTTATACTCAAGTGTCTGTAGATTAAAGTGTGGTACGGGTGCTTTAACAACATTTAACTTTAATGTTTCTTGAGCACGAGCAATTTTGTCTGTAGCGGGAACACTGTTTGGATCACTACGATCACCACTGAAAGCAGCGCTAATAATATTATCGATGTCATCAACAATGAGAGAGAAGAAACCAGTTCTTGCTGCCTCATAGTTAGCCAGGTTTGTACTAATATGCTGAGCGGATAAACTATTTGACATGATTTAACCTCCATCCATTACATAGTCTCAACTGCATTAACAGCAGTCTCGCCAAAAGAGTCCTCAAGAGAAATCTCAAGGTCAAAGTCTTCAACAGCTTCGATAGGAATAATACGAATCTTGGCTTTTAAAGTAGCCTTTTTATCAGTATAGACCTTTAAAATCTTATAATCACGGATACCTTGGTCTGCTTTCATCATTTCTAGAGTAGGACGAATAGCATTTACAAAGTTAATCCATAAAGTGTCACTGTTTGGATCAAAAGTAAAAGAGCGACAAGCTATATATAACTGTTTCTTAATTGTAGTACATAGATGTCTAATATTTAAGAAATGACTTGCAATCAAGTTACCTTTTTCGGTGTCCTTTTTACCGAGAGGATGCGCTGTTCTGTTGCCCCAAAGGTAGTAACTACCTCTAAAGTTTGCGATTACATTAACAGCAAATTTAGGATTACTCTGGCCATTTGCATTGTTTCGTGGCTCAAGAGCATTGATAGCAATTTCGCCAAGCTTAATAGTAGTATTATCTACTACATAGCTTGATACGCCTCTTGTATAACCGGCAGCAGAATACCATTCAGCAAAGCCAAGCTTTAGTGAATTCATAAAGCAAGCTAAATAATGGAATGCGCCAGGGAACTTTTTATTATTGGCAACTTCTTCATTATTTGACATACGATAGTAAACACTTGGAACAGTTGCTGCGCAATACTTACCTAGATCAGGTGTGATTGCTTGCTTGTCAATTTCACCTATAATCTTTTCTTCATAGCTACCTTCGCCGCTACTTAGATAAGCGGTGTCATCTAATTCAATCAGTGCAAGACAATCTCCACGGCCAGGGAAACCAGAATCATCTGCAGAGCTATCTAATGGCGCCACATAGGCTGCAAGTTTGGCAATAGCAGTGTTAGTATTATTAATTAATGTGTTAGAAATACCACTAGCGGCCAATTCAGCTAGAGTCGCTTCTAAGTGTGTTTTTTCTGCAACAACACCAATCGCAGCATCTGCAAAACTTCCATAAAAGCCTGTTGCAGTACTAAAGCCTTCTGGAACAGGTGACAGGTTAGCATACATCTCATTTAAGTTCTCGTTTAAGTTTGCAAGTGTGGTTGCACTTAAATCAACGTCTCCACTCGCAATCTGGTCTAATTGTATGGTAGTTCCAGCTACAACTTTTTGTGCTTCGCTTAATATTTCTCGTAAGCAAGTTTCGGCAGCGTTAACGTCATTCAGACGCTGTGCAAAGATCTCACCGTCTGCGGATAGAGGAGACGCAGATAATAAACCATGAGAAATAAATCTAAAATCATAGTTTGCTTTATCTTTAAACGGTTCCCAAAAACTATCATTACCAAGGTTATAAATATCTGAGACAGCAATAGGAACATAAATAACGGTATAGCCGATACCAAGTAATTCATAAGCCATGTGATTACCATAATGATCAACGAAAACGTCTCCATTAGGTGTAGACAAAGTTTGTCTTGGTGCTGTCAAACCAATTGTTGCTTTAAAAGACTCTGCGGATGTAAATTCATAGGCACCATTAGAATCAGGTGACACTATCAAGTCTTTATCAGCGGCAGTGTTGGGTGTGCCACGCAAGCCTGCAATTAGCACCGCATAGTTAGCGTAACGGTCAGGTGTGCCTGGAGAAGTGCGGTCCTTCTCATTAATAAGTATCTTTGGCATACTAAATCTCCTTATATTTGAGTATCTAAATAAACAATTTAACTGAACTAATTTTATATGTTCAGAACTTCAATTAATTTAGCAGATTATTTTAATGCGTATTCAAATAAAACCTCTTCTTCTTGCGGGTCTACAATTTTGTCTGCAGCTGTCACTTCTACTCCAACAAGGCGCCAACCGTTCTTTTGAGGTAAGCTAAATAAGAAGCCATCTTGAAGTTCAAGTTGAATTGTCCACTTATAAAATTGTCCAGCAAAAATATGAGTAGAAATATCACTAGTATCTGACACAGTACTAAGTACACGTAAATTCGCAGTATGCTTAACAAAATAATTATTATATGGTATTTCAATAATAATCTGAGGATTGTTAATTAATTTAAAAAGGTACTGTCTAATATACTCGTCTGCTTCAATACGTTTTTTTGTGTAGATATCAATTTGATATGTAGTTTTAATTGGTATAACATTAAGATGCACGGTAGTAGCTTGCTTAGCATCTTTAGCGATAATTAAACCATCAAAAGATTTATTCTGTTTTATAGCAGATTCTATTTCAATGTCTTTATTACGTGATATAGCGATTAAAGGCAATTGCAAAGGCTTGTCATCAGAGTCTTCCGCAGCAAGTTGTATTAATCTAGTCGATTCGTCAGGTGAAAGAACCCTTAACTTTGAAGAATCTGCAAGCCACCCTTTAATTTTTTGGGTTATAGCTTCATCATAATAACTAATAGCCATAAAAAATACTCCTTTATTTAAAAGCTACTTGTAATATTTTACTACCTGGTATAGCACCGTTGCCATAGGTAATAAGTTGTGCAATGGTATCCAAAGTCTTGTCTTTAAATAGCAGGATAAGATTATTTTCCTTGTCTGAGTAAAAGGTCATATTCAGTAACAAGTTTATACACATATTTTTTAAGGACATATTATATTGTTGCTGTAAATAATTATCCATAATTATATCAGAAGCATGAAGTGGATACTTTTGTATAACAAAATATGCTTTTAGAAGAGTATCAGATCGCAGCTGTTCGACGGTAGTTCGTTGTTTATTTGGTATTGTGAAAAACATTAACTATCCTATTATTGCTTACTTAGTGCTTTTATTAGGTATTTAATAGAACTTTTTGTTATATTCATACCTTTTACACGCTTTTTTACCGCTACCGATGCTGCTACGATGTCTTTCAAAGCTAGATTAGTAAACTTATCCTGCATCAAAAAGGCTTTGATTTCTTCTGCACCTACGTCTGTTTTAACCAGTAAGTGCTGCATTAATGCTGCCTGCTCAGCAGGCTTATCCGATAGCTCCTTAGCCATAGCACTGAGGTCTGACGCTGTTGCTTCACCAGCTTCTTCCGCATCTGAAGTAACAGTAATTTTCATAAGCTGTAGCACCTCTTGTACTACTTCTAGCTTATTTAGCTTTGTTTTTGCATCTAAAGTATGAGGCAGGCGTTTTAATTCCGTCGATATTTGTATTTTGGCTTTTTCAGCTGCAGTTTCGCCTTCATTATCTAAAAGCTGAAGAAAAGCCTGTCTATTCTTTTTTTGAATTTCTAAGGTATAACTAGGTAGACCTATGTCCAATATTTTTGCCTGTAATTTCAGATAAGCAACCATGTCTACAGGTCTGTGATTATAAAAGCTACGACAATAAATAATATTATAATTGCGTTTACTTCTAAACTCACTTTGTGCAACTAGTTTTTTTGCTATTGCATTGTGAAGTGCGGCATAGGTAAATTTGTTTAAATGCTTTGTTGCAATAAGATTTTCTGATACATATCTTTGCGTATAGACCGAAACTGACCTCACCGTTTTTTTCCTCATAGGTACTTGCCGCACGGTATAACGCAAGGATCGCTTCCTGTGCAAAATCCTCCACAGTCTGCTCATCCTCAGACACGTCCGAAA
>CALCHR010000258.1 GCA_937901185.1 uncultured Bacteroidales bacterium
CCCCGCAAGTACCTCGGTCCCGCTCGCGACAACATGGAGAAGATGTACAAGCACAAAATCATCAACGTGCTTGGCTCTGACGGCAAGCTTGCCAACTAATACTGCGTATAGCATTTCATAACAAGAGGGTGTGTCTCAAAGGTTTATAAAAGCCTTTAGACATACCCTCTTCTAATACCACACACGATGATTGAGCAAGCAGAAAAACTTATTCAAGACCAACAGCTCGTGCCTGCCATCGCATTGCTCACGCAGCATCTCGCCTTGAACCCCAAGGATAAGCGTGCCCTCCTCTTGCGCGCAGTGACGCTGACGCAAATGGAGCAGATGAAAGAGGCCTTGGCCGATGTGGACGAACTGATTGCGCTCGAGCCCGAGCAGCTGTCCAACATCCTGCTACGCGCCGACATTTTAGCACTCGACGGACAGACCGAAAACGCCATTGCCGCCTACGTGAGCATCTTGGCGCAGAAGCCCGAAGCCGGCAACGTGGTGCTCCGCCTGGGCACGCAGTTGCAAAAGAGCAAGCGCTGGGACGAGGCACTCACCATCTACAGCGACGCTATTGAGCGTATGCCCGATTTTGCAGAGGCCTACATGGCGCGCGGAGCTGTGAAGCACCACTTGAAGGACTTGGCCGGTGCGACCGAAGACCTCAAGCAGGCACTGACCCTTAAGCCCGAACTGGCTGAACAACTGGAGGGTAGCGCTGCCATGTTCGACAAGAAAAGATGCCACTAAAGGCTTCTCTCTCGCCAACAAGGGGATGTGTTCTCTTTCTTTCCAAGAGATGCACATCCCCTTTTCTGTTTCCCGGCCGCCTCTTAAAAAGCGCCAAACTCTTTGCAGCATTACACTCCCCACCCGCAACGAACAGGCAAAAAGCCCTCCCCTACACCTATAAATTTTAAGCCGCTCGGCAAAAACTATCACCCCGTTTCACTGCAGCGCTACAAGCTCTTTGTAACCATCTGATTTTCAATAGGCATTTTCGGCCATTTCTTAGGTAAAAGCTAGGTGAATTTCGGTAACTACTAAGAAAAATTCGGTA
>CALCHR010000259.1 GCA_937901185.1 uncultured Bacteroidales bacterium
TTTCCTAGTAGTTACCGAAATTTTCCTAGTAGTTACCGAAGAAATGCCCAAAAATCACTATTGAAAATCAGATAGTTACAAAGGCTGTTTTTTACCATTCAGCCTCCCCTTCTTCGCTAAGGAAAAAGAGGAGGCTGAGCTATGGATGGGGGCGCTTAAACCTTTATTTGTAGCGCATCCATTTTATCATTTCCTTGACGCTGGGCTTTTTGCCATACATCAAGATGCCTACCCGGTAGATTTTACCTCCGGCCCATACGAAGAAGAGGGCTGTGCCGTAGAGTATGCCGAGCGAGAGCAGTTCTTGCCAAAGGGGTACGCTGAAGGGGATGCGTACCATCATGACGATGGGCGAGGTGAGGGGGAACATGGATGCCCAGAATGCCAATGGGCCATCGGTGTTTTCTGCGCTGTAGATGGCGGCGTACATGCCAAAGACCATGATGAGAATCACGGGGGTGATGAACTGCGAACTGTCTTCTTGCGCATTGACGCTGGCGCCCACGGCGGCAAAGAATGCGGCGTAGAGCAAGTAGCCTCCCACGAAGTAGAGCAGGAACATAATGCCCAGTTCGGCAAAGGGTAGGTTCATTAGTGCCGTCAGCATTTCGTTTTCTTCGCCGGTCATGGGCATCTCCGGCATGCTTTGTGCTCCACCAAGCATGGCTTGCGTGGCTGCAGGGTCGGCCGATACGCCGAAGAGGAGGTTGCAGACGAACAGGATGATGGATAGCATCACGCCCCAGATGAACAGCTGCACGAAACCCACGAGGGCTACGCCGATAATCTTTCCGAGCATGAGCTGGAAAGGCTTAACGCTCGACACCATCAGTTCGACAATGCGGTTGGTCTTCTCCTCGATGACGCTTTGCATCACCATGCCTCCGTAGGTCATGACAAACATGTAGATGAGGAAGGTGAAGAGCAGCCCGACGGCGATGGCCAGGCCTGTGTTCGAGGTGCTTTCGCTGCCTTCTTCGTTGCGCTTCACGGTGGTGATGTCGAAGTCGCTCTCCACCTCTTTGATGATGTGCTCCAGGCCCTCTACGTCGTAGCGTGCCAGCTTGTCTTTCCTCACCTGCTCGTTCAGCAGGGTGCGGGTAAGGCTGAGAAGCTCGGCAGAGACTTCCTTGTGCGAATAGATGGCTACGGCTTTGGGGTTGGTGGCCAGGTCTTCTTGGATGGCGATGACGGCTTCCACCTCGCTGGTGTCGCTGTAGAACGCAGGGTTGTCTGTTTCGGTTGTGGGGACGAAGCGGAAGCTGTTGCTGTCTGTAAAGAGATGGATGTAGTGGCCGGTCTTGTCGGCGACCATCACGGTCTTCTGCTCGTCGCTTTTGATTCCGGCCAACCAGATGGGGACGAAGATGAGCGCGGCGAAGATGAACGGCATGAGCACGGTCAGCAGGATGAAAGACTTCTTGCTGACGCGCGTCATAAACTCGCGTTGGATGATAATCAGTATCTTATTCATAGAGTGGTTCTCTCTTTTTGGGTACTACTGCTCTCCTACAGTCTTCAAAAAGATGTCGTGCATGGAGGGCATTTGCTCGCTGAAGGATTGTATCTCTACCTTTTGGGCAAGGAGTCCGGCCAGTTGGGAGTTGGTCAGGTCTGTTTCTTTGTGAATCAGGTATTTGTTGAATCCTTTACCCAGGCTCTCTGACACGATGGAAAAGTCTTGTGTGTCTTCCTGCTGGAGCTTGTCGGTGGTGGTCAGTTCATAAATGCCGGTTCTGAAGCGGCGCTTCACGTCGGCCACATTTCCGTTGAGCACCACGCGCGAGTGGTTGATAAGGGCTATCTCGTCGCAGATTTCCTCGACCGAAGCCATGTTGTGGGTAGAGAAAATCACGGTGTGGCCCTTGTCTTTCAACTGCAGAATCTCTTGCTTTAACATCTCTGCATTGACAGGGTCGAAGCCGGAGAATGGCTCGTCGAAGATGAGCAGAGGCGGCTCGTGGAGCACGGTGATGACAAACTGAACCTTCTGCTGCATGCCTTTTGAGAGCTCTTCCAGTTTCTTGTTCCA
This sequence comes from uncultured Bacteroidales bacterium, assembly GCA_937901185.1. Taxonomy (GTDB): domain Bacteria; phylum Bacteroidota; class Bacteroidia; order Bacteroidales; family Bacteroidaceae; genus Alloprevotella. The sequence goes on from CALCHR010000259.1 coordinate 2,033, forward strand.
CCAGGGCATAATCTCAAACTTCTCAAACCACTCGGTAAGCCTGCGCTTGGCCTCGTCGTAGCTAAGTCCTTTCAGACGAGCTAAATAGATGGCTTGCTCGCCTACCTTCATCTTCTTGTAAAGACCGCGCTCTTCCGGGAGGTAGCCTATCAAAGCCACATCCTCCGGTCGGAACGGATGGTTGTCGAAGATTACTTCGCCACTGTCGGGGGCCGTGATGCGGTTGATGATGCGTATCAGCGTGGTCTTGCCGGCGCCATTCGGACCAAGGAGTCCGAAAATTTTGCCGCGTGGCACGTCGATACTGACATCTTCGAGCGCTGTGTGGCGAGCATATTTTTTTATAATATGGTGTGCTCCTAAGAATATATCAGCCATAATTTTTTTGGTCGTAAGGGGTAGAGGTTTCTTTCTATGCCTGCGGGCAACCCTCTTAATGGGAAATGGGGCTTAGAACAATATTTTTTTTCCGAAGTTGCTGACATAGATTCCTTTCTGAGGAGCGGCAGCCGGGCGTCCGTTGAGGTCGTAAAAACATTCCTCCTTGCCTTCAGCCTCTACTTCTTCTAAACCTGTGGCGTCGGCGCTCAAGTCTATCAAGATAGAGGCCGGGAATACGCGCTCGGGGTCAAAGAAGGTGGCGCAGCTGTTTACCATGTCGCGCACGTTGGGTTGTACCATGCCGCTAAACAAGAGTTTGCCATTAGCCTTGACCGTTACAGGCTTGGTGAGGTCTACGAGGTTGTTGTTGAGGTAGATACGTATTTTTCCACGTGATAGTTTTGAATAGAACTTCTTGAATTTCAACTCGATACCATCTTGGCTCTCCGTGGTGTTGTAGACGGTCTTCTGTACGCTGAGATCGATGTCGTTTCCTACGATGTCCATCATGTAGTAGATTCTGTAAGTGAAGGTGCCGCGGGGGTCTTCTTCTACATAAAGGTTGTAGAAACCTTTTCGGGTGATGCCGTCCATCTCAAAGTCTTCCCACATCACATGCTTGGGGTGCGGGTTGCGAATGTATTTGCTCAACCAAGGCGTGGTGGGGTAGTAGTCGATGTGGTGACCATATCCGGGAATCAATTCGATGAAGTGGTTAAAGTCTTCGGGATATTTTTTCTGCATCTTCTCAAATTCATCCTTGGTGTAGCTGGTCAGTTTGTTGCGGAAGAATCCATCGTCATCTCCACCGGTGCGTAGGCTGAAGGCGATGTTGCGGCAGTTCTCTACCGGCGCATTTTTTAGCGGCTCGCCGCCTGCCATTGGTCCGGCTCCGGCCAAATAGTCTGCGTAGAACGATGCGAGGCGCTGGCTGCCATAGCCGCCTTCTGAGATACCGAAGAAGTAGATGCGGTTGGCATCAATGTCTTTGCTCAGGAAGCTTTGGCGCAACAGCTTTTCCCATGCCCATTGCTTGCCTTTTTGCCACCAGCGATAAAAATCGCCTGTGTTGGGTATCTGCGGAACAAAATATACGGAGGGACCATCTTCAAAACCATTTGCAAACTTAAGTCCGTTAGCCCACTCGTTGTCCTTGTTGCCCGAGCCGTGCAGGTAGAGGAACAAGGGATATCCGTTTTCAGGCTTCGCGCCTTTGTATCCGTAGTAGTAGGGCATCACGGCGTTGCTTTCAAGGGCTGCGGGGATGTTCCATTTGCTGTTCTTGCCCAAAGAAATGTTGTCCAATTTGATAAGTTTCTCTTCGTCGTAGGCATTGTTAGCACGTATCCAAGCTTCCCATACGCTTTTTTGCGCAGCCTCTACTTGATCAAGTTCGAGGGCTTGCTCGGTTGTGAAAGAGCCTTCTCCGGAAGAAAGATAGTTGCCGAAGAATTTTTCTATCTCTGTGATGGGCAATTCTTCTTCATTGACAGAAGTGCTGTTAGCTTGTCCAGCTAAGGGACTAAGACTTACAAAAAGTCCGAGGACCAGTCCGTAGAATGCGGAATTTTGTTTTGTTACTTTCATGTGGAATATTTTTTTGTGGTTTATACTAAGTTAGGGCTGGCTCTCACCTTCTATATAATTGTCAAGGATGAGATTCTCGCCGTCGTAGACTACGTATGAGAATTGGGATATCCAGTCGCCCAGGATAACGAGGCGTGTCTCGCGGGCCAGGAGTAGGTCGAGCTCTATGTGTCGGTGTCCGAAGATAAAGTAGTTTATTTCCGGGTGGGTCTTCATGTAGGATTTTGCGAAGATGACGAGGCTCTCTTTGTCCTCTCCCATGTACTCCGGTTCTTTACCATCTTCGCGTTTCAAGCGGCTGCGGCGTGCCCATTCAAGGCCGAAGGCTACGCCCCAGCGAGGATGGATAGAGGCAAAGAGGCGTTGGCATATTTTGTTGTGGAAGACGGATCTCAGCACCTTGAATTTTTTGTCTTCGGGGTCCAGTCCGTCGCCGTGCGCCAGATAGAACACTTTGCCATAGATTTCCATGACGGCGCTGCTGCGATGGAGTGTGACGCCACATTCTCTCTCGAGGTAGTTGCCCATCCAAAGATCGTGGTTGCCAATAAAGAAATGCACCTCGACGCCGTTGTCGGTCAGTTCGCTAATCTTTCCCAGTAAGCGAGTGTAGCCTTTGGGCACTACAGTCTTATACTCATGCCAGAAGTCAAAGATGTCGCCGAGCAAATAAACGGCGGCGGCTTTGTGCTTGATGCTGTCGAGGAAATTTACCAATCGGCGCTCCTGCATTCTTCGATGGGGAATGGCGCGGCTGCCCAGGTGGGCATCGGAGAGAAAATATATGTTCTTCATTTCAGCATGTAGTTTTTACATAAAACCAAGTTCGAGCTTGGCCTCCTCGCTCATCATCTCCTTGTCCCACTCAGGTTCAAAGACAAGGTTTACTTTGGCGTCTGCCACCTCGCTGATGCCGGAGAGTTTCAAGCGTACGTCTTCCATGATAAAATCTGCAGCCGGACAGTTGGGTGCTGTGAGCGTCATGTCCACTTCCAGGGTGCAGTCGTCGTGAAGGTCGATGCGGTATATCAGTCCGAGGTTGTAGACGTCCACCGGGATTTCCGGGTCGTAAACGGTCTTGAGCACCTCGATGATGCGTTCTTCTATTCTGAGTTTCTCTTCAGGAGTCATATTAGTTGGATGTATATAGTTTTTGGTTTGTCAGGATGCTTTTCAAATGCGTCCTTCGTCCGAGTAGCTGTAATAGGTGTTTTCTCCTACTATGATATGGTCTATCAAGCGTATGTTCATCAGCTTGGCTGCCTCTTGTAGCTGCTTGGTAAGATTGTCGTCTTGTTTGCTGGGTGTGACATTGCCGGAGGGATGATTGTGTCCCAAGGCGATGGCTGAAGCTCCGGCGGTTAGCGCATGGCGGAGAATGACTCTTATGTCGGCCGGCGTTTCGTTAAGACCGCCTTTGCCTATGCATCGTATCTCTATGATTTGCAGCCTGTTGTCGAGCAGAATGACATGTATTTCTTCTGTGGGGCGCTCACCTAGTTTTTCGTAGAAGCACCGGAAGAGCATCTGCGAGTTGGTCAGGGAAACTTTTTCTTTGACGGGTTCGGCGGCGCGTCGTTTCCCGAGTTCGCAGGCCGCTATGATGCTGACAGCTTTAGCCGGCCCGATGCCGTTGTAGGCGCAGAGTTCTTTGATGTCCTTTTTACCTAGTGTGTTCAGTTTACCGCCGCAGTCGGCCAGTATGCGTTTCATAAGTTGCACAGCATCTTCTTCCTGTGTTCCCGAACCTATGAGGATAGCCAGCAGTTCTGCGTTGGAGAGTGCGCCTGCGCCTTGTTTCATTAGTTTTTCGCGTGGGCGGTCGGCCTCATCCCATTGTGCTATGCTAAACCCATTCATGACCTCTTCCTATTTATAGAAGTTCTTGCGGAAGGCGTCGAACTCTCCGTGGCCTAAGACGCAGCGCCACCACCAAGCACGTAGAAAACCACTGCCGTAGCCGGTGAGCTGTACAAAGGCTGCTGCCACGGCGCGCACTCCGACGCTCAAGCTATGTTCTGCGCGGGTGGCATCCAGCAGGATGATGAGCGCAAAGAGCAGAAGTGGCGTGAGGCACACCCACCAGTGGGGACAGCCGGTAACTCCTGCCACTGCGGAGAGCAAGACCAACAGTAGGCAACCAAGGGTGAAGACAGCCGGTAGCAGATGCACCAACTTTAGAGTGCCGGGATGGCGCTTGGTCAGATTGATGCGGGCAATGCCGGAGTTGTGCACTTGTTTGAAGAACTTGCGCAGGTCGGTGCGGCGCTTATGCCACACCCAGGCTTCAGGGAAAAGCCGACAGCTGTAGCCGCCTTTGAATATGCGGCTAGAGAAGTCGATGTCTTCGCCAAAGCGCATTTCAGAAAAACCGCCAAGTTGGCGATAGACCTCAGTGCGTACGCCCATGTTGAACGAGCGTGGGTAAAATTTGTCCATCTTCTTTTTGCCACCGCGTATGCCGCCGGTGGTGAAAAACGAAGTCATGGCGTAGTTGATGGCTTTCTGCATCGTGGTGAACGATGCGTGCGAGCGGTCGGGGCCTCCGAAGGCATCGCAAGGGGCTGCTGCCAGTTCGGCCTCCACGGCTGAAAGATAGCCGGAAGGTAGCACGGCGTCCGAGTCGAGTATCAAGACATATTCTCCCTTAGCGCGCTCCACGCCATAGTTGCGTGTCTGTCCCGGGCCTGAATTTGGTTTTGTGTAATAGTGGACATCGAGCCGATCGGCATAGCGTGCCACTACTTCTTCGCAAGGTACGGAAGAGCCGTCTTCTACTACGAGCACTTCAAAGTTGCTCAACTCTTGCTTGCAAAGGCTTTCCAGCAACTCGTCCACTTCGTCGGGGCGGTTGTAGACTGGGATGACAAACGAGTACTTCATGCTTGCAAACTTACGAAAAAATCGGCACATGATAATAAGCCGTGGGCAGATTAGGGGTATTTCTTAGAATATTATACATTCTTTAATATAAAATAGGAGTCTCTTTGGGGTGTTGTCAGAATCTTTTTATACTAAAATATGTAGGGTGGGGAGTTGCTTGGGAACGTTCCGGCAACATTCTCTTGTGAGTAATAAAAAAACGGCGACTGCTTCTTTGGGTGCAGTCGCCGTTGGATGGCTGTATGTAGGAACTACATTTTCTTATTTCTTGTAGAGCAACCAAGAGCCGGGATATTCGGCATTGAGTTGGTCGCGCAGTTGGGCTGCTGTAGGTTTGTCGTCAAACGAGTCGGCGATTACGCGGAACCAGCCGGTCTGTCCGTTGATGGTCTCGTTGGTCTTCAGCACGCGGGCGTTGTAGCCTTTCTCTACGAGCTGGCTCATGCGGCCTTCAGCGTTAGCCTGTGACAAGAAGCTGCCCACTACTACGCTGTAGGTCTTCAATGCGGCACCGTTTACCACGGTCACTTCGCCGTCGATAGTGCGTACGTCGATATTGTCTTCTTTCACTGCGGGAGCAGCAGGAGCGGCGGGAGTGACAGGAGTCATTACCACTTCTTCAGCTTTGGGTTCTGTGGGAACTGCTACAGGAACAGTTGTCTCGGGAACAGTTTGAGTTTCTTGTGCAAGTTCTTCTTGAGCCTTGGCCTTTTCATAGGCAGCGCGGTAGGCGCTTTCTTGTGACTTACAAGCTGAGAACAGCACTACGGTGCAGAGGCCGAGGCCTAAAATCAAATGTTTCTTCATAAGGGTATGTATCTAAAAATTTGTTTGCAAAATCTGGATGGCATAATTGCTATGCAAAAATACAAATCTATTTGCATATCCGGCCTTGTGCTTTGTTAAACGATGTTAAATAGTTTCGCTTTTTAAGATTGTAAGGAAATAAAAACTTTTTTTGGGCCATTGGTGTCGGGGGAAAGCTCTATATTTGACCTGTTCAACATTAAAAACTATTTGAGTTATGAAAGGACTAAGTGTATTAGCTGCCTTCTTGGGCGGCGCAGTTGTGGGGGCAGCCTGTGGTGTGTTGTTTGCCCCGGAAAAAGGGTCTGAAACTCGTGCCCGTATTGCTGAAGCGCTCCGCAAAAGGGGGGTGAATCTTACGGCAAAGGAACTGGAAGGTTTGGTCGATGACATCGCCGACGAACTGCAACCTGCAAACCGTAAAGTGTGACCCGTGTTTTCCGGTGATAAAAATCTCGAACTGATTTCGCAACTCTTTGCAGACGCCAAGCGTTATGCAGAGTTGCGTTTGCAGCTTACGAAGGTCGACTTGGTAAGCAAATTGGCCATTCTGCTTGCAGCGTTGATCTTGGGTGCGGTGCTTTTTATGCTCTTCACCATCGTCATCCTTTTCCTCTCCTACACGGCCGCGGCTATGCTTGCCACCTGGCTGGGCAGCATGTCGGCAGCTTGTGCTGTGATAGCAGGCTGCTATCTTCTTGTGGCAGTGGTGGTCTATGCCAATCGTCGCCGTTGGATAGTGACGCCCCTGGCTAGGTTTCTGAGCAAACTCTTTTTAAGCAACCCTAAACAGAATACAGAAAATGGTTAAGCCCGGATATTCTTTGGAGGAGCTGGAAGCGCTACGCCTCGACTTGGAGAAAGAGAGCGCCGAAGTGGCAGCACGCATGCGCCACACTGCCACTGAGATGTTTGCCCCGATGCCCTCGGGAGGTAAAATCCAGTCCTTCTTCAACAACGCTGAGCGGGCCATCGCTATCTACGATGGAGTGAGGCTGGGATTCAAATTGTTCAGGCAAGTGAGGCGTTTGTTCAAAGGCTGAGAAGCTGAACGGGGCAGGACAGAATGATGCCATTCTTAGCCCTGCGCTTTAGGATATGTCGATGGGAGATTTTCTCTCTCTTCGGAACAGAAAAAATAGGAGGTTCGTGGTGTCAAGCTGCGAGCCTTTTTTTACCCATACATCAATCTCGTTTTCTTAGTAGTTACTTTAGAAATCTTAGTAGTTACCAAATTTTTCTTAGTAGTTACCGAAATTTACCTAGCTTTTACCTAAGAAATGCCCGAAAATGGGTATTGAAAATCAGATAGTTACAAAGGGTGTTTTGGGACCATTTTCTGTTACTGCCGGAGGGTTGGGAAAAGTGGCAGCAAGGCGAAGGGACTTTCCGGGAGTGGCTATTGCTGCTTTGGTGTAGGGGTAAAGAAAAGGAGTATGCCGTGACTTCAGGTCTGACATACTCCTTTGTTCTTATTGCTCTGTGGCCTGTCTTTCTTTTTTAGGCTTCTCGGTGCGCTCCAATGCAGCGAGAAACTGTTTGGGCATCTCCGTTTCGAAGGTCAGCAACTTGCCGTTGATGGGGTGGTAGAAGTTGAGACGGAAGGCGTGGAGGCCCAAGCGGCCAATGGGGTTGTCGCCGTTGCCATACTTTGTGTCGCCGCAAACGGGTGTGCCGATATCCTGGAGGTGTACGCGTATCTGGTTTTTCCTGCCGGTCTCCAGCTTAAGTTCCACGAGCGAGTGTTTGCCGTCGCTTTTCAGCACCTTGTAATGGGTCAAGGCATATTTTCCGCCATTGTCTGTCGGCGAAGAGTAGGTCACGTAGGCCTTGTTGTCCTTCAGCCAACTCTCTATCGAGCCTTTTTTCTGCTGGGGCACTCCGGAAACCAGCGCCACATAGCGGCGGTCGGTGACAATCTCATGCCAGTTGTGCTCCAAAATCTGCTCGGCCTCGATGGTCTTGGCATAGACCAACAAACCCGATGTCTCGCGGTCGAGGCGATGCACCACGTGGGCCGTGCAGCCTTGGTGGCTCTTGCGCAGATAGTCGTCGAGCACGGATTTTACACTGAAAGCAAGGCTGTTAGAGGCCATGGAGAGGATGCCCACGCTCTTTTCTACCACGATGATGTAGGCGTCTTCGTAGACAAGCTTGACAAACTTGCTGCTGAAGCTGTTCTTGTTTTTCTGCTTGCTGATTTCCACCCGGTCGCCCACCTTGAGACGGTAGTCGTGTTGCTTCACTAAGCGCTCGTTCACTGTGACGCCGCTACCGGTCAGTATGGCCTTGGCCTTGTTGCGGCTGATGCCGTCTAAGGCTGTCATGATGAAGTCGAGCATAGTTCCTTCTTGCTTCACCTTGAAGAAAGTGGTCTGTGGCTTGCTGTTTCTGCGCATGTAGAGTTTGATTTTATTTTGGGTGCAAAGTTAAGAAAAAATCCTAACTTTGTCCTCCAACCCGATGTGTGCTATATGAAAATACTCAGAGAAGCGAAGCGTGCCGTAGCCGAAGTGCTGCGCCTGCTCTTCCCGGAAAAATGTGCAGTTTGTGGGCGCCGATTGGAACAAGGCGAGCAGGTGATGTGTAATGCTTGCTTCGCAGGCCTGCCACGAACCAACATGTGTGCCGCAAAGGGGAACGTCGTCGAGCGCCTCTTCTGGGGAAAAATTCCGGTGGAGCGCGCCAACGCTTATATGTATTACCAGGCCGGCACAGCTTCCTGCCATCCCATCTTCCAACTGAAATACTACGGCCGAGCCGCCGTGGGGTTTTACTTTGGGCGTATCATGGCTGCCGATTTGCAGCAGACGGACTTTTTTAACACTATAGATTGCATCGTGCCTGTCCCTTTGGCAAAAAGCCGGCAGCAGCAACGCGGCTATAACCAAAGCGAACTCCTGGCAGAAGGTATTGCCGAATGGACTAAACTCCCCGTGGAACGAAGCGCCGTGGAACGTGTGGTGGCTAACCCCACACAGACGCATCTCAACGCCCGGCAGCGAATAGAAAACGTTGCAGACATCTTCCGTCTGCAACGTCCCGAACTTTTAGAGAATCGCCACGTACTCTTGGTGGACGATGTGCTGACCACAGGCGCTACCTTGCTTTCCTGCGCCGAGGAAGTGGCCAAAGCAAAGGGTGTGCGCATCAGCGTGCTGGTGCTTGGCTTGGCCGGCCACCATTCTTTGGCCGACCTGCCGTGCGGAGGATTTTAGTAAGGCTTTTCAAAAATCCTATGGCAGTAGTATTTTTTAGAAGGTCAATAAATAATATAAAGGGGTAGGCTTTTCTAAGAGCCTACCCCTTTATTAGTGTGATAAATTGTTTGACGTGTTCTTATTCGGCCTCCGGTGCTTGGTCTATGAGTTCCATAAACTGATCAAGCTTGGGCGTGATGATAATCTGGGTGCGGCGGTTGCGTTGCTTACCCACTTCTGTGTCGTTGGACACAAGCGGATTGTATTCGCCACGGCCTGCTGCTGAAAGACGTTTGGGATCTACGCCGTACTGGGTTTGCAGGGCTTGCACCACAGAAGAGGCGCGGAGTGCGCTCAAGTCCCAGTTGTTGCGGATGTTGGTACGGGAGATAGGCACGTTGTCAGTGTTGCCTTCTACGAGCACATCGTAGTCCTTGTAGTCCATTATGATTTTTGCAATCTTGCTGAGTGTTTCGTTGGCGCGCTCGTTGATTTCGTAGCTGCCGGACTTGTAAAGCATGTTGTCAGCCAAGGAGATGTACACCACGCCTTTGAGCACCTGCACGTCCACTTCCTGCAACTCTTCGCGGCTGAGCGAGCGAGTCAAGCGGTTGGTGAGGGCCATGTTGAGCGAGTCTGATTTCGACTTGGTCTCTACCAGCTGTTTGATGAAGCGGTTGGAGGCATTGATTTCATCTACCAGTTTGGAGATGTTCACATTGCCTTGTGTGTTCTGCTCAAGGCTTTTGTTGAGCGAGCCTTGCAGGGTGGCGTAAGCCTTTTGCAGTTGGGCCTGGTTGCGTTGTGCTTCCTTCAGGCGGTCTTCCAGGTTCTTCTGGTTGGCTTCTGCCTTGGCGATGGTCACTTGGGCGCTTTGGTAGTTGCCTTGCAGTGTGCTATACTCTGTTTTGAGTTTGTCGTAGTCGGCTTGTGCTGCAGCCAGTTGCTTCTTAGAAACGCAGCCGGTGGTCAGGACGCATCCGGCCAAGAGGGCAATGGATAATAGATAGTGTTTCATGTCTGTCTTTAATTTGTAGATATAGATATGAATAATGTGTAAGGTCTATTTGATTTCTTCGCTGCGGATACGCAAGGCGCTCATGAGCGAGTAGCCCAGTATCTCTTGTGCAAATCCCCTTCCCGGGGTAGGTTCCATCGTGAAGAGGGTGATGTCTTTATCTTCTGCCTCTACGCAGATGCGCTTGAGGCGTTCGCCGTAGGCTGTCATGTCGCCCACTGCGAGGATGCGTTTCACCTGTTTCTCTTCTACCAACGCCTGGAAGGCTTGTACATAAAAGTCTTCGGCCGATACGAGTTCTTCCACAGGGAAGGAGAGCAGTCCAAACTCACCCAGGTTGTCCTTGAAGGCTTTGTCGGAGAGTTCTTCCTTGAAGTTGCCGGGCTTCATGTGGCGGAGTTCTTCTTTGTCTTTGCTGTGAAGGAAGATGGCTTGAATCTGGTTGTTGCCCGGGCGCATTCCGCCATCCAGGGCTACGCAGTCGAGCCAGTGGCAAAGGTCGCCGGCATCGATGCGGCGGTCTATCATTCGCTCGAAGTTGACAATCAGGTCGAAGGTAATGCGGTCGAGAAAGTCGGCATCGACCAGCACCACGTTTTCTGTATATGCAGTTTTTTCCATAGGCAATAATAAGTTTCAGATGTTAGAGAATGGTTCGGCATCGCCTTTCCCTCTTTATTTCCAAAGCCACTTGGCCTCTTCGGTCCAAAATCCTTTTAGTTTGGAGTAGGAAATGACGGCCATGGGACGTCCGGCGGCGTAGGGGGCTATCTCGTAGGAGGCGTATTGCACGCGCAGACCGTCTTTCAGCAATCCCGGAGTGCCGGCAGGCAGAGGAAAGTTTTTGCGGCTATACTCTTGGTCGAAGATCAACCGCGTTTTCAGATCCGAGTAAGTGGGTACGCCGAAGAAGTCTTGCAGACCGTCGACTACCAAACCGCGCAGTGCCGGCATTTTCTTCTTCAGAAAGAGGTCTTCCCAAGTGAGCAGTTTGCCGGTGTCTTTTCGGAAGGTGGCATACACCAAGGCTTGTCCTCCATGGGCACCGCCGGTGTAGAAGTAGGTCTCTGCAGAGAAGGTGATAAACCTATTGGTCTCATAGACCACGCTGATGGTCATGTCGTAGCTGTAGGAGATGCGGTGGCGGTTGCCTTCTTTGCGCATCTGTTTGTCTATCTCTGAGATTTCAGCTTTGCTGTTTTTGATAAAAGCTTTTTGGTGGGCCGCCACCATCTTCTTGAGTGACGGGGCATTTATGGCGGCTGGCTTTTGCTCCAGGCCGAAGCAGAGCAGACTGTCGGCCCATGCTGTTACATTGCTGTAGACGGCTTCTGTGGCTTTGGGAAGGTCGCCCGCAAAACGAAACTCTACAGAGTGGAGGCCTTTAACCTTTTGGAACTTATGGCTTTCTACGTGCTGCAAAGCCACGGTGTCGGTCAGTGCATAGTCGGCCTTCAGATGGAGTGCCGGCAGCAAGAAGAGCAGGAGAAGAAAGAGTTTGGTAAGTCTCATAGTCGTCTTGTCTTTGTGTTTCAGACCACAAAGGTACACCAAAAAATCCTATATCACAAATACCGCCCCCTTGTCCGGCCTTTTTTAACCTCTGGTAAGCATTCTGAATATTTGTAAAAGGAGGAGTTTTTCTTAGTAGGCTTCTAGGAAAAACTCGGAGTTTACTAGGAAAATTTTGTAGTTTACTAGTTTCACTTAGTAAACTCCGAAGAAACGGCTTTTCAACTCCTTGAAAATCAATAGGCTTTTTCGGGGTATAAAACTGTGCGAGCAATTCTTGTCGGAACTGATGCCGTGACGAAGAATTGCTCGCGCGTATAATATAATAATGTGTAGGCCTTATGACATCTCTTGGAACTTGCGGCAGCGTTTCAAGAGGTGGCGCACCTCAAGCACAATCTGTTCGGTTTCCTGAATGGCGTGGAGCAGCAAGGTTGTGGCTGTGATGTTGACATCAGCGCCTTGCATTTCTACAAGTACGTCATTTCTGAAAGCCTTGAATGCTTCGCGGATGCTTAGCAGTTCGGCTCGTAGCGGCTCGTTGTCGCTCACGCGCAACTCTTTCAGGTTGCCTGCTGCAGCGGTCATCGTTTCGATGAGGCGGTGGCGCAACTTGATGTAGCGGTCTCCGTGAGCGGCGTTGATAGGTGTGAAGTGGTTGTCCACATGCTCGCGGGCCGGCTCGTTGATGCGGATAAGTCCGTAGAGCACCTGTCGCATAGAGTTGTGAATCAGGTGGAACGTGGTGCTGAGGCGTACGGCGTCGGCAGGTTCTGCACGCTGCAAGCAGATGCTTTCTCTGCGGCGCAGGTTCTTCAGATCGCGCTTACCCAAAGAGAGCGAGCGCTCGGCGCGGCGCAGCGGCTTGAGTGTCTCGGTGAAGAGGCCGTCGGTGGTGTCGCGCAGGCTGTCGGCAAAGCTGATAAGCATCTCGCCGGTGCTGACGTGAACGTGGCGGTCCAGCATGGGGATGACAGCCTTACGGTCTTTGCAGGCAAGAATCTCGTTGAAGAGCACATCGCCCTGCTTCACCTCGGCTTGTTTCTTCTTGTACATGCGCTGGCTGTGGATGAGTGCGTAGACGGCGCCTACCACAATCAAAGCCGATACGATGATACCGCCATAGTACATAGCAAGTTCTACGAAGAAGCTGGCGGTAAACGCCACGCCTGCTGTGATGAGCCAGCCGCCAATCACGGTGAGCACACCGGTGATGCGGAACACGGCGCTCTCACGGCTCCAAGCGCGGTCGGCGAGGCTCGAACCCATGGCTACCATGAAGGTGACGTAGGTGGTGGAGAGGGGGAGTTTCAAAGAGGTACCGAGGGCGATGAGCAGCGCTGCCACCACGAGGTTGATAGAAGCGCGCACCAAGTCGAAGGTTACGCCCTGCTCCTCTTCTTCTACCGGAGTCTGGAAACGGCTGTCGATGTAGTGGCGCACAGAGGCCGGTGTCCAGCTGGTTACGGCTTCGCCTACGTTGTTACCGAAGCGCACCAGGCTGCGGGCCACGCGTGACGAACCAAACATTTCGTCGCCTTCGTCCTTGCTGGAGAGGTTGATGGAGGTCTTGATTACGTTGTGGGCTTTCTTGGAAGTGGCGAGGGCCACTACCATGATGGCGCCGGCAGCGTAGAGGAAGATTCCCGGCGTGTTGGCAGGTCCGTTGAGACGCTCCATGGTGAACTGTGTGGGGTCCATGAAACCGCTGGCCTCCCAATATTCGTAGGAAGAAAGAGCTGCCAAAGGCACACCGATGAAGTTCACCAAGTCGTTACCGGCAAAGGCGGTGGCCAAGGCAAATGTACCGATGAGCACCACGATGCGGAGCACGTTGACCTTGCAGAAATGGAGTATCTGCATGAGGATGGTGAAGAAGATAAAGCAGCCACCCAGCAACAGACCTACGTTGTTGTTGACATACTCTAATACCTCGGGTGTCATAAAGGACAGGTGCTTCATGCCCTTGAACAGCATGAAGTACACAATGGATGTAACTGCCAAGCCGCCGAAGATGCCAATCTTCCAGCGCAGCTTGGAGCGGTAGTTGAAGGTGAAGACGATGCGCGCCAGATACTGGATGAGCGAACCAAACACAAAGGCGATGGCCACCGATAGGAAAATGGCTACAATCATCTGTAGCGCCTTGTCGGTGTTCATGTAATCGCCGAAGGTAAGTCCGGCGGCCGACGCATCAAGCATCTTGAAGAAGGTCAGAGCAAACGTGGCACCGAGCAACTCAAATACCATCGACACGGTGGTCGATGTGGGCATGCCTAAGGTGTTGAACACGTCGAGCAGCACGATGTCTGTCACCATCACGGCCAGGAGGATGTACATAATCTCCTTGAAGTAGAACATCTCCGGCCGGAACACGCCGTGGCGGGCTATGTCCATCATGCCGTCGCTCATGACGGCACCGCAGAACACACCGGTTGCCGCAATGGCAATGATTACCTTGAAATTGGCGGCCTTAGAACCGATAGCGGAATTCATAAAGTTGACTGCGTCGTTGCTCACACCTACCCAGAGGTCGAAAACGGCCAGTAAGAAAATGAATACCACAATTACTAAAAAAATTGTTTCCATAAATATAAATAGGTATAAAAAACTTTTCTGTGCAAATATAGACAGATTCTTTGGGAGACCCGTTCCCAAAGTTGTTAAGTTTTTGTTACAATTGTTACCATCCGCCTATCCTCTTTCCAAAGGATTTTTAGAGGCTGGTTTTTAGCTTTTGTAACTGCTTGATTTTCAATAGCCGTTTTCGGGCATTTCTTAGGTAAAAGCTAGGTGAATTTCGGTAACTACTAGGAAAAATTCGGTAACTACTAAGAACGCGAAAGTAACTACTAAGAAAAACGGGGTGATGTATGTATCTTTTCCGGCGCTCAAAACAAGAATGCGGTGCTGCTCAGAAAGCCCCTGCTGCATAATGTTTTTTTTACAGCCAGGAGGGAGAGAGTGTCCCACAAAATGTGTAATATTGTAGCGCCTTAGCGCTCCGTAGGCGGTGAGGCCTTAAAGAAACAGACGATGAGCCATAAAATTCTGATAGTAGACGACGAGCCGGATATCAGGGAGATTCTGCAATTTAACCTTGAACTGGCAGGCTATGAAACGGAGCAGGTAGCTTCGGCCGAGGATGCTTTGAAATTGCGCCTGCAGGATTTCTCGCTCGTGTTGCTCGACGTGATGATGGGCGGCATGTCCGGCTTTGCTATGGCCGAGCATGTGCGCCGAGAGTTGCACTGCGCTGTTCCCATCATCTTCTTGACAGCCAAGGACCGTGAGGAAGATTTGCTCTGTGGTTTCTCTGCCGGTGGCGACGACTATATCGTGAAGCCCTTTTCCCTGCGCGAGGTTCTGGCGCGTGTCAAGGCTGTGCTGACACGAAGTGGCGCCTCTGCAGGAAATGTAGCAGTTCCGCCCAAGGGCTTGCAGCTCTGCGAGGCCAAGAAAGTGGTGATGGTAGAAGGAGCCGAGGTGAAACTCTCGCCCAAGGAATACGGCATACTCGCCTTGCTGACGGCAGAGCCGGAGCGCATTTTCTCGCGCGAGGAGATTTTGGAGAAAGTGTGGTGCGGAGAGAGTTGCGTATTGCAGCGTACGGTAGACGTACACATCACCCGCATCCGCCGCAAACTCTCCTCCGAGGGATTCCGAATTGTGAATCGACAAGGCTATGGCTATAGTTTTGATGCAGAAGGTCTATAGACGGATATGAGTAAGATAAAATTGTCCTCCCTCTCTTATAAAGGCCAGCTCCTGGCCTATTTCAGTGTACTCTTTGCTGTGTTCACGCTGCTGCTGGTGCTCTTCCAGCAAAACCGAGAACACCAGTATCGCCATCAGTTGCTCGAGATGCGTTTGCGAAGCTATGCAGACATGGCAGCACAGACACTACCAAAAGTACAAGAGACTCTTTCCGACAGCACATTGCAGCATTTGGTGGCACTGTTTCCTGCCGACCTCCGCCTGACCATTTTGGACCCGAGCGGAGATGTTGCTTTCGAGTCGGGGCATGCCGAGCGTCCTTATATGGGTAACCACAGCGACCGTCCGGAGGTAAAAAAAGCCCTGCTCAGCGACGAGGCGAGCTACATACGTCATTCGGCCACTCGCGATGTCGACTATTTCTACTTTGCCAAGTCGTACGACAAATGGGTGGTTCGCCTGGCACTCCCCTACGATAGCGAGGTGAAAAACTTTATGAAGGCCGACAACATATTCCTTTGGTTTGTCGTCATGCTATTCCCCGTAATTCTCGTGGTGCTCATACACATAGCCGACCGCTTTGGTAAGTCGGTCAGCGGGTTGCGCCATTTTATCGACTCAGCCGAGCGCGGTTTGGTAGACTATGACCACATTTCCTTGCCCCACTCCGAACTGGGCGATATCGGTACTGCCATTGTGCAGAAATATAAGCAGCTGGAAGATAGCAATAAGCAAACGGCACAGGAGCGTGAGCGCCTGATGCGCCACTTCCTCTATTTTGAAGAGGGCATAGCTTTCTTCTCGGCCGAGCGCAAGGCGATATATGTGAATCCCCGCTTCTTGCAATACATGAACATGGTGCTCGACAAACCAAGCTCCGACACCTCAGCCTTATGGGCACACGAGGCCTTTGAACAGGCTCGCAACTTTCTGGAACAGCACGAGGCCAAGGGCAAGGCTATGAAGGAAACTCCGATACTCAGATACACCATCCGGCCCAACCATAGCCACACTTACCTGGCTTTGCAGTTGCTCGTCTATAGCGACCGCAGCTTCGAAATGACCTTGAGCGACATCACGGAGGTGGAGAAAAACCGCCTGCTCAAGCAGCAAATCAGCAGTAACATCACCCACGAACTCCGAACTCCCGTGAGCAGTATCCGCGGCTATATGGAAACCATCCTGGCAAACCCCGCGATGGATGCAGAGCGCCGTTGCAGTTTTGTGGAGAAGGCTCATGCGCAGGCAGTAAGGTTGTCCGACCTCATCAGAGACGTCTCGCTCATCAACAAAGTGGAGGAGGCTCCCGAAGCCTTGCCGAAAGAAGAAGTGGGTCTGCGACAGATGGTAGAGGATGTGGTGGAGGAGTTTCAGATGGTGGTGGCCGAGAAAAAAATGACGGTGGAGAATTGTATCGCCGCCCATTTGAAAATAGTAGGAAACTATGCGCTGCTACATTCCGTGTTCCGCAACCTGATAGAAAATAGTCTGCGCTATGCCGGTGAGGCCGCAAGGATAAAAGTGGAGTGCTACAATGAAGACACCGATTTCTGCTACTTCAGATATTATGACACAGGAAACGGAGTGGGCGAGGAGCATTTGTCCCGCCTCTTCGAGCGCTTCTACCGAGTGGGTGAGGGGCGCACTCGCGATGGTGGCGGCACAGGATTAGGGCTCTCCATTGTGCGCAACGCCGTCTTGTTCCATCAAGGGACCATCTCCGTACGCAACCGTAAGGGTGGTGGCCTTGAATTTCTCTTTACCTTAAAAAAGAATGCCTGACTCTACGGAGCAGGCATTCTCTTTATCCGACGCCGAGGTCGGTGTTGTTGAGCAGCACTTCGGCTTTTTTGTTTTGGGCAAGGGTAGGAGCCACTTCCTTTGCAAACCATTGAGCTAGTTCCTTATCAGCTTTTTCCTTGGTGGTATTCTCGCAGAAGACGTTGATGCTGAAGTACTCGAAAAGTTTGTTGGCGGTGTCGATGTCGCTGAGTATGCGTTCGCGGCTATCACCCTCTGTGCAGCAGAGTAGGCAGACACCCTGAAAATGTTGCGCTACATCGGCAGCAGTAACATGGGCAGGCACGCCCTTGTTCCATCGCAGGCGCAATGTGGGGGCGAAACTTTCGATGCCGCATCTGAATTTTACGACGG
>CALCHR010000260.1 GCA_937901185.1 uncultured Bacteroidales bacterium
GTTCAGAAGATATTACGGATGATTGGTTTTTTGTGGATATATCAAGTATCAGGAATAGTATTGTAGAAATAGAGCAGCGCTATGAAGAAACTCATCAATAGTCTTATGGTTGTCCTGCTATGCATGGGTACGCTTCTATCGTGTGAGGAATCCACCACGATAGTAGAAGAAGATTCTACAGGATTGAAGGAGATAAGAATCGCGGTGGTTCTTCCAGAAAAAGACCGCAAAACCATTTGGGATAACGCCTTGAATTGGGCGGCAGAAAACATCCGCAAGGCGGACATTGGTGTGAAGGTGGTTTATGAATGGGTGGATGAAGAATCATCGGACCTCACAAAAGTGGGGGTGTCGCTTTCCGAACGCGAGGACATTCGGAGTATCATCGGTTGCAATGAGTCCGCCAATACTCAGAAGTTAGCCTTCGCCCTTGCTCGGAAAAGGGAAAACATCCGACCCTTGTTCACCTTCTCCACCTCACAAGAACTGCCCCGAATCTTCGGGCATCGCGGTTTCCTCTGGGGCTTGTGCGAAACGGACATCTCACAAAGTGAAATTATGCTCTCCTGTTTGTCCAATGAGTATGAGCAAGTCAAGAAAGTGGCACTATTGGCCTCTGATGACATCTATGGTCAGACGTTTGTCGATTGGTTTGCCTTCCAAGCGGTGGAGCTTGATATGGAACCGGTCAGCATCGTTACCTATAAGAGTGCCAAAGAACTGGACGCTTGCCTGAAGCAAATTACCGAGAGTGGCGCAGAAGCCTTAGTGTGTGTACCGGCTACCGTAGAGGATGTAATTCCGGTATATAATTATATCAATCATTGGAACTTAAACACAGATGCAGATTACTCCATTGCCTTGATGTTTTCGGACAAGGCGTATAACAAAGCCATCTTGAAGGGTGTCCAACCGGTGGATTTCATTTCCGGACTGGCGCCTACCAGCCATCCCAACTCAGGCTTCAATGTGTCCTACGAAGCACGCTTCGGCAGACTGCCGTATAATGGTGAGGCCGAGGTATACGACGCGGTGCTGATTACAACCCTTGCCACCCTCTGGGCGGAAAAGAACAACGAGGCGGATTTGAACAAGGCGATTGCAGCTTTGCTGAACGGAAAAGCTACTTCGCAGGGCGGATGGACCACGGGTTTGATTTCCAATGTTTATCAAGAAATCATGGCTGGCGGAACACCCGCATTGAGCGGCGCAACGGGTACGCTGGATTTTAATTCAGAATATCATACCACCATTCGCTCCACATCGTATGCCCACTGGATTACGTACAAAGGAAAAATGGTTGTCATCGATTACTATAGCCGCAATAGTGGCGGTCATTCTTCATCACCGGTGGCTGCATGGGAGTGGAAGAAGCAACACATGCAGGATGTGGACGGCAATGGCAAGATAATCAATTACCCGGAACTGAAGGACCACTATGCGGTGCTCGTAGCAGCCTCCGAAGGGTGGAAAAACTATCGCCACCAGGCGGATGTGCTGGGCATGTATCACTTCCTGAAAGAGAAAGGCTACGACGACGACCACATTCTCCTGATTATGGCAGATGATTTGGCCTATAACGAACGGAATCCGGTGCAGGGAGTGGTTCGTAGAGAATTATCAGGAAAGAACTTGTATGAAGGTGTACAGATAGACTATAAGTTGGGCAACCTAACCCTCAACGATCTGAAACAGATATTGACCGGCAAACCCACGAATGACTATCCAGTGACCTTGGGTAGTAGTGCAAATGACAACGTATTCTTCTTCTGGAGCGGCCATGGCACACAAATGGGTTGGGAATGGAAAGATACGGAGGACGTGAGTGCCGACTTTGCGAAATCGATGTTCTCTGATATGAAGTTCCGCAAGATGTTTGCCATCATTGAAACCTGCTATTCCGGTGGAGTGGCACAAGGTTGTACGGGAATCCCGGGTTTACTGATGATGACGGCAGCCAATCCATACGAAACCTCCAAAGCGGATGCTTTCGACAATGAACTTCAGGTGTACCTCTCCAACACATTCACATCGTCCATCCTGTCGCAGTTGGAACGCAAACCACAGTCTGTCATCTACGACTTATACCTCCACGCCTTCGACAAGACCAATGGCTCACACGTGATGGTGTACAACCCTGATTACTACGGAAACCTATATCTGAATGATATGAGTGAATACTATCCGAAGCGAAAAATCTGAGGATAGAAAACTATGGTCTCTCTATCTTATTCTGCGTTTTGTAATATGCTGAAAATCAATAGTCATTTTCGGGCTTTTCTTCGGTAAAAGCTAGGTAAATTTCGGTAACTACTAGGAAAATTTCGGTAACTACTAAGAACGCGAAAGTAACTACTAAGTTTTTGCACAACAATACCCCCTCTTCAAAAGAGCTCTCCGGAGAGTTTTTTTCCACTCCCTTTCATTCCCCAAACACACCTGTCGGCAAGCAAAAAACCACTGCAAGAAAATCCACGCTCGCTGCATAAAAATCCAAAGCACTCCCCTCCGTGTTAAAAAGTTTTTAACCAAAGAACGCAAATATTTGAGTTTTTTTTTGGCGGGGTGCACAAAACTGCTTACTTTTGTCTGCAATTATAGGCTGTTGTAACCATAGGTTAAGGTTCTCCAAGCAAAAGACAATGCTAAGGAAACCGGCCATTGGGGGTTAAGCCGGGCCATAGTTCATCGCCTACAGACGCCCCATAAGCCACTAAGACACAGCCAACAAGAAGAACCGAAACAATTTATTGATAACTAATTTTTTAATTCAACTAACTTTTTAATTCTTAAAAACAATGGCAACAAAAACTGCTACTGCCCCTAAGAAAGAATCTAAGGGTTTCACCGGTATTAAGTCCGGTATGTCTGTAATCTTTGCTTGCGTACTTATCGCATTAGCATTGTTCTATCTCGGTGCCGGTCACAAATCTAACTTCGTTGGAGTGCCCGAAGGCGTAACCTTTGCTTTCCAAGCTGATGGTATGCTCGAATCAGGCAACCTTATCGGTACTGTTTACCATGGTGGTTTCGTGGTACCTATCATCTGGGCTTTGTTCATCACCGTATTCGCTTTGGCTATCGAGCGCTTCTTCGCCATCCGCAACGCTTACGGCCGCACTAACCTCACCAAGTTCGTTGCCGACATCAAGAAGGCTCTTGCTGCCAACGACCTCGTAGCTGCTCAGAAAATCTGCGACGCTCAGCGCGGTTCTGTAGCTGCTGTAGTAAGCGCTACTTTGAAGACTTACAAGGAAATGGAAGAAGACACCCGTTTGACTAAGGAGCAAAAGATCATTGCTATCCAGAAGCAACTCGAAGAGGCTACCGCCCTCGAAATGCCTACCATGCAGGAAAACCTCCCCATCATCGGTACTATCGTATCTCTCGGAACATTGGCCGGTTTGTTCGGTACCGTGCTCGGTATGATTTCATCATTCCAGGCTATGGGTTCTGGCGAAGGTGGTGCTGACTCTGCTGCTCTTTCTAAGGGTATCTCTGAGGCACTTGTGAACACCGCTTCTGGTATCGCCACCGGTGCTCTTGCCACTGTTGCTTACAACTACTACACTAACAAAATCGACCGTTTGACTTTCTGCCTCGACGAAGTAGGTTTCTCAATCGTACAGACTTTCTCTGCTACTCACTAATACATAAATAAGGTATTTAAGACATGGGACGCTTTAAGATAACAAAACAAGACATGTTCATCGACATGACGCCGATGAGCGACGTCATGGTCCTGCTGCTTACCTTCTTTATGCTTTCTGCAACCTTCGTAAAAGAGGAACCTGTAAAGGTTGTCACTCCGGGCTCTGTGCAAACTGCTAAGATTCCCGAATCAAACCTCCTCACCATCTTCGTAAACACCAACGGTAAAGTATATATCTCTCTGGACAATCCCGAGAATATGAAAAAGTTGGCCAACAAGATGATTGAAAGCGAGGCCCTCGAATTATCAAGTAAACAGATTGCTGAATTTTCAAATGTCCCCACATTCGGTGCTCCGCTCAATATGATGGCCGCATGGCTCAACATGGACGGTGCAGCCCGCAACAGATTCCTCACAACAAATACCTCAGCCGGTATTCCTTGTGACAGCGTGGCCGATGGTGGTAGTAACGAATTGGAAATTTGGGTGAAAGCAGCCCGAGTTGCGTGTGGCGAGAGCATGCGTGTAGCCATCAAGGCCGACCAAGCTACTCCCTATGCAGTAATCGAAAAAGTTATGAACTCCTTACGCAGGGTTGACGAGAACCGTTACAACTTGATAACGGCTCTGAAAGGCGGAGAGGAATAAAATTTTATAGTTATGGCAAAAAAAGGAGGAAGTAAGCAAAAGAAAATGGAAGCCCGCGTGGACTTCACGCCGATGGTGGACATGATTATGCTACTCGTAACTTTCTTCATGCTCTGTACTACGCTCATCAAACCTACTACAGTAGATATCTCCATGCCTTCGGACAAGGAGGATCTCAAGGAGGAAAACCAGAGCCAGATTGCAGCATCGAAGGCTGTTACGATACTCATAGACGAGAATGATGCTCTCTACTTCTATACCGGTAAGCCCGAGGATGCAAAACTCGTGGCTACAGCTTATGGTAAAGATGGTATACGTGCCGAACTTATGAAGCTCAATGCTGTCACTCAAAACAAAGTAGCAGCTTTGAAAAAAGAGTTCGCACTCAAGAGAAGCTCCAACCCTATGCAAGACGCTAAGAATCAGGCTGAATATAAGAAGCGTATGAACGAGCTCAAGAACAGCGATGACTCACCCAACGTGATTATCAGAGCTACTGAGAAAGCTACATACAAAAACCTGATTGACATTCTGGACGAGATGCAAATCTGCAGCATCGGTAAATACGTGATCGACAAGGTGCATGACTTCGATAAAGAAATGCTCGAAGCCTACAAGGCCAATCCTGCACAATAATAATAACATAAGTGAAGTAAATAAATATGTCTAAGATAGATTTATTATCTCGCGAATGGTGCGACCTCATATTCGAGGGACGCAACAAAGAGTACGGAGCTTATCGCATGCGTGCAAGAATGGGTCGCCGTCAACTCATGGCCGTTACCATAGTTTTCTCAGTCATAGTTTCTGTAGTTATTTTACTTGTTATCTCTGCTAAGGTTAAAGAGAGCATGAAGTCTACAGAAGTAGCTTTTGACGAAGCTATGGAAATGCAGAAGCTCAAGCAAGAGAAAAAGGAAGAAAAGAAAAAGGAAATCGAGATCAAGTACGAGAAGCCTGAGATTAAAAAGGTTGCCGTTAAAGCCTCTATCCAGTTTACTGCTCCCAAGATTGTTGACGATGACAAGGTAGTCAAAGAACAACAGTTGAAGAACATGGATGAGCTTATCACCTCTAAGGCTGCTATCGGTTCACAATCCTATAAAGGTGACGTGGGCGGTACCGTAAACATCGACGACTTGAAGGACAACCAACAAGCCGGTGGTACTGAAGCTCCGGAAGAAGACAAGGACAAAGTCTACGCCGTAGTAGAACAGCCGCCTACCTTCCCTGGTGGCGAAGCTGCCTTGTTGGCTTACGTAGCAAAGAACATCAAGTACCCTGCAAGTGCTCTTGAACAAGAAATTCAGGGTGTGGTTCTTCTCCGCTTCGTGGTGCTTGAAAACGGTAGCGTAGGCGAAGTGCTTGTGACTCGTGGTATCGACCCTGCCTGCGACAAGGAAGCTGTGCGCGTAGTGAAATCATTGCCGCGCTTCATCCCCGGTAAGCAGCAAGGTAAGGGCGTTAAGGTGTGGTACACCTTGCCTATCCGATTCCAGATCCAATAAAAATTTCTGACAATGAAAACACTTTGGCTATTAGTAGCCGCTGTGTGTATCACCCTAACCACCTCGTGTGGGAATCATCGGAAGTCGGCCGACTGGCTGTCTTCCGATGATGTACATATAGCGGTCGATGAAACCTTCCGCCCCATCATGGAGGAAGAAATTCAAACCTACGGGCTCAAATATCCTACAGCCAGCATGATGCCTGTTTATTGCAGCGAGCACGAGGCGCTACGCCTCCTTTTGACAGACAGTCTGCGCTCATGCATCGTTACCCGCAAACTCTCCAAGGAAGAAATTGACCACGTAGGTCTTAAGAAGTTGCGCCCCACACAATCCCTGATTGCCACAGATGCCTTAGCGCTCATTGTGAACAAGGAGAACAAAGATACCCTTATTACGCTCGACGAAATCAAGGGCATCATTTCCGGTCGCATCACTCGTTGGGAACAACTGGCTCATGCCAAGAAGAAAGGCGAGCTACGTTTGGTTTTTGACAACCAAGGCTCGAGCACCGTTCGCTATATGATAGACTCACTCAACGATGGAAAGAAGTTGAGCGGCAATCTCTTTGCTCAAGGCTCCAACTTGGCTGTCCTTGATTTGGTAAAGGAAAACGAAGACGTGATTGGCGTGGTAGGAGCCAACTGGTTGAAAGAAAGTAGCGACTCCGTCTATCGTGTTTCGTTCAGCGGTTTGGATATGAACGTGATGCGCGTCAGCCGTTTCAATGCCCCCAACGAGCGTTTCTTTACCCCGTTGCAATACTACATTGCCACCGGCGAGTATCCCCTGCTGCGTGGAGTCTACATCATCACAACCGACCCACGTGTCCGCTCTTTGGAGAAAAACTTTTTCTTCTTCCTGAAGGGCCAGAACGGACAGCTCATCATCAACAAGAGTTCGCAAATGCTGACCACGCTCCCTGTGCAAGTAAAGGACGTAGCCATCAGAGACTGACACATGTACCCCTAACGACAAGAAAGAGCCTGCGCAAGAGCCTTGATGCTTACACGCCGTCGCTCAAGCTTGTCTGAATACCATCTTCTAAACAAGAGAGGAGGTTGCGGCGGCTCGCAGAAATTTCTGCGAGCCGCTTTTTTTCGCAGACGCCTTACCTCAATCCCCCTTTATAAACTCTATCGCTCAGCGCGGCTTTACGCCACAAGCCCGGGAGTTTGCAGCGCAGCAAAAGGTGTTAGCCAAGCGCTCCTCCGGCAAACTGAGCACAGCGGCATACACATTTAATATATTATAGGTGTGAAGCAGATGGACTTTGAGTTGTTACTTCTCCGCGGCATACATCCCCAAGGAAATGGGCTTTTGCAGAGGGTAAAAAAATCTTAAAGATTTCTCTGTGTGCATATTATTTATTACTTTTGCCCAGAAAACTCTGCGGGGCATTGCCTTTTAGGCCATGTCTCCGTAGCTGACTGCGAATAAAACCAAATAATAACAGCTTAATAAAATCTGACAAAAATGAGAAGAAATCTTTTCCTAACTTTCGTGCTCGCCGTGTTCTGTTTCGCAGGTGCGGTTCAGGTTAAAGCCCAAGAAGGAGCAGAAAATGTAACCATCGACCCTGTACTCAAAGATTTGGCCGACCAAGTTTTAGCTAAACAGCTCGAAGACTTCGATGCTGCCAACAAAATTTTCTCCAACAAGATTATCAGAAAGTATGGCAAGAAGGCCGAAGAGATGTACCAATTGGCCAACTATTTCTTGAGCAAGAACTACTATGCCGGTGCCAAGATGTGTACCGATAAAGCTTACACCGCCAATGCTCAGGACATCAGAATCCTGATGCTCCGCGGCGAACTTGCTGAGAAGGTACAGAACTGGGGTGGTGCCGGTCAGGCTTACGAAGAAGTGCTCTCTTTGGACACAGCCAACGTAGTGGCCATGAAAAGAATTGCCGACGTTTATAAGTATGTGAACCCCGAAGTAGCCAAAGAATATCTCTTCAAGGTAAAAGCTATCGACCCCAACGACGTAGCTGTAGACAGAAACCTCGGTCTTATCTACTATCGCGCCGACGAGATGAAAGACGCAGCCAAGTACTATCGCGCTTACTACAAAGGCACTCCCACCGACCAGGTAAACCTTTTCTCTTGCGAGCAGTATGTCAACGCGCTCTTCTTGACCAAGGGCTACAGCCAGGCTATCAACGTTTGTAAAGCCGTAGCGCCTCGCGATCCTGAGAACAAGACTTTCAAGGCCGTTAAGTTCTGGAGTCTCGTAGAAAACTACGAACTTGGCGAAGCCCGCGAAGCTATGGGTTACATCACCAACCAAGAATACCCCGACTCTGCATACGGTTATTGGGACTACTACTATGCCGGCCGTCTTGCTAAGGACGAAGGCAATCTCGAAGAGGCCATCAAGTGGCAAACCAAGGCTGTAGAAAAAGACTCAGCTCGTGCTGCCGGTCTTCAAGAGCTCAACAACCTCTTGCAAGAGAACAAGCAGTATGCCGACGCTCTTCCCGTCTACAAAGCCTACCTCGGCAAGTTGAAAGAGCTCAACCGCGCTCAGGCCACCGATACCTTCAAGCTCGGCTACCTCTACTTCACCTTGGCACAAGTAGACTCTGTGAAGCGCGCTGAGTGGATCAAGGAAGGCGACGCCATCTTTGCTTACGTAGGCCAAAGCGCTCCCGACAGCTACATGGGCCCCATCTTCCGCGCACGTATCAACAACGTAGGCGTGACTGAGCCTTCAGAAGTGGTTAAGGCCCACTACGAAGAAGCAGCCAAGCGTATCGGCGACAACGCTAAAGCCAAGACCGACAAGCTCGAGTGCTTGCAATACGCAGCCTTCTACGACATTCAGAAGGACAACTATCCCGAAGCCTTGCAGTTTATCCTCGAGATGGAGGCCATCGACCCCGAAAATCCGTGGACTAAGCGCGTGAAGCCCTTCGTTGAAAGTCAAATCCCCCAAGAATAAATCTTCAAAGCCGGAGCCTGCAAGGTTCCGGCTTTTTTTATCTCCCCCATCCGCCGCCTTGCTCCGGCGCCCTTTTCCATTACCCGCCTCGGCCCTTACAGATTACGCTTTCAAAGCATTCTTTGAAAGCCACCCTTTCTGCATCCCCAAATAGCAGAAAAAGCCACTCTGAAAATCAAGCACTTGCAAAGGCGTTTCTTCGGTAACTACTAGGAAAATTTCGGTAACTACTAGGAAAAATTCGGTAACTACTAAGAACGCGAAAGTAACTACTAAGAAAACGCAGGTGATATAGGGTTAGAAAGAAGTCTATTATAAGGATACGCAGAAAGCCCTCAGAGGAAAGCACCTCATCATAGTTTTTCAGAGAACAAAAAAATATATTTTTTTAACTCTTAGAACATACTTTTTGCC
The DNA here is from genome assembly GCA_937901185.1 of uncultured Bacteroidales bacterium. Lineage (GTDB taxonomy): Bacteria > Bacteroidota > Bacteroidia > Bacteroidales > Bacteroidaceae > Alloprevotella. Next base: position 9,169 of record CALCHR010000260.1, read on the forward strand.
CAGTTACAAATAAATTATTAACTTTGCCAGGAAATTTTAGCTACTAGCTAACATATTTTTCAAAACCGGTTTTGTAAATAAAAAAATTAGAATAAAATGGTAAAAAGTCTACTGAGAATCATAGTATTGACTACAGGTCTTCTGCTGGGCATCTTGCAGCTCCCGGCTCAAGGCCGCGACAGAATGGAACCCTTCTATCCCGAAGTACGCGAGATGTGCGATAGCGTATTGAGCTACATCGACACCCCCGACAAGATGAAAGAGCCGTTCATCCTCTTGCTCCGCAAGTATGGTGGCAATGCCGACCAGATGTATCGCGCTGCCGAATATTTTGCAAGCAAGAACAACTATTCCTGCTCGCAGTTCTGCATCGAGCGCGCCTTTGGTAAGAAGATGAAGAGCACCGAGATTCTGCAACTGCGTGCCCAGATTTACGACCGCGTCGGAAAGTTCGACCTGGCTTCACAGTCTTACGACGGTATTCTCCAAGTAGACTCCTTCAACCACTATGCTTTGATGAAGGCCGCCATGATTAACCGCGGCATGAACGACGCCGCTGCCTTCGAGCAACTCCTGCTCGTCAAAGAAAAATATCCCGACGACACCCAAGCCGACAAACAACTCGGCTACCAATATAACCGTATGGCCAACGAGGCCTCGCGCGACAGCGCTAAGAATGCCAACCGCTTGCTCTCTGTAAAGCACTACGGCAACTGGTTCTTCGCCGAGCCGGTAGACTCTTTGGACCTCTCCAGCACCTACTGTAACCAGTATGTATGGAATCTCTACTCCGTAGAAAACTACAGAGCCAAGAAAAAGAATCCCAACGATACCACCAAGGTGAAGAAAGATTTCTCTAAGTTGATTCAAGTCTGCAACATCCTTGAGCCGGTCATCACCCGTCCCCACCACAGCAAAGACGTAAAGGCCCTCAGATTCTGGGCTTTGGTTGACACCAAGCAAAGCCAACAGGCCCACGCCGCCATAGCTTATTTGGCAGACAAACAATTCCCCGACTCGCTCTACCAATATTTTGATTATGCCATGGCCGGTCAGCTCTACTCCGACGAGAAGAATCTACCGGAAGCCATCAAGTGGCAGAAGCAAGCCGTAGAGAAAAATCCCAATACTTGTGGTGCTGCCGGTTACTATAAACTCTACGACTACTATGAAAAAAATAAACAGTACAAGGAAGCTATCCCCATCTACCGCCAATACTTAGCCAAGGCTGTTGAAGAAAAGAAATATATCGGAGTCAAAGATACCTTAATTCTCGGTAACCTTTACTACGATTTAGCCCTCAATGCCTATCTAGAGAAAGATAGCCTTCGCCTGAAAGAATACGTAGCCAGCGGTGATAGTATCTTTTTCTACGTTAGCGAAAATGACTCTTCATACGTAGGTCCAGCTCAGCGCGCAATGATTTGCCAACTTTTGGATCCCGAAGGCAACGTTAATTTAGTGGCCAAGAGACATTACGAAGAAGCCATCAAACGTATCGAAGAACGACGTGCTATCAAGAAAGACGAATCCCTCAATATAAAAGAGAAGAACCAGTTTAACACAGCCATCATAGATTACTACAAGAAGCATGGAACCAACGAAGATGTCGTAGCGCAAATTATGAAGTACGATGAACCAAAAATGCATATTGGAGCCTTGGATTTCGCCTTCAGAGAAGCTTATAATGACAAAAACAATCCGAGAAACTGGATCAATGCCAACTGTTTCTTAAACAAACTTTTGGAGTTAGATCCTCGAAATGAATTTAGAGATTTCAAGAGCCTCGTCAAGGAACAGGCAGACAAACAGGAAGCAGAACTTGCAGAGAAAGAAGCCGAGGAAGCTGCGCTGAGAGCTATGGAAGAGGCTGCGTTGAAGATGCTTGAGGAGCAAGAGGCCGCCGCTAAGGCCGAGGCAGAAAGAATAGCTGCTGAAAAGGCTGCCGCAGAAAAGAAAGCTGCAGAAGAAGCTGCCGCTGCAGCTGCCGCACAAGCTACTGCCGATAGCATTGCTGCTGCCAACACTGACCTTAAGGACGCCGAAGACGACGCCGACAAAAAGGGCAAGAAAAAGAAGAAGAGCAAGAAGCAAAAAGTAGAGGCCGACAATGCCGAAACTCCTGCTGACGCTGCAGAGGCTGCCCCGGCCGAAGAAAAGAAGGCTAAGAAAAAGAAAAGCAAGAAGAGCAAGGACGAGGTGAAGCCCGCCGAGGAAACCGAAGCTAAAGCCGAAGAGCCCAAAGTAGAAGAACAGAAGGCGGAAGAACCTGCCGAGGAAACCAAGGCTGAGTCCAAGAAAGAAAAGAAGGCCAAGAAAAAGAAGAGCAAGAAGAACGAGGACGAGGTGAAGCCCACAGAGGAGCAAGCCGAAGCCGAAACCAAAGAATAACATTTTGCGCTCCTGCATAGAAGCGGCTGCAAAGGTACAATCACCCTTGCAGCCGCTTTTCTTATACCCTCTGCCGAGAAAAGCGGCCACAGTGAGCAGCTAGTTTCCCATAGAAAAATCCCCCGAAAAGCGTCCCTGATTTTCAAGCTGTTAGAAAGGCGTTTCTTCGGAGTTTACTAGAAAAATTTTGTAGTTTACTAAGAAAAACTAGAAGTTTACTAGTTTTTCCTAGAAAGCTACGAAGAAAATCAAGGTAATCAAGCGGCAGATTTTTTCATCCTCCGCAAACCATAAATGCAGGCTGCGAAGCAGGGAAAACCACCCCAAAAGTAGTCTGGTCTGCCCCTTTTTCTGACAAAAGAGGGCTGTAGGGTTGTAGGGCTTGCACAAAATTAGTACCTTTGTGCCGTTTTAGGTGTTACCCTTTGTAAAAAGAAGAAACTAATGGCACACAATTTATTAAAAGGTAAGCGCGGAATCATCTTCGGCGCACTCAATTCAGAATCTATCGCCTGGAAGGTAGCCGTAAAGGCTGTCGAAGAAGGCGCCACCATCACATTGACCAACACTCCTATGGCTTTGCGCATGGGCGAGTTGGACGAACTCTCTAAGCAACTGAACGCTCCGGTAATCCCTGCCGACGCCACCAGCGTAGAGGATTTGGAGAAAGTATTTTCCGAGTCGGTAGCCTTGCTCGGCGGCAAGATAGACTTCGTGCTCCACAGCATCGGTATGAGTCCCAATGTGCGCAAGCAACGCACCTACGATGACCTCGACTATGGTTACCTGCAGAAGACGCTCGACATCTCGGCCATCTCTTTCCACAAGATGCTCCAAGTAGCCAAGAAGCAAGACGCCATTGCCGAAGGCGGCTCAGTGGTAGCCCTTACCTACGTGGCTTCGCAGCGCACATTCTACGGCTACAACGATATGGCCGACGCCAAGAGCATGCTCGAGAGCATCGCCCGCTCTTTCGGCTACATCTACGGCCGCGAGAAGAATGTGCGCATCAACACCATCTCTCAATCGCCCACGCCCACCACAGCCGGAAAGGGTATCAAGTCGATGGCAGACCTCATGGACTTCTCCGACAAGATGTCGCCCCTGGGCAACGCCAGCGCTGAAGACTGCGCCGACTACTGCGTGGTGATGTTCTCAGACTTCACCCGTAAGGTGACTATGCAGAACCTCTTCCACGACGGCGGTTTCTCTTCCATGGGTATGAGCCTGCGCGCCATGAACCAATATGCCAAGGACCTGAAGAACTACGAGGACGAAAACGGTAAGGTGATCTACGGATAAAGCCTGGGCAAGTAAGTAACGGCTAACACATATATTATATAAGGTATGGGTCTCTTCGATTTTTTCAAAAGCAAGCCGGCCGAGGCTGAAGCGCCAACGTCGGAAGAAAGTGCCATCGCCATCCTCCACGATGACGGCATCCGCGCCATGAAGATGGGCGAGGTAAGCTACGCTGAGAAATGTTTTACCAAAGCCTTGCAACTGCAAGACGACCTCCGTATGGTGAAACTCCTGGCTGAAGCCAAACTGCTGCTGCAAAACTTCGAGGAAGCGCTCCCCTTGTTGCAACGCGTGGCTGAGGCCGAGCCGGAAAACGTGGAGGCCCAACTGCTGCTGGGACAAACCTACGGCCGACTGGGCAACTATGCCGCGATGAAAGTCATTGCCGACAAACTTCTGGAAAGCCTGCCCGAGGATGCTCGTGCGCTCTACCTGGGCGGCGAAGCTGACCAAGGCGTAGGCGACAATGCCTCGGCCATTGCCCGACTCACCCAAGCCATCGAACTACAGCCTCGCTACAGCGCTCCACGCTTGTTGCGCGCAAAAATCCTTGCCGGCATGGGGCTGCACAAAGAGGTGTTGGAGGACACAGAGGCCTTGTTGGAACTGGATGGCGAGAACGAAGAGTTCCTCTTGCTGCAAGCAGACTCTTTGGTGGCCATCGGCGAAACAGAAAAGGCCGAAGAAGTGTACAGCCAATTGCTGGCAGCCAATCCCTTTAGCCGCGACGGCGTGCTCCACTTTGCCAAGTTCTACTGCCACACCTCGCACATAGACAAAGCCTTGGAACTTTGCAACGAGGCCATCGAACTGCAACCGGATTTTGCTCCGGCCTACCGGCTTCGTAGCAGCATCAAGCTGCAGCTAAACGACGAACAAGGTGCTGCCGACGATTTGAAAAAGAGCCAGGAACTACAGCCCGAGGAAGGAGAAAAGGCAGATGGAGAGTTTACCAGTGTGGAAAACAAAATGGCTGAGCGCTATCGCAACATGAACCCCTATGGTTTCTGATACGGCGCAGGAGCCGAGAATAAGCAATCCCCGAACGAAGTAGTTTCGTCCGGGGATTTTCTATGGGATAAAAACTTGTTTACTCTTGGGCAAAAAATACTACCTGCGGAGAAATTCTGCGAAGGTAAAGGCGGGATGGCCTTCGGCATCGGCAGGATGATGTTCAGAGAACACCTCGCGCCACAGCGTCTTATCAAAATCCGGAAAGTAAGTATCTGCCATCTCGGCACGGGCTTCTACCATCGTTAAGCAAAGGCGGTGGGCCAACGGCAAAGCCTGGGCATAGACCTCTCCCCCACCGATAATAAAGACCTCAGCGGCGTCGGCACAAGTAGCCAAAGCTGTTTCCAAAGAATGGAAGACCTCGGCTCCGGCCGGAGCATAGTCTGAACGATGGGTCAACACCAAATTGCGCCGATGAGGGAGCGGACCGTTTGGCAAGGCCTCGAAAGTGCGGCGCCCCATAATGACAGGGTGCCCCATCGTCAAGGCTTTGAAGCGCTGCAAGTCTGCGGGGATGAAGAAAGGCTGGCGGCCGCAATAGCCAATGGCTCGAGCCTCATCTATAATGGCCAGGAGTGTGATTGTCATCCGTATTTTTCTGTCGGTGTTTATAAAGATGCAGCCAGTGGATACCCTTCCACAAAGAAAGCAATGTGCCGGGCAAGAGAAGATAGAGGCTGGAGAAGAATATACCGAAGAGCAAGAGCCACAAGCCCCAAATCAAATCGCGCTCCAGGTTTTCCAGAGAGTAAATCATAGGAGAGGCTGTCGATGTAGCAGCCCATTGTTGTCTGAGCTTCCGCAGATATTTCCGAAGATAGAGAAGCAGCAAGACCATCGGCAAGAGTTTCAAGAGGATATCCCAAAAATCTATGTCAGAAAGTTTTGCCAAAAGCACATAGCCCTGAAAAGGAAAGAAAAACTCTTCCCAAACCCGGTAGGCAATAAAGAGATTCTCATAGCGGGTCTGCAAGGAATCGGAGAGGGCACCCAGGTCAAAAGTTCCATGGTAGACATATTGCCGCAGCACCACATCGGGTTGTACAGACACATCCACCGGTTCTGAAGAGAGGAGCAATTCTTCTTCCGTAGTGGTCGTATCAGAAATACCCACTTGCGCTTCGGCCGAATCAGTAATGGCCGGAAACTGAGCATCCACCGGTTGTGCGCAGACAACGAGCAGCAGGCAGAGTAAGAGTTTCTTTAAAAAATCCATACTGTTTTTTTCTTACAGCAAAAATACTGGAAAGCCTCCGAACCGCAAAAGGAGCTCCCAGATTTTTTATACGTCGGCACAAAAGGGCAATTGGACAAAGAATATTTTGAGTCGGTCTTTTTTCAAAGCACCAAGGGGAAAGTACTAAACTTTTTCTGTATTTTTGCACAGATATACTGCATCTTAGGATACCACAAGAAATATATCCGCTTTATGAAAAAAATATTATTTGCGCTCTGTGCGCTGCTCGTCAATAGCTGGTCTCTTTGCACCCTTGCCCAGAACGATCCGACATTCCAGATTTACAACTTCGATGATGGTGCTATCATCCAAAAGATGTCCGACAATGGTCTTTGGGCCGTCGCCACAGGTTCTAATGCTGAGAACACGCTGCTATCTACCGGACCGCGACTCATCAACCTCACCACAAAAGAGGTTACTGAGTTATGGAAAGGCTACGACGCCTCTACACTCTCCAGCATCGGCGTAAACGATGTGACCGACGATGGCACAATAGCCGTAGGTGAGTTGAACGGGAAACCGGCCTACTGGAAAAAATCGGAAGGCAAATTCATTCTCCTTCCACTTCATAGCGGCTGCAACTCCGGCTATGCAAAAGCCGTCACACCGGATGGCCGCTACGCCATCGGTACACTCTCCTACATCGACAACATCTTTGCAGAAGTGCCGGCCCTTTGGGATTTAACTACCGGAAAACTGTTAAACACTCCGGGCCTTCCTACAAAAGATATGGTCCACGAGGACAAGGAGCAAAACCGCTTTACAGACATCTCTGCAGATGGTCGCTACATCGTGGGCTGCATGTCCTTCAGCTATCTACCCACCGGCGACTACATCGGCGGCATCTTCCAATATCTCTACGACCGCGAAAAGGCTTCCTACGTAGCCATCGGCTTCAACGAGAGCGCTACTGCGGCGTGGACTCCTTGGGTGGAAAATCTGTCTTTCATTTCCACCGCCACGCTCAGCAACAACGGACTCTACGTCACCGGCAACGCCTATCTCGTAGAGGCCATCGCCGGCAGCAATTTCCCCAAGGAAACCATTCTACCCTATCTCTACGAAGTGAGCACCGGTCGTTTCCAAATTTTCCCCGACGGTGCAGAGAGCGGACTGGGTGGCTGGAGCGTCGACAACAACGGACAGATTTTCGCTGCTACTCCCATTTCTAATCCCTACCGCGAATGGAGCGTCAGAAGCGGCAACTACTGGTACAGTTTCAGCCTTGTCTTAAAACAACGCTACGGCATAGACTTTGTAAGTAAGACCGGCATTGAAAACACCGGTACTCCGCTGTGTATCAGCAACGACGGCAAAAAAGTGGCTGTGCTCATCGACCCCTACTCAAGCTACGTGGTAAGCATGCCCGAAAGTTTCAGCGAAGCATGTAGCGAAGTAGACCTTCTGGGGGCTTATTCCGTTTCGCCCACCGCCGGTGCCGGACTCAACAAACTGCAGAAAATCGATATTACCTTTGACCGCAACGTAAAAGTGTTGTGCGGCAACACGGCTGCTCAGATTTGCGATGAAGCAGGCACTGCGGTCTACTCTTCCATCAGCGTCAGCGCCGAAGCAGGCGCTAAGGTGGTGGCTGTCCGCTTTCGTAAAGGCGAGCTCACCGACGGAAAGAATTACACACTGCGCATCCCGGCCGGTGCCATCTGTTTAGAAGGCGATGAGCAAGCCACCAACCGCGCCATCAGCATCCCCTACAAGGGTCGCGCCAATGTCTCGGTGAAATGTCAGAGCATCTATCCTGCCGAAGGAGCTTCCGTGGCTCGCATAGATGGTAGCAGCAACCCCGTGCTACTTACCTTCGACACCCAGGTAAAGCTTACAGAGAATGCCACTGCTGCTCTGTTCCTCGCAGATGAGACCGAGGCTCTTTGCGATTTGGCTTTGGCTTACAACGGCAACCAGGTAGCTGTCTTCCCCCTCAGTACACAATATTTATATAAAGGAGCCAACTACCATATAGCTATCCCGGCCGGTTGCATTACCGACTTGGCAGGAAACAACCCCAACGAGGCTATCACCATCAACTATACCGGCAGCTACGAGCGAGAAATATCTTACGACGACAAGACCCTCTTCTCCGAAGACTTTAACAACGGGCTCAACAACATGTTGCTCTATGACGGCGACCGCAACACGCCTTCCGCAACCATGCAGGCCTGGGGTTTTGCAGATGCTGTCAACTATCCGTGGTGGGTGGTGCGCGACGACGAAGGCTCCACCGACATGGCAGCCGCTTCCCACTCCAGCTACACGCCCTCCGGCCGTTCCAAAGACTGGATGGTCGTCCCCCAACTCTACTTGCCCGACGAACTCTGTGTGCTGAAATTCCAGTCGCAAAGCTACAAGGAAAATGCCAGCGACTATCTGAAAATCATAGTATGGGAGAGCAGTAATGTCTACAACATCCTCAACGAAGATATCACTGCCGCCATTCTCAGCGAAGGCACCGTGGTCTACGACGAGATGCAATCGCCGGGAGCCAATGAAGAAATCATGGCCGGCGACTGGACTGAAAACACCATCAGCCTTTCAGCCTTCGCAGGAAAGAATGTCTACATCGTCTTCCTCAACGACAACATCGCCCAGAGCGCCGTGATGGTAGACAATATAGAGGTGCTGCACAACCTGCCCTTCCTCGTGTCGCTCGACTTTGAGACCTCCGTGGTGGGCAAGGCTTCACAGGCTATCAAAGGACGCATCGTTATCGACTCGGAGACCCAGCAATTCACATCTGTCAATCTCCAGTTGAAAGACGGTGAGGGCCGCATCCTTGACACAGTCAGCGAGAGCGGACTCAGCCTTAAGAAGGGCGACACCTACGCCTTTGCCTTCAGCGAGGAACTGCCTCTCGTGGTGGGCCGCGAGAACAACTACACGCTTGTAGTTCAGCTTGACGATACGAAGAACACCATGAACGGCACCATCAAGAACCTGGCTTTCCTTCCCACCAAGCGCCTCGTACTAGAAGAGTATACCGGCATGACCTGCCAAAACTGCCCGCTCGGCATCCTGGCCATTGAGAAAATCAAAGGCATCTATGGCAGCCAGTTCCTCCCCATCTCTATCCACACCTATCCCGGCGACAACCTCGGAACGGGAATGGCAGGCTACTCAGACTTTTTCTCTTTCACCGGTGCTCCCTCCGGCATCATCAACCGCAAGGGCGCCATCAGCTACCCTATGGTTTCTATGGGGCAAGACTACTCCTTCAACGCCATCAATGACAGCGAGCCGCTTTGGCTGGACATCGTAGAAGCAGAGATGGCCATCCCTGTCGAAGCTGATATTACGGCCAGCGCCGGCCTTTCTGCCGACAAACGCACCCTCACCGTGCCTTGCCATGTGCGCTATGCGCTGGATGCAGAAGGAGTGAACACCAACATCTTCATGGTGATACTCGAAGACAACGTGCTGGGCTTCCAGCAGAACAACCTGATGAGCCTCACCGACAGCGACCTCGGCGAATGGGGCCAAGGCGGGAAATACGGAAGTTCTACCGTCTATCCTTTCTATCACAACGACGTAGCTCGCGGATGGGTGGGCCGCACCATCAGTGGCACACCGGCCCTGCTACCCACTTCCGTCACAGCCGGCACCAACTATGAAGTGACGCTGACAGCCGACGTGCCGGCCTCTGTGAGCAATGTAGACAATCTCAAGGTAGTGGTGATGCTCATCAAAGCCAACAACGAGACCATCATCAATGCCGTAGAAGCCCACGTGGGCGGCGAAACAGCCATTGACCACGCCACCACCTCCGACAAAGCTTTCCGCTTAACGACCATGCCCGGCCGCGTTGTCCTCGACGCCGCTGACGTGCTGGAGGTGAGCCTCTACACCACCGGCGGCACACTGCTCGCCTCCGAGGCTGGCTGCGGCCGCATCAGTCTGCCCACCGGCGCTTATCGCGGAGTGGCGCTGCTGAAAATCAAAGGCAAAGACCAAAGCACCATTGTCAAGAAACTGATATTGCAATAGGCTTTCCTCCACGGAAGCAAATCCCCTCGGCGACGGGGCTGTGTCAAGCAAAAAGGCACAGCCCCGTCGCTTCTTTTCAGCCCCTGCTCAAGCCCTTTTATAACTATCTGATTTCCAATACCCATTTTCGGGCATTTCTTAGGTAAAAGCTAGGTAAATTTCGGTAACTA
>CALCHR010000261.1 GCA_937901185.1 uncultured Bacteroidales bacterium
AAGTCCTCCAAGCCGTTGGGTCTTGGTGTGCCTGTTAGCCCTATAATCCTTTTGATTCGTCCTCTTACTTTTCGGAGGGCTTTCCACCTTTTCGCTTGAATGGACTTGAAGTTTGAGAGCTCATCAATCACTACGATTGGGAACGGCCATCGCTTGCCGATGGTGTCCACGAGCCACACGACGTTCTCACGGTTGATTACGTAAATGTCGGCGGGTGTTTGTATGGCTTTTAGTCTCTCTGCTTGTGTGCCCATTATTTTGGCTATACGGAGGTGTCTCAAATGCTCCCACTTGGCGGTTTCCTTACTCCATGTGTTCTCGGCTACTCGCTTTGGGGCTATTACCAACACAGGACCGTCCTCCAGTAAATCATGGAGGATTTGGTCGAGTGCTGTCAGTGTGGTTACGGTCTTGCCCGTGCCCATGCCCCAAAGCAAGCAAGAAGCTGGGCGTTCTATGAGCCAGTCTATTCCTGCTTGCTGGTGTGGGTATGGGGTGAATTTCATTCTTCTATTCTCCTCAGCGGTTTGCTGCAGGAGGGGCAGGTTGGCCACATCATACTGGCTTTATATCCGCAATTGTTACATCTGTAAGGTTTACTTGGGTCGCGGCTTATTTGCCATTCTCCCGTTTCTGTGTCCTCCTCGTCCTCGTCCTCCACCTTGGGTGCATCTACCTCTCTCTCAAGCTCTGCGTAGAGGCGTTGGGGGCAGGTCAGGCATTCGCCCTCGTAGGGTGGGAGTACCTCACGGCGTACCAATTCCCAGCCTTCTTTGATGTGTCCATTTACTTCGCTATCGAATTTTCCAGGGAGGCTGGAGTTTACTATAATTGTTCTAATCTCTAACATTATTGATCTCCTTTTCTATATTTGACAAATCTTCATAAGTGTGTATATGCCATACTGTAAAGCCGAGACCTTCGAGCTTTCGTTTCCACCACTTTTGCAGCTCGCTGGTTCTGCTTCCTTTTGGTCTTTTAAGCTCTGCGAATTGTACGCTTCCGCCTGGGAGGAGTAGGATGCGGTCAGGCACCCCACTCCATCCTGGGCACGTCCATTTAAGGCAGAGCCCGTTGAGTTTCCCCTCGATAAGTACTTTGAGCTTTCGTTCTATTTCCTTTTCTAATGGGTTATTCATTTTTCAGTCATCTCCTTCGATGTAGGGTGTGTCGCAAGCGAGCCACGGATAAATGTCCGCCTTCGTTAAAAAGCTAATAGCGAAGAAGAACAGTGCGATTGTCTCGGTCAGCCATACTTGGATGCGGAATGGTGGCAGTAGCATTATTGCGAAGGATCCTATCATCCCCACTCCACATACCCTGTAGATGATGTTGCGTATTTTCTTCTTTCGGGTCGGCTCTCCCGCTTCCTTCGTGAAAAGGAAGAAGGAGTTATAAGCGAGGAGCCCGAAGAACACAATCGCGCTTATAAAGTGGATTATGTTGCTCACTTGACTATTTACTAAAAATGTGCCTACCCTCTCAGGGCATCCATCTATCGAGCATGGGAATAAGCAAATCCCGAGCCCTGCTATCCCCGAGCAGGTCAGCAGTATGTCGTCTATCTTCTCGTAGCCTTTGTACGAGATTAATAGGAGCGATGCGGAGCCGAGTATTATCATGAATACCGTGCAGGCGTTTGTGTACCAAGTCGCTGAAATGGACGGCGGTATGTAGCCTACCAAAAGTGTCACAATCCATGATAGCGTCATTCCGAGCCATCCTATCATGGCTCTAAGTCTTACGGTGTTAATTCTCACCTGTGGCCTCCTTCCTTATGCCAAGGCTGCAGTACTCACTGTCGTCAGTGTATCTTGCTTGAAGTCCGCACCATCCGTCGTCAGCATATCCGCGATGGATGCAGTCCTTGCATCTAACTACTTTGACATAGTCCTCTTTGCCTTCGTAGGTCTTGCATCGTTCCGCGTCCTCATCATTGAGGTGGATTGGGCATACCCTTTCGTATAAGCATTCTTTGCAGTTCACTATCTGTGTCCTCCTCTCAGTTTATTAATCTCGTAGTGACGTACTCTCGCCTTCTTATTCGGTGAGTAGTCTGCTGATCTCGTGGCCAGAGTCCTCTCGTGCCTGCGTTTTTGATTCTCCTTGTCGAACTCTATATATTTTTCGCACTTGGAGTGGCATCCAGGGGTTCTCTCTTTGCAGTCTTTGCAGGGTGCGCTCATACCTCTTCCTCCTTTTTGAAGTATCTTTGACGACCGTATGGCTTGCAGGTTATTTTTCTATTACCCTGATGCCTCCACTCTGGGAAGCTCGCCATTATGTCGCGTATCTCTTTTGCGGCGTAGCGGTCGATTCGGTCGGGGTTCCCGCCAAGTGCCTCCACCCATATCTCCAAGGTGCAGACGGTCGTTCTCTTGACGGTTCCTTGTTCCGTGCCCGCTTCGAGCCATTCTCGGCGTGCGTAGCTGTCCATCTCGTCCCATTTGGTCGGCAGGAGCTTGTCTAAGTATTCGGCTACGATGCCTGCTCTTGGATTCTCCTCTTCGTAGGACTCTTGCACCTCGCGAGCCTTTTCCTCGAGGTTCTTCGGTAAGTACAGCTTTTCGCCTGCGTTGTATATCTCCACGGCTTCCGCCCATATCTGCTTTATGGTCTCAGGCGTCAGCTCGTCCCACATATCGTGGGTGGGGGTATTCGGTGTGTCGACTACCCAGAAGCGTCTGTTACCCGTTGTGTCGCGTAGGAACTGCGTCTCATTGGTCGTGCCTATGAATACGCACTGTCGCGGGAACTCTTGAAGTCTGCGCCCGTAGGCTGGTCGGAAGCGGTCGACTTGCTTTGATATATAAAGCTTTATGGTCTCCGCCTCTGCTTTTCTCATTCCTGCGAGCTCGCCGACCTCCATGATCCATACGCCTTGGACTTGCTCGTATGCGTCCTTTCCTTGCATCGTTGTGAAGGTGTCGGAGAACCACGGCCCACCGAGCTTTCCAATCAGTGCCGATTTACCGAGTCCTTGTCGCCCTCTCAGCGTTAGCATATAGTCGAACTTACAGCCTGGTCGGTATATTCGTGCTACCGCCGCTGCGAGTGTCTTTCGTGTAACCGCTCGCGTGTAGGCGTTGTCCTCAGCTCCGAGGTAGTCGATGAGGAGTGTGTCCACCCTCGGCACTCCGTCCCATGTGCACTCGTTGAGGTAGTCCCTTACTGGGTGGAAGCTGCGCTCCTGAGCGACTACATTGACCGCGTCAAATATTCGGTCTTTGCCCGTCATACCGTACAAGCGCTCCATGTAAAAGCGGAGGGCTGCGTCGTCGGTGTCTACCCATTGGCTCGCGCCTCGTATCTCTCTCCACGGTAGGCTCTTAAGGCTCACGATGTTGTGGTCCATCTCGTTGAATGCGAGGCAGTCCTTGAGGTTTGGATCGTGCCGTAAAATAATTACGGCATTCTCGATTGTCTGTGCAAGTGCACCCTTTTCAGTTACCTTCAGCTTTTCTTTCCAGTCCGTTCCGTTGGCTTCTATCGGTTCCGCGAAGTCCCCAGTGGCTTCTTGCATTCGGTCGGTGATAATCTGTGCTGTTACCTTCTTGTCCTCAGCTGCGAGCTTCGCCATGGCCTTGTAGCTCGGTCGCGATGCCATCGGTGTGTCGGGGTCGACATTTGCGTCCAGTTCGATGAAGTGGTGAAGCCTTACCAATTCCCACGCGTTGCATAGAAGTCCGCTTGCGGGGTCTGTGGCGTGATGTGAATAGGTGAATTTGTCGTCGTAAATTATCACGCCTGCAGCTGTGCTGCCTTCCGTGTATGTGTATCGTCCTGGGTCGTCGCTCGGGACGTAGGCTGGTATAAATTCGTCTATCGCAGTTTGGATCGGGTAGTAGGCTCGGCAGAATGCTCCGACGATTCCACCCTTCTCGAGAGGGTCCTTTTGCTTCGTGGCTGATGTCTTGACAATCTGCGCCACTCTTGAGCTCATGGGCCAGCTTGACACATCTCTCCAGTTGTGGTAAGTACCGAGTATCTCATCGGGGTCAAGCATCGGCGCATCTAAGTACTCAAATACAAATTGACCGTCCTTTGATGTGCTTGGCCAATACATCACCCTCTGCGGCTGATAGCTCGTATCGTCGAATTTGTCAATGCCCAATGTGTCCGCGACTCTTCGTCCGATTGCTTGGTATTCGTCTGGGTCGACATTCCTTGAAAGCGGAACTACTAAGCGGAGGCGTGGCTTTTCGGGTGTGTGCTTGTGTGTCGAGTAAACCGCGCCCGCGTTGCCGTAAAACATACACCAGTCGCTCCACAGGTCGTGGTCGGCATAGTCCGCGTCGAGGCAGAGGACGGATCGGAAGCGAATATCGGAACGGCTACCGTTGTTGCAGTAACCTCCCACGAAGCCGCCTTGGTCTTTTCGTTCGCTCTGTTGGTCGCGTGTCATTGCCCTGTACTCTGCTATAGTCTCGGTCGTGCGTACGGTCTTGCTCATTCGGTCGAGGAGCTCGGACCATTGCATCGGTCGGTTCTTCCAGGTTTTTGTTTTTCGGCTGTTGCCCAGGGCGATGTCCAGAGCCTTGTCGTTTTTGATATTCAAGGGTTTCGCCCCTCCTTTGGTTAGTCTTTCATGTAGAATTTTGTCTCGTAGCCGTCGCCGCGGAGCAGCAGCCCTGGTGCCCAGCTGATAGGCTCGCCCATGATGGCGGCCGCGTCCTGCCACTTGCTGCCGTCCGGTGCCTCGATCACCACCTCGTCATGGACGTGGAATACGATGGAGTAGCCGGCAGCATCCAGCCTCAGCATGGCCTCGGCCAGACAGTCACGGGCCACGGCCTGCACGATGTTCTCCACCAGCTTGCCGCCCCAGGTCTCCGTTTTTTCCCACTTCCGTGTGGTCTGGTTTTGACCCATGAACACGACCGACTGCCGGCCCTTGTAGTCCTCCAGCCTGGCGCCCCAGTATGTCAGTATGCGGCCACTGGGCAGCAGACAGCGCAGGGCGTCGGCGTCTCTGCGGTACTTCACGATGCAGTCCGGGGCCCCGGGCAGGTGTTGGGGCCGTCGGACAGTCACCGTGGTGCCTGGCCGCTCCAGGGCCTGCTTGGCTGCACGTTCCACAGCGCTCCACAGCTTGGGGATGGTAGGGGAGGCGGCGCGCCACTGGTCGACGATCTGCTGCATCTCGTCCTCGCTTAGTCCCATCTTGTCAGCGCCGAAGGCTTTCAGCGCCCCCACGCCTCCACCGTAGCCACAGGCAAGCTCTGCCACTTTACCCTTCTGCCGCAGGTGTCCATTGATGCCGTGCTTGACCACCGGTACCTTGAACATTTGCGAGGCAGAGGAGCAGTAGATGTCCCCGCCCTCGGCGAACACATCGAGGCGCCAGCGCTCCCCGGCCAGGTAGGCGATCACGCGCGCCTCGATGGCTGCGTAGTCGCTGACCAGGAAGGTGTGGCCAGGCTTGGCCACGAAGGCCGTGCGGATCAGTTGGCTGAGGACGTCGGGCACGCTGTCATACAACAGCTCCAGCACCTCCAGGTCCTTGGCCCTCACGATCTCGCGCACCTGGTCGATACCGTCCAGGTGATTCTGCGGGAGGTTTTGCAGCTGTACCAGGCGGCCGGCCCAGCGGCCGGTCCTGGCGGCGCCGTAGTATTGGGTGATGCCGCGGACTCGGTGGTCCGCGCCTGCAGCGTTGACCATGGCCTCGTACTTCTTGGTGGACGTCTTGCCCAGCTGCTGCCGCAGCTCCAGCACCTTGCGGGTGGTGGGGTCGACGGCCTTGGCTTTCAAGTCGGACACCGTGCCCTTGCTCAGGCTCTCACATGACAGGCCGACCGTCTCCAGCCAGTCCTTGAGCTGTGCCACGCTGTTGGGGTTGTCGAGCCCGGTGAGGCGCTGCATCTCAGCGGAGTGCTCTGCCGTGAATGCTTCGTCCACTGCGATGGCTGCCTCAGCGAGCTCGATGTCCACCTTCACCCCTCGCTCGTTGATGCGAGCGTCCAGAGCCCAGAGCTTGCGCTCGAAGTCGGAGACTGGGAAGCGGTTCAGTAGCTTGTAGATGGTGCGCATCGTTACGACGTCGCGCTTAGCGTATTCCTTGAACCGCTCCCACTTATCGGGTGCGTGATGCGGCAGGTTCCTCGTCCTGCCGCCGTTTGCGATGGTAGGCTTGCAGGGCTTGCAGAAGTAGTTGATCAGTGTCGTGCCGGTGGCCAGCTTTTGCAGTTCAATGCCAAGCGCAGCCCCTGACGCCTCCAAGCTCATCGGCAAGCCGTTCATGGCTGCCAGCACCATGGTGTCGCCCCACTCCTCCGGTGGGAGGTAGTGGCCGCAATACTTACCCAGGGCCGTGCGCTCGAAGGCGTTGTTGTGGGCGATCTTGACCGTCTCAACGTCGAGCAGTCCGGCGACGATGTCCTGCATCTCCGCCTCGACCTCGATGGCGTCGAACTCATCGACAACGCTCGCCAGGTCGATGAGCCTCACCGGTTCATCGTTCCAGGCGTAG
>CALCHR010000262.1 GCA_937901185.1 uncultured Bacteroidales bacterium
GTATCCTCGAGAACATCATCCCCTCTTCAACAGGTGCTGCTAAGGCTGTAGGTAAAGTTATCCCCGAGCTCAACGGTAAGCTCACTGGTATGGCTTTCCGCGTTCCTACTCTCGACGTATCTGTTGTAGACTTGACAGTGAACCTCGCTAAGCCCGCTACTTACGCTGAGATTTGCGCTGCCATGAAGGAAGCTTCTGAGAACGAACTCGCTGGTGTACTCGGTTACACTGAAGAAGATGTAGTATCTGCTGACTTCCTCGGCGATGCTCGCACTTCTATCTTCGATGCAAAGGCTGGTATCCAGCTCACCGACACATTTGTGAAGGTTGTATCTTGGTACGACAACGAGATCGGCTACTCTAACAAGGTGCTCGAACTCATCGCTCACATGAAGAAGGTGAACGGCTAATCGATAGCCCGGTTCAAATAAACCACCGACGCCGCAAGAGCTGCACAGCTCTGCGGCGTCTTTTTTATACCCAAAGGCTACGTGCGGCGCATTTACCACAAAGAAATTTGGCCGTTCAAAGCGCATCTGCTATCTTTGCAAAACAAGATGACAGCCTACGACTTCATAACCGTTTTAGGGCCTACCGCCTCAGGAAAGACCAAGTTTGCCGTGCAACTGGCCCATGCTCTCGACGCCGAGATTATCAGCGCCGACAGCCGACAGGTGTACCGACGCATGGACCTCGGCACCGGAAAAGACCTCTCCGACTATGAAGCCGAAGGCACCCCCATCCCCTATCACCTCATCGACATCTGCGAGCCGGGCACAAAGTACAACATCTTTGAGTACCAACGCGACTTTCTTCAAGCCTATACCGACATCAAAGCACGCGGCAAGCGCGTGGTGGTATGCGGCGGAAGCGGACTTTATCTGGAGAGTATCTTAAAAAGCTACAAACTCTCGCCCGTGCCGCAAAATCCGCAGTTGCGAGCAGCGCTGCAAGGCAAGAGTCTGGAAGAGCTCACAGAAATTCTCCGCTCTTACAAAACGCTCCACAACACCACCGACGTAGACTCGGCCCAACGAGCCATCCGCGCTATCGAGATAGAGGACTACTACAAGCACACGCCGCTCGACGAGCGTCCTTTTCCCGAACTGAAGAGCCTTACCTTCGGCATAGACATCGACCGCGAGTTGCGCCGCCAGCGCATCACGCAGCGCCTCAAGCAGCGCCTCGACGAAGGCATGGTTCGCGAAGTGGAGCAACTGCTGGCCGAGGGAATCGCCCCCGACGATCTTATCTACTACGGCCTTGAATACAAATACCTCACCCTCCACGCCACCGGCCAGTTGGCGTACGAAGAAATGTTCCGCCAACTGGAAATTGCCATCCATCAGTTTGCCAAGCGACAGATGACATGGTTCAGAGGAATGGAGCGCAGAGGCACACACATCCATTGGCTCACACCGCCCGCAGCAGGCAGTGAAGCTTTTTCTGAGCTGCTAAGAAAATATGATTTGAAGCCCTGAGAATTTCCTAACCTATATTGGAAATTCTGCGCAGGCGTTCCTCATCGAGTATCCTGACCTTACGCCCCGTAATCTCCAACAAGCCTTCAGAAGCGAAGGCCGAGAGGGTGCGTATGGCATTCGACGTAGTCATGTTAGAAAGATTGGCCAAGTCCTCACGCGAGAGCTTGATAGCCATAGCTTGATCTTCCTCGTCCACCCCATAAGTCTCCTTCAAAAAGAGAATAGACTCGGCCAGTCGGCCCCTGATGTGCTTTTGCGTCAGCCCCACGGTGCGACGGTCCGAAATGCCCAAATCCACCGCCAGTTCTTTCACAAAAAACATACTCAAGGCGTTGTTGTGCTCCAGCGCCCGCTTCACGGTGCTCATCGGTATGGAGCAAATGACCGAAGGCTCAAAGGCCGCCGCTGCCGTCACAAAAGGCTCGCCGGCCAGCGATGCTCGATAACCGAAATACTGCACGGGGCGAATCAGGCGGACTATCTGGCTGCGACCGCCCACGCCGTCGCGATAGATCTTCACCTTGCCGGAAAGCAGGCAGAGCAGATGGTTGGGGCTCTCTCCCTCGCTGTAAATCATCTCGTTCTTCTTAAACTTCTGCAAGGTCAGAGTGCCATAAAAAGCCTCCTTGTCGTCCTCCGAAAGAAGATTCCACATGTCAGAAATTTTTTCTGTCACCTCCTGCAAGCTGGGTAGTTCTGCCATAGTCTGTTTTGTGTTGTAGAGCAATGTTTCTAAGCACAAAATTAAAACTTTTTTACAACGCAGCCAAATATTCTTCTCAAAAATCGGCCCGCAGAATTGCCCACTGATTTTCCGAAAAAACTTAGGCCTTTACTAGGCGTTCTTAGTAAACTACAAATTTTTCCTAGTAAACTCCGAGTTTTTCCTA